>NHCU01000046.1 GCA_002167365.1 Betaproteobacteria bacterium TMED41 | reverse complement strand
TATACTGTCTTTCATTACAATTTGAGTACTTTCATATCCACTGCTGTTTGACCATTTGAAGTAATCTTTTCCTTAATATCTTCAAAACTTATTTTTGTGTCACTGGAATACGCAATAAGAACCTTACCGACTTCCAAGTCTACGTCGACTTTTTTTACATTTGCGCTCTTCATAAACGTTTTCTCAATTCCACGCGCACAGAAATCACAAACCATGCCATTTACATTCACTACTGCAATCTGTTCACCGTTTTCAAGATCTTTCGTGAACCTCGTATACTTCTGATTATCAATTTCAAACCCTTCACCAGAAACAGATTTCATAGGCTGATTATCAGAACCGTGATCATGACAGTTATGAGCAAAGCCAACCGATGTTATTGATAGTAAAAATGCAATTAGTATTTTCTTCATGTTACTCTCCTGATTAAAAACGTTGAACAAAATGTAAATCTAGTCGNCTATTATCGAATCCTATTTCAATTAATGTATCCCCTTTGAAAAATTTGAGGATTGGATAAGTGTGAGTCTCATTCGAATNNCTGTTTCTTCTTGCCTTCAACATCATCCATGTATGGAGATCGCCATACTTTCCTACATACGGCACCATGCCAGCCATGAAATACTGATCATAAAATTCGGAATCAAAAAAACTATTCTGGGTGTGTTTGAACCCCAAAAAATATTCTCTAGTTTCCCAATCTCCCTGCACTCCGTAACTATAATTTGACGTCTCATTTAATCCCAAACTAGAAATAAAGTAAAAGTTAGCTTGAGAGTTTTTGGTATTNTTACGCATTAGCAAATGTGTATATCTAATTAACCCATAGGAAGTATCAAAGGCTTTATCTTTCAAAACTTCAACTCCAACGGACTGCTTAAATGATGGAGAATAATGGACGTACAAAGATTCCTTCATATAATTCGAATACATCATGAACGTGAAAGAATCAGTGTAAGACACCGGCCTGCCGAACACTGCGCATGTCCATACCAAACTACCCAAAATAGCAAATTTATATATACCCATAAGGGGTATCGTATAATAAAATTAGAGAAATTCAAATAAAAAAGATTAAAAATTTAAATCGTGTGGGTAAAAGTGTGGGCAAGAATCTGCGCTCTTCAAAAGATTGGCTTAGCAAAGCCATAAAATACTTGACACTGGTGGAGAGAGCGGGATTCTAACTGAACACTTAAATCATTGATTCTGTGTAGGATTCTGAATCACTTTTTTTGCGTTACTCACACTTCTACGATAGTGTAGTCTAATCGAGTTTATGGACATAAAAATGGCACTAGCGCTTCTATTTGATCACCTCTCATAAGACTTGGAGCATGACCAACACCTTCAAATTCGACCACGTCTGGCTTAGGTCCTCTGCCTCTCATATCATGTGCCAATTCGTGACTTAAAATAGTACTATTTTTGCCTCTTAATAAAAGAGTTCTGACTGAGATAGAGTCGTAATATTTCCACAAATTTAAATCTGGCAGAAAACCCATACTATTGTTACTAAATTCCTGGAAAAAACCTGGCAATCTAAACGGATTTAAAATACCAGGATCAAAATGAGGTACAAAACTTTTCCTTCTTTCATCGTAGCGAATATATGCTAGTGTTAAAAGCCTCCACTCACTATCAGTATGAAAACCTAAAGTATTTTCAAATTCTTTTTTAATATAAAATTGTGCATCATCAAAATTATTGAAAAATTTTGGTAATGCATTAATTCCATGCTTTAACTTTGAAAGTTCTGAAAAATTTATTTTTGTTCCAACATCATTTAGAACCAACGACCCTATTTTTATTGGGAGCAAATTTTTGATAATTTTCTTTATTTGCTCATTTGTAAAGAAATCTAACAAAAAATTCTTAGAGTTAGCACTCAGAATCATTGCTAAAACTCCGCCCAATGATGTCCCTATTATGTCAACCTTATTAAGCTTTAGTTCATTGATTAGAGTTAAGATATTGAGCAAATAAAAAGGAATGTGGTAATTTGCTTTATTTTTTAACCATGACGACTCCCCTCTACCCACTAACTCTGGACAAATAACACGATATTTTTTTTTAAAAAAGGAGGCTAATACTGAAAAATCTCGGGCCGACCTGGTCAAACCATGAAAGCATAGCAATACGTTTCCATTGGCAGTATCACCCCACTCTAATATATTTATCTCACAGGGTTCNCTACCAACAAATATTTTTACCTTNTAACTTCTATCTTCACTGAAANTCTGCATTTTTNTNTTTTCTTGTCATATTGTGCATTGCACAATATTAACAGGAAAAGTGGCATTTATTAGTGATAACCCTTATATTTAAGTAAGAATTTCTCAGTATTAATAATCTACTTACAAAATCTTTACGTGCAAAACACCATGTATATATGTGTGTGACTCCTAACTCAGTTTAGGGGGGTGCCCCCAGTGTGGGGGTCTAGTTCTAAGAAAAAGCAAAGGGGTGCCCTACTTTGTTAAAAAAAAATTAAGTTGTGTGGGTCAAAATGTGGGTCAAAATGTTGTCAATTTAAAACATTGGCTTNNATAANGGACAANAAAGACTTGACTTGGCGGAGAGAGCGGGATTCGAACTCCCCGTCATGCCTTATTCTACAAGGGTTCTTTTTTGAACCGGTCGCCTTTTTCGTCCTTTTAGTTTTGCACCCGTAAACCAAAGTAAACGTAGCATACTGGCTGTAAGTCGAATTTCACCTTTATCGTCGGTTTTTTCAAACCACAAATATTTTGATTTTACACATCAGGCAACCAAATACCGTTTGCTATATCTGGTCCTACAAGTGCGATATTTTCTGGAGATTCTGCAAAGAAGACTAAGGTAGTATTCCAGTCTGTCGTGCCTTGTTCGAATCGTTCTTTGTAATAATCTACCTCGAATTGTTGTGGGGTTCTACCCAATACGTTTTGATAAAGAAGGTTTATATACTCGTCTTCTGTTGGGTTTTCTCCGTACTGAGTTTTGAATTCAGGTGATGCAATAAAGTTACCTGCTATTTGAGTAACAGACAAACCATTACTTTCCATGTCATTCATGTGATAGGAAACTCCAGGCATATCAGGCGTTCTTGCAAATGCTGCTTGGTACAATCTATAAGCTTGACCAGCAGTATCGCCTGCATCAATGTCCAGTGCTAATGTACCATCTGAAAACTCTAATCTCTTAAACCCACTTAAAGTGTCTGTCCCAATATCACTACCTGTAATTTTCCATGAATCTGAACCAGAAACATTTTCAATTGTAAAATTAGCCTTGTTGTCCTTTATAACCAACTTGGTTTTTATTGACGTACCAGAGAAAAATTCATCTGCCAAATTTTTAACAAACTCAAGCTTGTCATTGATTTCGCTATCAGGAATGAATCCTGTCGGAGGATTAGGTGTATATGTTATAAAATCGTATCCATTTTCATTAAGAATTTTTTTTGCTTCCCAGGTAATAGCGTTGTGAGTTTGATCATATAACGTCCCGTTCCATGGAATGGATTTATCACGTCCACTATAATCTTTGTATTCTTTTGGAATGTTGAAGTAAAGTTTATCCTCGATAAAATAAACGGAGTTTTTAATTTCTCCAATTCGAGCAATAACATCAATGCCCTCATCAACATAATTCAACTGTAATTTATAAGTCTTTTCAGTAGGACGTGATGTTAGGAGAGGGCCGTTAGGGTCTGGAATATAGCTAGTTTCAGGTGGAGATCCATAATATATTTCAGGAAATTTATTTTCACTAGCCAGTCGCAAAACATCCCATTCTAGTCCTTTTGTTGTTTGTCTGTAATTCTTGTTAATTGTAAATTCTAATTCAGTAATAAGTTGACTGATATTATTTTCGTTTTTATAAACGTTTGCGTGCACCTCCACGGACTGGGAATATAGTGGTGGAACAGAAAAATTTTGCCTTAAACTAACGATAGTTACTGTATATAACTCATCATTTGTTAGTGCTTCATTTGAAAGGTCAATATTAATTTCCGGATAGTACTCTTCGTTCAGAAAAGTAGGGATGTCAGAGGTCAATTCTTGAACAGCGTCATCGGTAAGATAAGCTCCTTTAAAAGGAATTAAAATATTGAACTCATCTCTTACTTTCTGTAAATCCCCGATTTGTTCAAGTAATTCAAATCGAACGCTGGTAAAAGTACGTGTTCTAAGATCAGTCCCGTGCCCAAGTATTTGTATATCCATCTATTGAATCTGCTTAAAACTTACCTTCTAAAATTATCTCATATTTTCAACCCTCTGCTGGTTTACCCCCTAGGCTTTGAGTTAAACATTTTAAGTTTTAGTCACAGTAGGTGTAGGTCATACAGTTCTCTTCGTTTTTGTTTTGGGTAAGCTAGGTTTTCTTTTGCAAAATCTCCGTGCTCGTAGTTCGGTGATTTGATACCATTTTCAATTCGTCTTTACCCATGAACATGCTCGAGATTTCTCCTGTCGAATACGTTCCACTTGCTGAGCCGATGTTGTAAATCATAAGATTCTATAAATGACAGGATAAAAAATTAACGTCATCTGATTTTATTCTAGGTATCAGTTCTTATCCACACCCTCATACCCAGAGTTCGGTTTTTGAAAAGCAACCGAACCCGTCGTAGTTAAGGACACGAACCCAAATTCAGTCGCCCTGTTCGTCCTTCTACTGTAAACAAGTGTATTTTCGTGTAATTTTGTGATAGTTTTCTAATTAGGAGTGTTTGAAGGACGAATTTTCGACTCTTCTGAAACGTAGTACCAGTAAGGCTTTAGACGGATTGAGTATTTGGGTTCGTGTCCTTTTCGACTAACCGAAAAGTATCGATTGGCGGAGAGAGCGGGATTCGAACCCGCGGTAGGCTATGAACCTACACACGCTTTCCAAGCGTGCGACTTAAACCACTCATCCACCTCTCCAAGTCTTGAATTATTCTACCTTTTTTTTAATGCCTATTTTTATAATCTTTTATCTAGCCTGTTTTAACTGATCTAAAATGGCCGGATTTTCTAAGGTAGAAATATCTTGAGTTATTTCTACACCATTTGCTATATCACGCAAAAGTCTTCTCATGATCTTACCTGATCGGGTTTTAGGCAAATTGTCTCCAAATCGAATTTCCTTTGGTTTAGCAATTGGACTGATTTGTTTTCCAACCCACTGTTTTAACTCCAACGCTTTATTTTTTTCATCATCAGCAGATGACGGTCTCATGCCCTTTAAAACAACAAAAGCAACAATTGCCTCACCAGTTAAATCATCTGGCCTTCCAACTACAGCTGCCTCTGCGACAATCAAATTTGAAACCAGTGCAGATTCAATTTCCATAGTTCCCATTCTGTGCCCAGAAACGTTTAATACATCATCGATTCTTCCCATGATGGTAAAATATCCGTTATCCTTGTCTCTGATCGAACCATCACCAGCCAAGTACAATTTGCCACCCAATTCATAGGGAAAATATGTGTTAACAAACCTTTGTGAATCACCCCATATAGTTCTAATCATTGAAGGCCAAGGTTTTTTTATTACTAACATCCCCCCACGGCCATTAGGTAAATCCTCTCCATTCTCATCCACAATTCCCACATCAATTCCTGGGAAAGGAAGGGTACAAGAACCTGGAACTAACGGAGTTGCACCTGGCATTGGGGTAATAATATGACCACCTGTTTCAGTTTGCCAAAAGGTATCCACAATGGGGCAATTACCGCCACCCACATTTTCATAATACCAAATCCATGCTTCAGGATTTATTGGTTCCCCAACTGAACCAAGCAAACGAAGAGAGGTAATATTGTAATTTTTTGGATGAATGTCTTTATTAGACTCACAAGCTTTTATCAAAGATCTTATCGCAGTAGGTGCAGTGTAGAAAATAGTTACTTTTAATTTTTCTATTATTTCCCAAAATCTTCCAGCATCTGGAAATGTTGGAACTCCTTCAAAAACAACTTGAGTTGCACCAGTAGCAATTGGACCGTAAGCAACATAAGTGTGTCCTGTAATCCAACCAATATCTGCAGTACACCAAAAAACATCATCGCATTTAATATCAAATGTATACAACATTGTAAGAATAGAATGTAATAAATATCCAGCAGTAGAATGCTGTATTCCNTTAGGTTTTCCAGTGGAACCAGATGTATATAAGACAAAAAGTGGATGCTCAGCTTCAACCCAGACAGGTTCACAAATCTCGGATTCATTTTCAATTATTTCGTGCAACCACAAATCTTTCTCATTACAAAAAACGATTTCATTACCAGTTCTTTGNTAGATGATCACATTCTTAACTNTTTCACAGCCCCCTAGAGAGAAAGNCTCATCAACAACTTCTTTAAGTGGAATTTCTCTCCCACCTCTAATCTGCTCATCTGCAGTAAAAACCAAACTGGCGCCGACATCGATAATTCTTTCTTGTAAACTTTTTGCTGAAAATCCACCAAAGACAACTGAGTGAGTAATTCCCAATCTTGCACATGCTTGCATAGCAGTTATTCCCTCTACCGACATTGGCATATAAATAACCGCAATATCTCCTTTTTTAAACCCAATTTTTTTTATTGCGTTAGCTAATTTACATACTTTTTTATGTAAATTAGCAAAGGTTATCGAATGAGATTCACCAGAATCTGATTCAAAATGAATTGCAATTTTATTCGCATTTCCTTTCTCAAGATTTTTATCCAGACAATTATACGAGGCATTTAATAAGCCATCCTCAAACCACTTATAGAATGGAGCAGAAGATTCATCAAGAATTTTAGTAAAGGACTTGTNCCAATCTAGTTGTTCTTTTGCTTTTTCCCCCCAAAACCCTTCATAGTCCTTTTCCGCAGCGTTGCACATTTCCAAATAATTTTCCATGCTTTTTATTCGAGCATTTTTTGAAAATAAACTCGGAGGATTAAAAACTCTGGATTCATTTAATGATGACTCGATTCTGGTCATGNAACTCTCCTTAAGCTTAATTTAAATTTTACAAGAATAATGCNAAAATTCTAGAAAAAGATTAAAACCAATTATGACGGTTTATGATTTCATGAATAACTAGTTCAATTGGATGTCAACTTGAATAAAGATCAATAATTTAAAACGATGTTTTTTGAAATGCACAAAAATTATGTTTTTAAATTTCAAATCTTAGAGAAGAAATCTATTCCAGCTTGAGCTATTAATTCGTCCTCTGCAGGCTTAAGATTTGAGACACCAACAGCACCAATACACTGGTTCTCATAAAACAATGGCAACCCCCCTGTCATCATGCCTTGCACTTCTGGAGCAGATAACAAGGCATTTCTTCCATTATTTATTTGGTCTTCATATATGCTACTGGCTCTTCTACCAAGAGCTGATGTTCGAGCCTTGTTAATTGCGATTGAAGCAGAAATTGGGGGCACAGTGTGCGGCCTTTTCATCCAGAGAAGGAATCCCCCCGAATCGCATACTGCGACACTTACATTCCAACTGTTCTCTTTTGCTTTATCCAAACAGGCAAAACCAATTTTTTCTGCTAAATCAGCAGTTAACACAACAATCTTATCCATTTTTCTCTTCTTTTGTTAAATTGAAAATATCATTCAGTCGAGATGTTATTGTAAATAGTTCTTATTATTATTATTAATAAAACAAATTAAAATAGGCAAAACATTGAAAATACTTATCTCAGATTCCATAAAAAAAAATATTATTTATCTAATTTCTTTATTATCACTTAATACAACTGTCTTGTCCCCTGCCAATGCAACAAATGAAGAAAAAATTTTAAACGTTTATACAGCAAGACACTATAGTTCAGATAAAAAAATTTACAAAATTTTTAAGCAAGAAACTGGAATTAAAGTTCGAGAAGTTTCAAGCAAAGATCAAGCATTATTAGAAAGATTGAAAAGTGAAGGTTCAGCAAGCCCAGCTGATGTTATAATTTTAGCAGATGCTGCCAGACTGTGGCGGGCTGAAAAGTCTGGTTTTTTTCAACAACATGGCTCTGCAAAAATGACTGAAATTGTTCCCAAAAAATTCCAATCAAAAAATAACTGGGTCGGTTTAACTAGCAGAGCAAGAGTCATCGTTGTTAACAAAAGGAGACATGGCTCAAAAAAAATCGCAACTTACTCAGACTTGGCCAGTAGTGCTTTCAAAAATCAATTTTGTAGCCGCTCTTCTACTCACCCCTATATGCTGTCTCTTGTATCAAGTGTAATGATCAATTTGGGTGAGAAGCAAACAAAAAAATGGGCCAAAAAAATAGTCTCAAATCAAGCAAGAACCCCTAGGGGAGGTGATACTGACCAAATCCGTGCAGTTGCCTCTGGTGAATGTGGAGTTGCAGTTACTAATAGTTATTACCTAGTTCGTTTAATGCGCTCATCGAACCCTAAAGACAGGGCAGCTGTTAAAAAAATAAAAGTTATTTTTCCAAATCAAAATTCCAGTGGTACGCACATCAATGTGACTGGAGGTGGAATTGCAAAGCATGCACCTCACCCAAACAATGCTAGGCTTTTTTTAGAATTTTTATTATCCGATAAAATACAAAGACTTTATGCCATTGGTAATAATGAATGGCCAATAGTAAAAGGAACCAGAATCAACAACTCCAAATTAGAATCTTTGGGAAATTTTAAAAGAGATATATTGAGTATGAAAGAAATCGGGAAAAATCAATTTAATGCACAGAAGCTACTCGACAATGTTGGTTGGCAATAAGCAGTCATTTAAAAATTCAAAAAATT
Organism: Betaproteobacteria bacterium TMED41; assembly: GCA_002167365.1. Classification (GTDB taxonomy): domain Bacteria; phylum Pseudomonadota; class Gammaproteobacteria; order Burkholderiales; family Burkholderiaceae_A; genus UBA7377. The sequence continues at coordinate 20,604 of NHCU01000046.1, read as the reverse complement.
TTTTATGATTGCTATCTGATCAATTTGCATTAGGGTTGGAGCATGCCCAATACCAGCAAATTCAACAAGTTTTGGCTTGGGTCCTCTTTTGGTCATTTGAATTGCTGTATCCCTATCTAATAAAGAGCTTTCCATTCCTCGTAACAAAAGAGTCTTACAGTTTAAATTATCGTAGAATGTCCAAAAATTTAAATCCGGAATTCTAATCAAATTTGTTTTTAGGTTTCCTCCCAAAACAGAAAAAAATCTTCTAAAATGCGAAACAATTGCAGGATCAAAATGTATCTTGAATGGTCCATTTTCTTTTTCCTGTCTAAAAAAACTCTCGGTCAATACTTTCCATTGAGAACTTGAGTGATGCCCAAAGTCTTTGCAAATTCGTTTGACCAAAAGCACAGCCTCATTAAAATCTTCTAATTCTATATCTGGCTCGAAGTCAATTTGATTGGCTAAATTAAAAAGATTACTCAACTGAACCTGAGATCCAAAATCATTTATCACAAGCGATTCAAAAATAATTTTTTCATCGACTCTTGTATTAGATACCCCAAAAAAAAAAGGAGAATTTTTATATTCTGAATTGAAAATAGAACTTGCCATTAATAACCCAATTAAGCCACCGAATGACGTTCCAATCACATTTATTTTTTTTAAATCCAATTGTATAAACATGGAATTTAAATCATTAATGTACTGCGATATTTGATATAAACTCTCGTTTGCTAACCAGTCGGATTCCCCCCTACCAGCCAAATCAGGAGCTAAAACTCGATATTTTATTTTTAATTCATTTGCTAAACATAAAAAATCTTTAGCTGCTCTTGTCAAACCATGAAGACAAATAACTACCGAAGAATTGTCAGGATCACCCCACTGGTGGACGACCATATTATGGAAACCACATGGATTACGACACTTAACATTGAGTTTAGATAAGTGAGTTAAACTATTCATAGGCTAAGTCTTGGTATTGCATTTCTTGCATTTTGTGAACTTAGGTATGCAATTTGTTCAACACTATTGTTCCTTAATTTAGCTAGACATCTGGCTATTCCAGGGATTTCAGAAGGGGTATTTTCTTCATTAACTTTTTTCCAACTTGGCACCATATCAGGTGAATCGGTTTCCAAAACAAATGAGTTGTCAGGGACAGTTGTTGCTAGTCGCCTAATTTGCAAAGCCCTTTCAAAAGTCATCGAACCTCCAAAACCCAAAAGAAGTCCATTATCAAAATAATTTTGAGCTTGAATTTTGCTACCATTAAAAGCGTGTGCGATACCAGATGTTACTCCCGATTTTTTATAATATTTTAGAACTAAATCTTGAGAACGTCGCACATGCAGAAGAACAGGAAGAGAAAATTTATTGGCTAACTGGAGTTGATGAAAATAAAAACGTTCCATTTTATTTTTTGGTAGATTTTTAAAAAAAAAATCAAGTCCAATCTCCCCAATGGCAACTAATTTCGGGTCTTGAATGTTTTTACTTAAAAAATTTTCCATAGTCAACAAATCGTTGTCAGTAATATCATTGACTCTACAAGGATGAATACCTACACTGTAAAAAATTCCACTATAGTCAGATGCAATTTTTTTTATAACTTCAAAACTTTTTGGCTCAACGGCTGGAACAATAATAGTATTAACGCCATTTTTTTTCGCTTTTACTATCTGAGCTTCATGATCAGCTAACAAGTCAAGATGGCAATGTGTATCGGAAAAAGAAAGAATCATATTAAAATATACAAAAGGGTAAAGAAATAGTGATAAGTAAAATAAAAAATTACATAAATAATTATGATAATTCAGAATTAAACAGATTTCTAATTAATAAAAAAATAAAAACAAAGAATAGCAAGTTTTTAAAGCTCTCGCAAAAATCCGTTTCAGGTTCCATAGCAGTTGGATTATTTTGTGGGCTATTGCCAGCGCCATTTCAGATGATCACAGCAGCAACTATAGCGTTTTATTTGAATTTTAATTTGCCAATAGCGGTCCTAATCACTCTCTACACAAATCCAATCACAGTTATACCAATCTATATTTTATGTTTAAAAGTTGGTCTAATTTTTATAAATATTTTTCCACAACTTAGTGCAATTTTTTTTTCAGAAACCGAGACAAAGCAGCTCAGCAGTATTGATGAAATAGTTGATCAAATACCTTTATTGAATCTTCACGAACCTATTAGCTATTCGATTGAATTAACTAAGTGGATAATGTCAATTGGATGGCCATTGATATTTGGTACACTTATAGTCGCATTTTTATTATCTATGTCTGGTTATTTCATAACTAACATTATTTGGATAATAAACAAAAAATTTAAATTTATTAACTAATCAAGCGAAATTATTTTGTCGCATTTTTTTGCTAATTTTAAATCATGAGTTACTACTACCAGAGCGGCATTTGAAATTTTTACACGCTCCATTAATAATCCAAAAACATCTGCTGCATTATCAGTATCCAAGTTTCCTGTGGGCTCATCTGCAAGTACCAAACATGGATTTGTAACCAAAGCTCTAGCGATTGCAACTCTTTGCTTTTCTCCACCTGATAACATAGAAGGAAAATGACTTAGTCTGTCTTGTAGTCCAATTTGTTTAAGGATAGTTGTAGCTTTCTGGCAAGCTTTTTTATATCCCAAGCGTCTTATTATTAACGGCATAGCTACATTTTCAACAGCTGTAAACTCTGGAAGTAAATGGTGAAATTGGTAAATAAATCCTATTTTTTTATTACGTGTTATGGTTCTCTCAACATCACTTTGATCATTTATCAATCGTCCATCAATAAAAACTTGACCTAAATTTGGAAAGTCCAACCCACCCAAAATGTGTAACAACGTACTCTTGCCGGAACCTGAAGGACCAACAACTGCCATAGATTCTCCGAGGTGCAGAAAAATATTAACATTTTCCAAAGCAATAACTTCATTCTGTCCAACTGTAAATCTTTTGCCTAAGTTATTTGCTTCAATAATTTTTTTAGATAATAATTCACTCATATCTAAGTGCTTCTGCTGGGTGAATATTCGAAGCTTTCAAGCTGGGATAAATCGTAGCCAATAGGGATAATCCAAAAGAGGTGATAGCAATTGTTATTACGTCAGTAACCCTAAGGTCTGATGGAAAGGTATTAATTAGATAAATACCCTTAGGTAAAAGCTCAAAATCAAATATTGTTTCAATAGTTGAAATAGCTATACCCAAATTAAGGGCACCGATCACACCAAAAAAAACACCAATAATCACACCCAAAAGTCCCAATAATGCACCTTGAATCATAAAAATAAGCAACACCGACGTCTTATTTGCTCCGATAGTTCTTAAAATTGCGATATCAGACCTTTTGTCGGTTACGACCATGACAAGCATTGAAACAAGATTAAAGGCTGCTACCGCAATTATTAACATTAGAATAATGAACATCATCCTTTTCTCAACTTGAACTGCTGCAAACCAATTTTTATTTTCACTTGTCCANTCACGAATTATAAAATCCTTTTGGATTTTTTTTTGAAATTCATCTTTAAATTTTGGAGCNAGATGCATATCAGTTAATCTAGCTCTAATTCCCTCCATAGCTGAAAATTTAAAAAATTTTCTTGCATCTATTTGATGTGTAAATATCAGTCCTTGGTCATACTCGTAATGACCTGAAGAAAAAATTGCCACTACTTTAAATTTTTTTAATCGAGGGAAAACCCCCAATGGGGATGACGATTGTCCGGCAGCAATGAGCATTAATTTATCAGAAACCTTTATGCCTAGATTTTTTGCAAGTTCTTGACCAATTATCACTCCAAAAGTATTTTCTCTCAAAGAATTGATATCGCCCTGAACAATATTTGAGAGACCTTCGCTAACTGTTAATTCAGTATTTGGATTGATTCCTCGTACGATAACTCCTTTGACTTGGTCACCACGAGCTAACATAGCTTGGGAATATGTAAAAGGAGAAACTGACAAAACTTCTCTTTCTTTCAATAATAATGAACCCATGTCTTCAAGTTGCGCAGCGTCATTATTACTAGAATAGATCTCAACGTGAGACAAAACACTTAACATTTTATCTCTCACCTCTTTTTGAAATCCGTTCATTACTGACAAAACAATTATTAAGGCCGAAACACCCAAAGCGATTCCAATAGTGGCCAAAACGGAGATAAAATTTACAAAGCCCGGAACCCTTCCAGACCGAATATATCTTAAACCAATTAATATTTCATACATTCTGATTCTCTGTTTGGCATAATAAATTATGAACGCAAATTACAATAAACTAACTTCTTATGAAAACAATTTTCTAAATGAGGATCTAATCAATTTCTTTATACATTCAAAAAAAAATGTTTCAAATAAAGTTAAAATGAAACTGATTATTGAATGGTGCAAAACAAGATGGTTCATAGAAAACAATATGGCCGCTATATTGGAGAGAGAAAATAATGATTGCCCTGGATATTTAGATACACTAACAGTTTACATTATTCAAAGAAAATTTTGGCCAAACCAGGTCAAAGTCCCTTGGGCTTATTTTGTTGCTTTGGCTCTTGGTTTAAACCCGGAAAATGAGAAGGCTTGGGCAATATTGTCACCAGCTAATATAGGTTTAAATTTGTATCAGGCGGATTTGAAAATTATTTCTAGTGAAAAGTTAGATGAAACCAGAAAAAAAATTCTTGAAGAGGTGATTATAGGATCTGGAGGAGAAATCTTCTTTCCCAAAAAGGAACTTGATTTTTACTTAATTAAATTACCAAAAGAATTTAGTTTAATGAATAGTATCTTCCCTACTGAAGACTCTAATTTGTCATCACACTACTTTAGTTCTTCAAATAAAGTAAATAGATTGTGGAGAAATCTCATAACTGAGATAGAAATGGAATGGCATAGATTAAAACCTCACGATTTGAATATTAATACCTTATGGGCGTGGGGGTGGGGCACAATGCCTGTAAATCAAGATTGCGATACTGGTTTTAAAAAAGCTATAGATGAAAAGAAAATTAAAGAAAATGACCTTTACTCTATTATGAAAAAAGGTTTTATTTATTGGTTACAAAATAAAAAAAAGGTGGAGCTCGACATTAATATTAAAAATGACCCTGTTCCAGAAATTAACCTTTCCGAAACGCAAATTCCATTTAAAAAAAGCCAAAATAAATTACTAAACAAAAAAATGAGAGAATCCTGTATATCTTTCACTCAAACCCTAAGAGTATTTAATGAGAGCATTGAAAAAAAAGAGGAAAGAGTAAGTATTTTCATATTTAATGATACTTATGTTTTAACAAAAACAAATAAATTTACACTCTCAGTGTTTTCAAAATATTTATTTATATTAAGATCATTTTATTTTTACTATAAATGAAAATTATTGATAGAAAATCAAATTCAAGTCTTGAAAAGATTTTAATTAGTTCAGGAATATCACCACTTTTAGCTAATATACTTTCGAAAAGAAATATTAATTCCGTTGATGAATTAGACATGTCAACATCGAAGCTTTTGTCTCCATGGAAGTTATTAAACATTGAAAAAGCTGCAGAATTACTTGGGAATGCAATAATTAAAAAAAAATTAATTATCATAGTGGCTGATTTTGATACCGATGGAGCAACCGGTTGTGCCATTTCCATTTTAGGATTGAAAAAATTTAACTCTATTGTCGATTTTATTGTACCTGATAGATTTACTTTCGGTTATGGACTAACTCCTGATTTGGTGCATTTTTTAGTAGACAAATTCAATAAGAAGTACAGTAAATTACCTGATTTATTGTTAACAGTAGATAACGGTATTTCTAGCCACGAGGGCGTACTAATTGCAAAGAAACTCGGTGTTGAAGTATTAATTACAGACCATCATCTTCCTGGCAGTTCTTTACCCAAAGCACTGATTGTAAATCCTCAACAAAGAGGGTGTNGTTTTGAAAGCAAAAACATTGCTGGAGTTGGCGTTGTTTTTTACGTACTTGTTGCAACTAGAGCCTGGTTAAGAAAACAAAATTATTTTTTAAATTTCCCAGAACCAAATTTAGATGATCTTTTAAGTTTCGTAGCTTTGGGAACAATTGCTGACTTAGTTCCCCTAGACCTAAACAATAGGAGAATTGTTGCACAAGGATTAAGACGTTTTAAACTAGGATTAATTAATAGTGGATTAAAAGCTTTGCTAAAAGTGTCAAACTTATCCTACTCTGATCTTGTTTGCTCAGATTTGAGCTTCAAAATAGCTCCAAAAATTAATGCTGCAGGTCGACTTTCTGATATGAGTATAGGTATTCAGTGCTTGATTGAGGACAATGAAAAAAAAGCATTAAGTTTTGCAATGCAACTTGATGAATTAAATAAAAAAAGAAGAGAGATAGAGGGTATAACACGAGGAGAAGCAATGAATTTAGTTGCCAATGAAAAATTAGACGATGAATCTTTGGGTGTTATCTTGTTCAAAAAAAATTGGCATCAAGGAGTAATTGNTTTAGTAGCAAACAAAGTAAAAGATTTGCTAACTAAACCAACAATTGCATTTGGTTATCACGACGAAAATCACAAGATTCTGAAGGGTTCCGGCAGATCAATAAATGGATTACATCTTAGAGACGTTCTTGAAAGAGTATCTATGAGAACACCGAATCTAATCATTAACTTCGGAGGTCATGCCATGGCAGCNGGAATGACAATTTACGAGGAGCAACTTGATGAATTTAAAGTTGCATTCAACAAGGCTCTTAGAGAGTTTTCAGACAAGTCAATTTACTCACCCATTTTACATACTGATGGAAAAATTGATCTTATGGAGATTAATATTGAATTAGTTTCTGAAGTTAAAAATACAATTTGGGGCCAGTCATTTGAACCTCCAATTTTTCATGATGAATTTACTATTCATGAAAAAAAAATTCTAAAAGAGAAACACCTGAAATTAACTGTGAGTCAGTCTTCCAAGAGAGAATCATTCAATAAATATGAGGCAATATGGTTCGATGCTCCCAAAATCACAACAAATAAAATTTCTGTTGCTTATGAACTTAATATTAATAAGTGGCTAGGTAATGAATCCATACAAATAATAATCAAAGAAAATTTAAACACAAAAAATTAATGAATTAATAAATTAATACTTTAGTATTAATAATTTGACATATTTTTATACTTTAGTATAATTAAAATTCCTCAACTTATTTTGAGTTTTTCCGATATATAAATATAAAGTTAAAAAATTATTTATGCTAATTCAAACAATAGTGGGAAATCATGTGGTACTCCTCTCAAATTCCTTTGATCAGTAGAGATCAGTCAACAAATGGTCATGACGCTTGTGAACAAGCTAGCAAACCAAGAGAGCTGCTTGTTCATAAGGCACGCCATTCAGATTTAAAGACAAGAAATTTCGACAGTAATGTAAATAAACTTTTTGAAAACGAAAATCCTGTGCCTCCTTCGCAGAATAGCAGGAACCTAAAAAAAATCTCTAGAATTCTCCTCCTTTTCGCTGTAATCGCTACGACAATAATTGGGATTAGTGGACAGCATTTGTTTCCTGAAAAGCTTGCAAAGTTATCTGAAGCTTTAAAATTGATAAATGTTGAAGCTTTTGAATTATATAAAAATACAACCGTGGCTTTAAATGAAGACAAGTCAAAAAAATCTCTCGAGAATGAGCCAAGCCAAGCTACCGAAGATAAGCCGACTCCAAATGCAAAGTATTCGAGAAGTCTAGTTTTACTTGATCTTGAAGACTGGCGTAAAAATTGGGCCTCAAGAGATCTTAAAAATTTTATGACTTACTATCACCCAGACTTTCCAGAATTAAAAAACTTTGAAAGCAACAAAAAACGAATTTTTAAAAAAACGAAATATATTAAAATATCTCTGAAAAATATTGTTTCCAGGGTTGATGGCGACAACATAATCACCAGTTTTACCCAAATCTACAAATCAAAAAACTACAATGATAATTCAGTGAAAGAGCTCATATGGGCAAAAACCAAACTTGGATGGAAAATAATCCAAGAAAAAAACATTAACTCAAGTGTCGCAAAGCAGGAAAAAAAATAACTTCTCTTATTGTTTGTTTATTAGATAACAACATCATCAGCCTATCAATTCCTATTCCACAGCCACTCGTAGGAGGCATTCCAACTTCTAGTGTCTTTATATAGTCTTCGTCATAATGCATGGCCTCAAGGTCACCAGCGGCTTTGGCTTCTAGTTGCGACTGGAATCTTTTGGCTTGATCCTCAGGGTCGTTGAGTTCTGAAAATCCATTAGCTATTTCTCTTCCACCTACATATAGCTCAAATCTTTCGGTTATTTCAGGGTTATCGTCAGAAACTCTCGCCAATGGTGATACTTCAACCGGATAGTCAACTATAAATGTTGGTTCAATCAATGACTCCTCTGCGATACTTTCAAAAAGTTTATAATGTAGGGCGGCCAGGCTAATAGTATTAGAAAAAGTTTTTAAATCTTTACCACTATATTTTTCTAAAAGTTTTTTAACCAAATCAACACTATTTAAACAATCTTTTTCTTGATCATTTAGGACTTTTCTTAAAGCCTCAATTATGGTCAATCTATTAAATTTCTTTTTAAAATCGATCTCAACTCCCTGAACAGAAATTTTCGTAGTCCCTAAAATTGAAATTGCAGTTTTTACTAGCATATTTTCCAAAAAATTCATTAGCCAATTATAGTCAGTGTATGCTGCGTAAAACTCCATCATTGTAAACTCAGGGTTATGTCTTGTGCTGATTCCCTCATTCCTAAAGCTTCTATTGATTTCAAACACCCTTTCAAACCCACCAACTATAAGCCTTTTTAAATAAAGTTCGGGTGCAACTCTTAAAAACATTTCTTGGTCCAAAGAATTATGGTGGGTGACAAATGGTCTAGCTGTCGCACCACCTGGAATTGGATGAAGCATGGGTGTTTCAACCTCTAAAAATTTACTACGCTCCATGTACTCTCTTAATTTAGATAAAACTTTTGATCTCATTTCGAAAGTTTTTCTTGTTTCAGGGTTAACTATTAAATCAAGATGCCTCTGCCTGACCTTGGCTTCAGTATCCTGTAATCCGTGAAATTTATCAGGTAAAGGTCTTATTGACTTAGCCATAATTGAAATCTTTTTACATCTTATGCTTAATTCCCCCCTTTTAGTTTTGAATAACACTCCCTCAACATATATATGGTCACCCAAATCCAACTGTTTAGCAAAAGTATGCTCTTTGATACCCAAATAATCATCATTTACAAAAAGTTGTATTCTATCTGTAGCATCTTGCAGAGTAAAAAAACTTGTTTTGCCTTGCAACCTTTTTAGCATGATACGACCTGCTATTGAAACTTCTATGAAGGAGGATTCAAAGAACTCTCTTTCTTTTATTGAATATAATTCGTGCAACAAGGAAGCTCTATTTTTTGGAAAGAGTTTATTTGGATAAGCTAAACCAGTTTTTCTAAGCTCTGTTAGTTTTTTTCTTCTTTCGTAAATAATGTTATTTTCATTATTAGAAGTTTCTTTGTCTTTCATATCAATGACTTTCTTTGTGGCTATATTCATACACCCTTTTTTAAGCTTTCTTCAATAAATGCATCAAGATCTCCGTCCAATACTTTTTGAGTATTTCCAGTTTCAACTTGAGTGCGAAGGTCTTTAATCCTCGATTGATCAAGTACATAACTTCTAATTTGATGCCCCCAGCCTACATCTGTTTTCGCGTCCTCCATTTTTTGTTGTTCAGCATGCCTTTTTCTAAGCTCAAATTCAAATAGTCGCGATCTTAGCATTTTCCAAGCTTCATCTTTGTTTCTATGCTGTGATCTATCATTTTGACACTGAACTACTATTCCAGTTGGATTGTGAGTTAATCTAACGGCAGAATCTGTTTTATTGATATGTTGTCCTCCCGCACCGGAAGCTCTATAAGTGTCCGTTCTTACATCGGCTGGATTAATTTCTATTTCAATAGTTTCATCAACCTCTGGATAAACAAAAACAGAAGCAAATGATGTATGTCTTCCTCCAGATGAGTCAAAGGGTGATTTTCGGACTAATCTATGAACCCCAGTTTCAGTTCTCAAATATCCATAGGCATATTCACCCTTAAGCTTTATAGTAGCCGACTTTATACCAGCAACGTCGCCTTCAGATTCCTCAAGCAACTCAGTTTTAAAACCTTTACGCTCAGCATATCTCAAATATTGACGTTGAAGCATAGCCGCCCAATCGCAAGCCTCTGTCCCTCCTGCACCAGATTGTATGTCAATAAAGCAGTTAAGTGGATCAGAAGTATTTGAAAACATTTTTCTAAATTCGAGTATTGAAACTTCTTTATGAACTTTTTCCACATCACCAGAAATTACTTGTATGGTGCGTGTATCTGACTCTTCTTGAGCTATAGCAAAAAGTTCCTGAGAATCAGCAAGGACCTGTTTAAGATGAATTATTTTAAGAACTACCCCTTCCAAATCTTTCTTTTCTTTGCCAAGATACTGAGCTTTCTTTGGGTTTTTCCAGATGTCAGGATCCTCTAACTTTCTATTAACTTCTGCTAATCTAATTTTTTTTTGATCAAAGTCAAAGATACCCCCTAAGTTTTTTAACTCGTTCCAATAATTCCCCTAATAACTCATTTAACTTTTTTTTCTCATCAGCTTCCATAATCTTAGTCAAGCCTTTCACTTAATATTTTTTCAAACCCCTTATTTGTTTCTTTCCAGTAATCACGATATAAATTATCTCCTATCCGATTTAATGCCACTGAGGGACGATCTTTTGAAATTCTAAAATAACTCAAAAATGTATGAATATTCTCCGTTGTGTCGATAGAGTCTGATGAAAATATATTTTGTAACAATTGATTTGTATTTTTCCAAACAATTGGATGAATCCATGAAATTTTTGACACTATCAGTATGTGTGTCTTTTTATAAGTTATATATTTTTTTAAAATTTCAATATCATCGTTTGATAGAGCCAAACATCCATCAGATGCTTTTGGTGATCTAACGTATGTATTTTTGGGTACTCCATGAATCCATATACCATATCCTGTTCTTCCATCTTTTTTATCTTTTGCATTTGGATAATCCAGTGTCATTGCCACATCCCCTAAAAAACCATCAGAACGTGGATTTGAAATTTCTTTTAAAAATCTATACACACCAATAGGAGTTTTTTTATCACCTTCCTTCACTTTATTATCCCCTGATAGACCAATTGAAGAATAGAAGCTATTTTCGTAAAAAAGGGAACCCAGCTCATTAACTCTATAAATGAAAAGCCTAGATGTACTAGTTTCCATAATTAAAACATAATTAAGGTTGAAACCAGGCGATGGAAAGACAAAGACATTTCCAGGAAGCAAATCATTTGGCAAGGGTATTATTCTTACCTTAGCCTCCTCAATAAAAGGTGAGTCTTTTTTGTCAAAAGCGTGCCCTAATCCAGCTAATCCATACAGTGACTGGGCTCTTAACCAGTGAGCCAGAGAAGCTTTTGGTTCACCAACAGAAACTGAGTGTGAAGTATTTTCGGCCATTTGAAGACTGTCCATACTCCCATCTGATAAAAATTGTGTTGCATTTCTGAGTTTGTCATTGATAGTTAGAGAGTGTGAAAAAAGAGGAAAAAGTAGCAGTATTAATAAAACTACTCTAATTTCAAATAATTTTCTAAGGCCCAATATTTACTCCTTATTTATTTATAATGAATATGATAATTGAAAATTTAGCACAAAACTTACTCCTAGATAAGCCTATAAAATTAATACCAAATATATGGAAAAAAATAAACTAAATTTGAGAAAAAAAAAGTTGCGTAAAACTTTCTTAGAGTTAAGAAATAATTTAGCATCTTCTTCAAGAATTGAAGCAAATATAAAAATTTCTAATACTTTGAATACATTGTTAAAAGATTGCGAAGGGCCCATTGCTTTTTATTGGCCTATGAAAAATGAATATGACCCTGTCGAGGTGATTTCAAAATGGCTAATGAAAAGCAAAAGTCAAGCAGCTCTACCAGTGATAATTGAAAAAAATGCTCCAATGAAATTTTTAAGCTGGGATACAAATACTATATTAGAAAAAGGAATTTTTAACTTGCTAGTTCCCTCATCTTCAGCCCAAGAAATACATCCCAAAACAATAATAATTCCGTGTGTAGGATTCGACTCTAATAACTATCGACTGGGATATGGTGGGGGATATTATGACCGAACACTTACTAATTTTTCAGATTCAAAAAAAATTGGAATTTGTTATGGTTCATGCAAAGTTTCAAGTTTAGAACCAAATGAATATGACATCCCCATGGACTTAATAATATGTTCTTAAAATGAAAACTAAGTCCCTTCAAAAATAATTTTCCAAACATTATCAACTTTTTCTAACTTCATTCTTTTGGAAGTTGAGAGTCTTAAATTAACTGACTTATATTTTTGAGTAAATTTAACTTCAGCATATTTATCTGATATTAATTCGACTCTTAAATTATTTACCTTGACTCTTATTTTGCCTCTCTTAGTAACTCTCGGCTTTCTATACTTAACCCAGGAATTTTTGGACCTGAATTTCTTTGTTTTAAATTGATCGCTGTAAAAACTGATGTATCGGCTAAAATCTTTTGAAGACCATGCTTTTGCCCAATTAAAAATAATAGTCTCTATTTGCTTAACAGGGTTTTCAATAACTACACTCGGAATTTCAGACCCTAATGATGGTAAATAAGAACCATTAGGTGATTTATCTAAGGCTATTAGCTCATTGTTTTCAATCTGTTTTTGTAAATTTTCTGTGCGCTGAATTAGGTCTAACCCGGATGAACGAAGTGCCAATATCTCAGGAGGTGATTTACGTTTTAATGCTTTAGTAAAAGAAATTGAGGCCTGACGTGCTAGTATTTCTCTAAGGTTCAAAAAAGCTGAGCCAGAATTTTCGTCATTGATTATTGCCCGCTCAAGTATAACTCTTGCATCTTCTAACCTGCCCATTCCAGCAAGAATAACTGCCATGTCATTAGCAACAGATAGGTCCTCAACATATTGAGTGGATAATTCATCGTAGGCTTTTAGAGCTCTTTCAAAGTCTTTTTCAGAAATAGCTATGCTTGCTATATTTCGCGCCTCATTTAGTTCGTCCAAAGGGATTTCATTTGCAAAAGAAAAATGAAAAGAACTCAATGTAATTAGTACTGATATATATATCTTAAGATTCATAATTTAAAGTTCGGAATCAGTATTTATTCTCTAGCGTGGTTTATCGTGTATAAAGGAAGCTCTATTTCTAAATCATCAGATCCAACTTTCACTTGACAAGACAGTCTAGATTGTGGATGTAAACCCCATGCCCGATCTAACAAATCTTCTTCATCTTCTTCCGACACATCAATGCTGTCAAACCCTTTTTTTATAATTACGTGGCAAGTGGTACAAGCTCTGGACATTTCGCAAGCATGTTCAATGTTTATATTGTTTTTCAATAATTCTCGACAAAGGTTTTTACCTTCAGACACTTGGAAAGTTTTTTCATCAGGGCAAAGTTCGGGGTGAATAAGGACTGTAATTTTAGGCACAATTAATATGTCAATTCTTTTTAGAGGGTGTTGTTTTCTCAACAGAATCAATAGTTTTTCCTACAATTGCACTTTCAATTGCTCTGTTCATTCTTCTCTCAACAAGTGGATCAGAGTAAGAATTAAGTTTCTCGTGGACATTCCCAATCAATTCTCGGTCCTCACTTGATGATTTTATTAAACCCTTAGCTTGCATCATTGTCGATGATATTTTTTCGTATTCCTCAGTTGAGAGTAGGTTGCCATCTTTGACTAAGGCTTCTTCAACTGCAATAACATTTCTTTTAAGTTCAAGCATAGCTTCCCTTATTGCTCGAGCATCTTTATCATGATAAGCATTTGAAACCCCATCCTGAATCATTTTAGTAACCTCCTCATCACTGATACCGTAAGATGGTTTTACATCTATCGAGGCCGTTGTCCCAGTAGTCTGTTCGACTGCAGTTACGGATAATAAGCCATCTGCATCTACTTGAAAACTCACTTCAACTCTCGCAATTCCAGCTGGTTTTGGTGGTATGCCAGCTATTTCAAACTTTGCCAAACTCCTACATTCCGAGACTAGGTCTCTTTCACCTTGAAGGATATGAATTGACATTGATGTTTGGCCATCTTTAAAAGTTGTAAATTCTTGTGCTTTAGATGCAGGAATAGAAGAATTTCTATCAATAACCTTCTCTACCAGTCCCCCCATTGTTTCAATTCCTAGACTTAAGGGTAATACATCTAATAGTAACCAGTCACTCTCATGACTTTTATTACCAGATAATAAATCAGCTTGTAGCGCAGCGCCAACTGCAACAACCTCATCAGGATTTATATCAATTCTAGGTTGACGATTAAAAAGATCTCTTACCGCTTCGCGGAGTACTTTAAGTCTTGTTGTTCCTCCGACCAAAATCACATCATCTATGAGTACATTTTCTATTTTTGAGTCTAAAAGTGTTTTTTTACAAGCTGAAACGGCCTTGTTAAGAAGCTTTGCAGAAATTTTTTTAAAAATTGATTCATTTAAATTAAAACTAAAATTTTCATTATTTGAATTTTTCCATTTAACAGATAATAAATCTTCTTCATTCGTCAAATTGCTCAATCTCTCTTTAGTCTCTCTAGCTAAAATCAAAATTGATTTTAAATCTTCAATTTTTAGAGACTCATATCCAATATCGTAATTTTTTTCAAGCCAATACTTAACAATTAATTTGTCAAAGTCATCTCCGCCGAGGGAAGAATCACCTCCGGTAGCCAACACTTCAAAAAGACCACCACTTAATCGCAAAACTGAGACATCAAAAGTTCCACCTCCCATATCAAAAATGACAAAAATACCCTTTTTTTTAGTCTCTAGACCATAAGCTAGTGCAGCAGCAGTAGGCTCATTTATCAACCTCAAGACATCTATACCAGCAATTCGAGCAGCATCTTTTGTGGCTTGTCTTTGACCATCATCAAAATACGCTGGCACAGTTATTACTGCACCATCAATAGACTGTTGAAAATATTTTTCAGCCTTTTTTCTCAAACACACCAAAATATCAGCTGAAACCTTAATTGGTGAAATACTACCAAAAGGTGTCTGGATTAAAAGTTCATTTTTTTCTTTGTCGGAATTTTTTGACAAATGATAGGGATAATCTTTGACATTTACATCACCTATTCCCTTTCCTATCAAACGTTTTACTGATGAAATGGTAGCTGATGAATGATTCATTTTCCCAGTTTGGGCACTTGAACCAACCCTACAAGAATTTTGGCTTGAGTAATTTACTACAGAGGGTATTAACAGATTTCCATCATCGTCTGGGAAAAAAATAACCTTACCATCTACAAGAGACCCTATTAACGAGTTGGTGGTTCCTAAATCAATACCAACAACACACTTTAGCTTAGGTTTGGAATTAATTTCGTCTGGCTCAGAAATTTGCAATAAGGACATCAGAGAAACTTTCTTCTAACTTCAGAACAGTCAACAATAAATTTTTGAGCAAATAAAGAGATATTAATTTGCGACTCAATTTTATTTAAAATCTCTTTGTTTTTTGAAAAGTTGTCAGAAAATAATTTAGTCATATTGAACACTGAGTTTGACAGCATTGACGAAGCTTGAAATTCTAAATCATCAAGTTTAGTGGCATCGAAACCACATTCAGCGAAGAGCTCTACAGCTTCAGACAACTTTTCTCTTAACTCCATTTGCTGCTCTAATACTTCTACCGAAAATGCTTTAGATTTCTCAATATCAATGGTATTTCCCTTCAAGCCACATAAGTAAACGGCCCTTTTGACAGGATCTTTTAAAACATCATAAGCTTGATTGATTCTAGTAGTCCACTGAAGAGATGATCTTTTTTGAGCTGCAGTACCATCACAGAATCTATCTGGATGCAATCTAATCAGCAACTCTTTTCTTTTGGTGTCAAGTTTGACAGGATCTAGCGAGTAAATCTCTAATTCACCAAACAAGGCGAAGTAGTTGTTGAAAGAACTTTCATCCAGGGTCTTAATCAAACTTGGAAAGACTCACCGCAACCACACTCCCCTTTAACGTTTGGATTAATGAATTTGAAACCCTCATTCAGCCCCTCCTTCACAAAATCAAGTTCCGTTCCATCAATGTATGGCAAACTCTTAGGATCAACGAAAACGCTTATACCAAAACTCATGAAAGATATATCATCATTTAAATGCTCATCAACAAACTCAAGTTTATAGGCTAGACCCGAGCAACCAGCCGTCTTAACACCAACTTTTATACCCAAACCGCTCCCACGACGAACCAGAGTTTTTTTAACATGATTAGCAGCACGCTTTGTAAGAAGAACGCTCATTATTGGGAGAAATTAGTGCGAACCTAATTTTTTGCGGTAATCTTCTATGGCAGCCTTAATTGCATCTTCAGCTAAAATCGAGCAATGTATTTTTACTGGTGGTAGTGCTAACTCGTTAGCAATTTGAGTATTTTGGATTTTGACAGCCTCATCCAATGATTTGCCCTTAACCCATTCAGTGACTAAAGAAGATGAAGCAATAGCAGATCCACAGCCATATGTTTTGAATCGAGCATCCTCAATAACGCCATTCTTGTTAACTTTTATTTGAAGCTTCATGACATCACCACAAGCAGGTGCCCCTACCATGCCCGTACCAACGTTTTCATCGTTTTTATCCATCGAACCAACATTTCTTGGATTTTCATAATGATCAATTACTTTATCACTGTAAGCCATTGTAATTATCCCCTCGAAGTAGTGTACTTATTATATTGTAAAAATTACTAGTGTGCAGCCCATTGAATGGTATTTAAATCTATACCGTCTTTATACATCTCCCACAAGGGGGACATTTCTCTAAGTCTTGCAACCTGATTTTTTAGTAGATTTATTGTAAATTTTATATGTTCCTCAGATGTGTAACGACCAATAGAAAACCTTATTGAAGAATGTGCAAGTTCATCATTTCTTCCAAGAGCTCTGAGTACATAAGAGGGCTCTAAACTTGCACTCGTACACGCCGAACCAGAGGAAACAGCAATATCCTTGATTGCCATTAGAAGACTTTCTCCTTCGACAAAATTAAAACTCACGTTTAAATTATGAGGTACTCTACTGTTCATATCACCATTTAGATAAACTTCCTCAATTTGACTTAAGCCGTCCCAAAGCAGGTCTCTGAGTTTTTTTATTCTTTGATTTTCAGCAAGAGATTCCTCCATAGCCAATTCAAAAGCCTTGCCCATGCCAACAATCTGATGGGTCGGAAGAGTACCTGACCTCATTCCCCTCTCATGGCCGCCACCGTGAATTTGAGCTTGCAATCTAATTCTAGGTTTACGGCGAACAAACAAAGCACCAACTCCTTTTGGACCATATGTCTTATGAGCAGAGAAAGACATTAAATCGACTTTTAACTTGGAAAGATCAATGTTTAATTTTCCAGTGGCCTGAGCACTATCAACATGAAAAATTATCTTTTTCTCTCTGCAAATTTCACCGATAGAACAAATGTCTTGTATGACTCCGATTTCATTATTCACATACATCACCGACACCAAAACTGTATCATCTCTCAAGCTTTCAATGAAATGGTTAATATCAATTAAACCGTTTTCCATCACATCCAAATAAGTGACCTCGAAACCTTCTCTTTCTAATTCTCTACATGCATCTAAAGTTGCTTTATGCTCTGTTTTTACGGTAATGACGTGCCTACCTTTATCTTTGTAGAATTGAGCAGCTCCCTTCAAAGCAAGATTAATTGACTCGGTGGCACCGGATGTCCAGACAAGTTCTCTCGGATCGCAACCGACTAAATCTCCAACATGTTTTCTTGAATTTTCGATTGCTTGTTCAGCAGTCCATCCAAAACTGTGGCTTCTGGATGCAGGGTTGCCATAACTTTCGGTCAAAAAAGGCATCATTGCCTCGACGACACGAGGATCAATGGGAGTAGTAGCTGAATAATCTAAATAAATTGGTTTATCGCTCATTGTTATAAATCCTCAATCTTTAAAAGCAACATTTAATGAGCTTGGAACACCAGGCACAAGATTTTTGGCAACTTTTCTTCTTTGCTCCATAACAAGATCATACAGGCTAACTGAGTCTAAAAAATCAACCATGTGTCTACTTAATGCAGCCCACAACTCATGAGTCATACAAACTTGATCGTCTTTGCAATTCTGTTTCCCCCCACATTGAGTAGCATCTAATGGTTCGTCAACGGCGTAAATAATATCAGCAACGGTTATTTCAGATGATTCTCTGCCAAGTCGATAACCTCCACCCGGACCTCTACAAGAATTAACCAACTCATGTCTTCTTAACCTTCCGAATAACTGTTCAAGATACGACAAAGAAATACTCTGTCTATCGCTGATCCTGGCAAGTGCAACAGGACCTTTTTCTTCTCTTAATGCCAAATCAATCATGGCTGTAACAGCAAATCTACCTTTGGTAGTCAGCCTCATAACTTTTTCCCCTTATAAAATAAAAGCTATACCTGAGTATTATACTAGGGTTTATGACTGAAGCAAGTCGCTGGAGTTTCAAATACATACTTTTTGAGGGGTTTTTTTGTTTTTAAAACATTTACTTAATTAAGCAGCGGCATTAATTGATGCTTTTCTGCAAATGGTTTCAACAAGCCCTTCGCTGGCATCCTCAATATAGTTTAAAGCCAACTCAAAACCTTTGGACCCACCATCATAGGGATCAGGAATCGTTGCGGCCTCTGTATTAGTAGCATATCGCATTAAAAGATGTAGCTTATGGCTAGTTCTTCTTGGAGCCATTCTCTGAAGCAAACTGAGATTATCCCAATCCATTGCTAAAATCAGGTCATAATCATTAAAATCAGAAAGTTTGATTGCTCTGGCTTGATGAGAAGCAAGATCATATCCTCTTTTTAAGGCGATTTTTTGAGCTCTTTCATCAGCTTTTTCTCCTTCATGAAAGGCATGAGTACCTGCAGAATTTGAAATTATATTCTCTTGCAAATCAATCTTGTTTACCAGAGAGCGAAAAACCACTTCCGCAGTGGGTGACCTACAAATATTCCCCATGCAAACAAATAAAACACTTGTTTTTAATTGGTTTGAATCAAAGAAAAATTCATTTTTTTTATTTGATACGTACTTCATGTTAAATGTTTCCTTAATTAATAGCAGTTGATAAATTATTTATTCAATACTAATTTCGAACTAGTTTCAAAAATTTTTTCTTTAAATTGAGTCAGCTCATCTCTGGTATTAGCAGCTTTTTCAAACTCTAAATTTCTTGCATGCTCGAGCATTTTTTTCTCAAGTCTTGCAAGCTCTCGTGATACAGACTTTTGGTCAAGTTTGGAGGATATTTCGATTTCATCTGTCAACTCTATTGTTTCTTTTTTGAGATGATTTTTTTGTTTTGTAACTGCTCCATCTATAAGTTCTCTGACACTTTTTGAGATCATTTTGGGAACAATACCATTTTCAAGATTAAATTTTTCTTGTTTTTCTCTTCTTCTGTTTGTTTCGCCAATGGCAGATTTCATTGAGTTTGTTTCTTTATCTGCATACAAAATTGCTAGTCCATCAATGTTTCGAGCTGCCCTCCCAATTGTTTGGATTAAACTTCTTTGTGATCTCAAAAAACCTTCTTTGTCAGCATCTAAAATTGCAACCAACGAAACCTCAGGAATATCCAGCCCCTCTCTTAATAAGTTAATGCCGATTAGTACATCAAAGACTCCTAATCTCAAATCACGAATAATTTCAACCCTCTCCACAGTATCGATGTCAGAGTGCAAGTACCTAACTTTAATTCCCTGTTCAGAAAAATATTCGCTCAAATCTTCAGCCATTTTTTTTGTAAGTGTTGTGACCAAAACTCGACTTTTAATTTCGACTCTTTTTTTAATTTCATAAAGAAGGTCATCGACTTGTGAGTTAGCAGGCCTTACTTCAATAATTGGGTCTAGAACTCCAGTAGGCCTAACAACTTGCTCAGTTACAGCCTTACCAGATTTTTCAAATTCGTAAGCTGATGGAGTTGCTGAGACAAAAACAGCTTGTCTCATTTTAGGTTCAAACTCGTCGTATCGTAAAGGCCTGTTATCAAGAGCAGATGGCAGTCGAAAACCATATTCGACAAGATTTTCCTTTCTTGCTCTATCTCCTTTATACATTCCGCCGATTTGACTGACAGTTACATGACTCTCGTCCACAAAAACAATTGCATCGTCGGGAAGATAATCCATGAGAGTTGGAGGTGGTTGACCAGCCTTTGCCCCTGAAAAATGACGGCTGTAATTTTCAATTCCCTTACAAAATCCTAATTCTTGTAACATTTCCAAATCAAACCTTGTGCGTTGCTCAATTCTCTGTGCCTCAAGTAATTTTCCAACGGATAAAAAATCAGCAATTCTTTTTTTTAACTCCACTTTTATGGTTTCTATGGCCTTCAAAACCTTATCCCTTGGGGTCACATAATGTGAGCTTGGATAAACCACTGCCCGATTGAGATTTTGAATCACTTGTCCAG
>NHCU01000045.1 GCA_002167365.1 Betaproteobacteria bacterium TMED41 | reverse complement strand
TCATAAGAATACCATCCCCATGTTGTTCCGCCACCAATTTTCCACTGGTCACCTTGCCATGTTTTTAGAGAGGAATCCTTACCGACTGGACGCATTTTTCCATTGTTCCAGGCCATAGTCTTCTTAGGATCAAATTTTAAATCGCTGTCAGGACCAACAGAGTAAGCTTTCCACTTTCTCTTCCCTGAATTGATATCATATGCGGCTACGAAACCTTGAACACCAAACTCGCCACCAGAAATACCAGTAATGACTTTGTTTTTGAAGACGTGAGGTGTGTTGGTATTAGTTTCACCAATTTTTGGATTACCATTCTTAGTTGACCAAATAACTTTACCACTCTTAGCATTAAGAGCAACTAGAGTAGTGTCAGCTTGCTGAAGGAAAATCTTGCCTTCTGCGTATGCCAAACCACGATTAACAGTATCACAACACATAACAGGTATTACGGAAGGATCCTGCTTTGGCTCGTATTTCCATTTAATTGTTTGATCAGCAAGATTAATTGCGAAAACTTTGTTAGGAAATGCTGAGTGAACATAGAGTGTATCACCAATAACCAAAGGTCCACCTTCATGACCACGTAGGACACCAGTAGAGAAGGACCAAGCCATTTGAAGCTTATTGACATTAGACTTAGTAATCTGGCTGAGCTTTGTGTGACGCTGATTAAAGAAATCACCTGATTGAGCAGCCCAGTTCTTAGGGTTTTTCATCAATTTCTCTAATGAGCTATTAGCATGCACAACTGCAGGAGCAGATACAGCAACCGCGACAGCGGCACATATTGCATTTAACTTAAATTTCATGTGTTCTCCCATGAAAGGTTGTAAGAAAAAACTAATGTTTCGCCAAAATAAGTACATTTAAAATGTATAAAAATTGACTTAAATATAACTTTACCCAAACTGATGGTGGGTTACATCAGGGCTTGCCCTATATAAGGGAAAGTCCTAATATAGGATTCATGTCCGAAAAAACTCCGTTATGTAAATTTGGCTGGAAAGCTCCAGATTTTACTCTTTCGAGTACTAAAAATGACGTAGTCAATTTAAAAAAATTCGTATCTAATTCAAAATGCAGTGGTTTTTTAATTATGTTCATTTGTAATCATTGCCCTTACGTTAATTCAATAGTCAAAAAAATAGTAATTAATTGTTCAGATTTGCAGCAATACGGTGTTTTTAGTTTGGCAATTTGTTCTAATGATAGCGTCAAATACCCAGAAGATTCATTTGAAAAAATGAAAACATATTCAACAAGTAATGGTTTTACTTTTCCTTATTTGCACGACTCAGATCAAAAAGTTGCAAAACTCTATGATGCAAAATGTACCCCTGATTTTTTTGGATTTAATGAAAGTGGATTGCTTCAGTACAGAGGAAGATTGGATGCAACTGGAAGACAACCAACTAATGAACTGTCAGACAGGGAACTTTTTAATGCTATGATTTTAATTGCTAGAACAGGTGAAGGCCCACCTGAACAAAAAGCTTCTATCGGGTGTTCGATTAAATGGAAATAAAATTTTGACGACTTGAATTTTTTAAATCTCATTGTAGTTAATTGAAAGTATTTCCAATCTTTGTAAACCTGAGGGTGTCCTCAAAGTCTTTTCATCACCAACTCTGCTTTTGAGTAAAGCTTTTGCAATGGGTGAAATCCAACTAACATGGCCTTTTTCAAAATTTGTTTCATCCACTCCAACAATCACAATTTCTTCAATATCATCCTGTATCGAGTGTTTTTTACCACTTGATTTCCCGTTAAATAATTTACGTCTGTACTTAACAGTTGCACCAAAAAAAACTTGGTCATTCCCAACTTGATCTCTAGGGTCTACAATCTTGACAGATTCGATGGTTTTAGTTAAAAAACGAATCCTTCTATCAATTTCTCTCAATCTTTTTTTTCCATATATGTAATCACCGTTTTCCGACCTATCTCCGTTGGATGCCGCCCATGCAACTGTCTCTAAAACCTTTGGTCTTTCATTTTTAATTAAATCAGATAGTTCTCTCCTTAGCTTGCTAAAACCACTAGGGCTGATATAGTTGGGGTTTTTTAAAGTGACCATTTTTTAAGTTATAAAATCATCATTATTCAAGGTAAAATCAAGGGGAGTAGTATTTATACGTCAAATATTGCAAAGCGCTCGCAATTATACTAAAGTATGAAATATTGTTCTTTAATTAATTATAATCTCCATTTTTGATAAAATATTTTATTCAACGATATCTTTCATTCATCAACAATTTGATTAAGGTGTAAAATTTAATTCTACAAAACTATAATGCACATAAGACTATTTGAACATTATTCAACGCAAACTTAAGGTGTCAAATTTTACAATAATGAAAACCGAATTTTTTTTAGAAAATTTNTTAAATTTATTTTTTAAAAAAAAANTTTCTTTATAGAGAATTCAAACAAATAGTGAGCAAGCAATGCATATCTTTATTATAGGAGCNGTATTTGGAGCTGGTTTAACTGTGATGTATTTCGCATTAAACCAAGGGATCAAACACATAACCGAATTTACAAAATATGGATCGAATTTAAATTCATAAATAACGATTTTTCAGACAAAGCGAGATTGCCATTAGGTACAAAGCACAGCTTTTGCAATCAAAGACTCGGCCATCCTAATTGAAGCAATATCAATTAACCTTCCATCCAAGGAAACAGCTCCCTTGCCCTCTTTAGANGCNTCTTGCATNGCCGCGATTATNCTTNGTGCTTTTTTCACTTCTTCACCAGAGGGTGTGTAAACAGAGTTCGCCAATTCAATCTGTGATGGATGAATTGCCCATTTGCCCTCATAACCCAGCACTGCGCATCTTTTTGCAGCTGACAAATACCCTTCTTGATCTCCAAAATCTCCAAAGGGACCATCAATAGGCCTCAAACCATAAGCTCGACAAGCAACCAACATTCTAGTTTGCGCTGCATGCCAAGGATCTGTCCAAAAAGAGTCTCGTTTTCCTTCATCGTCCTTATCTGATAAAACAACACTGTCGGCATTAACACCTCCAATAACTGTTGTTCTAGCTCGAGTAGATGCAGCATAGTCAGCCACTCCGAAACTCATAGCTTCTAATCGTTTGGAAGATTGGGCAATTGCTTCAACATTGGCCATTCCAAGTGCCGTTTCGATCAAAACCTCAAAGCCCAATCGCTTGTCCCGACCTAACGAGTCTTCAATTTGTGTACATAACATATCCAACGCATAAATATCCTGTGGGACACCCACTTTTGGGATTAAAAGCATATCAAGTCTAGGACAAGCTTCAACAATATCCACAACATCCTTGTACATGAAATGTGTGTCGAGACCATTAATTCTAACCATCATGGTTTTAGTTCCCCAATCCATTTCATTTAACGACTTAATGATNTTTAATCGTGCCTGAANTTTTTCGTCAGGAGCAACAGCATCCTCACAATCCAAAAAAACAACATCAGCTTTGGAAGTTGACGCTTTTTCAAAAAGCTCGGGTCGTGAACCTGGAACGGCCAGCTCAGATCTATGTAAACGAGGTGGCGCTTGATCAACTGAATAAAAACTCATAACTTCTCCATAAAAATTATTTTCCTAAGGCCTCCAAAACGGCCTTACCTAAGTCATTAGCACTTGGAGCTACGGTTAGTCCTAGNGACTTCATTATGTCTGANTTTTCAGCTGCCGAATCGCCAGCCTTTGATATTATTGCTCCAGCATGTCCCATACGCCTTCCTTTTGGGGCAGTTAGGCCAGCCACATATCCAACAACTGGTTTTTTCATGTTCGCACTTATCCATTGCGCAGCTTCAGCTTCTTGAGGACCTCCGATCTCGCCAATCATTATTACTGCTTCAGTATCTGGATCTTGATTGAATTTTTCGATGTGATCAAGAAATGAGGAACCGTTTATAGGATCGCCACCAATCCCAACCGAGGTAGAAACCCCTAAACCAATCTTGCTTAACTGATCTGCAGCCTCATACCCAAGAGTACCTGACCTAGAAACTATGCCAATGTTGCCTTTTTTATAAATATGCCCCGGCATGATACCTAACATTGATTTGCCAGGTGAAATGATTCCAGCGCAATTTGGGCCAACCACAGTCGTTCTTTTGTTTTTTTTGAATCTCATCAGAAATCTCTTCACTCTCATCATATCCTGAGAAGGAATCCCATCAGTAATTATGCAAACAAGCTTTAAGCCTGCATCAGCAGCCTCCATCAAAGCATCTGCGGCATAAGTAGGTGGAACAAAAGCCAAGCTAGCTATAGCTCCTGTCTCTTTAACTGCATCTTTGACAGTGTTGAATACTGGTTTTTCTAGGTGAATTAGTCCACCCTTTCCTGGCGTTACTCCACCTACAACATTTGATCCATATTTAATCATTTCGTCAGCATGAAAAGTAGCTTTATCTCCGGTAAACCCCTGAACAATAATCGGGGTTTGTTCATCAATCAAAATACTCATAACTTTTTCCCAAATCCTTTTACACTTATTTGTTATTGACAGCTGATACTGCCTTGTTACAGGCTTCTAAAAGGGTTTCAGCTCCTATGATTGGCAACCCAGAATCATCAATAATTTTTTGACCCTCCCGATGATTAGTTCCGGCTAGCCTAACTACCAATGGAACTTTTAAATCACGCGCTGCTGCCACTACTCCTTTAGCGATCCAATCACAACGATTTATACCAGCGAATATGTTCACTAGAATAACTGAAACGTTCGAGTCCGAGAGAACTAATTTAAAGGCATTAGCTACCCTCTCTGGGGAAGCACCACCACCAACATCAAGAAAGTTTGCTGGGGTTCCTCCTGCGAACTTGATAGTATCCATAGTTGCCATTGCCAATCCAGCTCCGTTTACAATGCAACCAATGTTTCCTTCAAGACCAACATAATTTAAATGATGTTGCCCAGCCTCAGCCTCTCTTGGATCTTCTTGAGCATGATCTTTCATCTCAGAAATATCAGGTAGCCTGAAAAGTGCATTATCATCAAAAGACATTTTTGCATCTAGTGCTATGACTCTGTCATCTTTTGTCACCACCATAGGATTAACTTCTAACATTTCAGCATCTTTATCCCTGAATGCTCTGTAAGCTCCCATCATAATCCCAACAGCTCTTTGGACCTGTTTTATTGATAGACCCAAATCAAAGGCTAATTCTCTNGCTTGAAATTTTTGCAAACCAACAGCCGGTTCAACTGTTACTTGCATAATTTTTTCTGGTGAGTTTTCAGCTAAGTCTTCAATTTCCATCCCGCCCTCGGTTGANGCTATGACCCTAATTCTTTCAGCCTTTCTATCCAGAACAATTCCAAGATATAACTCTTTGACAAAGGGTTCAGCCACCTCAACATAAACCCTTTCGCATAACAAACCCTCCGGGCCGGTTTGATGAGTAACCAATCGCTGACCAATCAGATCAGTAGCGGCTTCTTGAACTTCGTCATATGTGCGGCATAACCTGACCCCTCCGGCTTTTCCTCTTGCTCCTGAATGAATTTGAGCTTTAACAGCCCAGTGCCATCCACCCAGTTCACTTGCTGCAAATGATGCTTGTTCAGGGGTATATGCAACACGCCCTTGTGGAACAGTTACACCAAACCTTGCTAGTAATTCTTTTGCTTGATACTCATGAATATTCATAACATCAAAATCTCCATGTCATTTTTATTTTTGTCGTTTGAGTTAAAAAAACATAGCTGTACAAATTCAACAACTCTAGAATAGAAATTGTACATACTATGCAAATGATTTATGTATATATAATAATTTTAGAAAGACCTTAATGATAAACCCAACACACTTAGAAGCCTACTCTTTTTTCGGACTTCATAAAGGCCCATCCTTATTAATATTAGGAGGCATCCATGGGGACGAAATCTGCGGTAGTATCGCCATCAAAAACATAAACAAGTTACTTGTTAATAAAGATATTAACATCCTATCAGGAAGTCTCACTATGATTCCCGTAGCTAACCCATTGGCCGCCAGGTTAAATACTAGAAATGGTGAGAGAAATTTAAATAGAAATTTTTACCCCAAAAAAAATCCAAAAGATTTTGAAGATTACTTGAATAATGTCATCTGCCCAATTATAAGCAAACATGACATTATCTTAGACCTTCACTCCTTCAAAACTGGGATAAAACCCTTTGCATTGATAAAATCAATCGATGAAGATCATTCTACTAATATCGAAATCCATGGTCAGAACATAAAACTTTATGAAAAAACTCTTGCCTCTTGGCTGGGGATAGAAACCGTAGTTGGAAATTGGACAAATACTTATGAAAAAGGAGTTATGAGAAGAAAAAAAATGCAAAATGTCGAAAAAGGTCATCTCAATTTAGACAAAAGATATGGAATGGGAACAACCGAATATTCCAGACTGAACGGTGCGATAGCAGTTACGCTAGAGTGTGGTCAACATCAGGATCCAACAAGTGGTGATAATGCTTTTAATGCCATTTTAAGCGTGTTAGGCCAACTAAAAATGATAGAAAAAAAAAGGTACAAATCAAAAATTAGCAACATCAAATTTGTCAAGCTATACAATGTTTTTGACAAAAACGAATTTAATGATAGATTTCTATTGTCTTGGAAAAACTTTGATCCCATCATAAAAAACACTGAGATTGCAATTCGAGCAAATGGAGAAAAAATCAGAGCTCCTTCTAACTGCTGCATATTGTTTCCAAATAAAAATGCTTTGCCTGGTCAAGAGTGGTTTTACCTAGCTGAAAATCTTTGATAGAGACAGAGACATAGTGAATTCAAAAAAAACATAGTCCCAATTTAACACTGCCAATAAAAATACTGATGATTGTTTTTTCTCACTTTATTCAGATAATGCAAATACCCTTTTTCTGTGTTTTATTTCTCGTAAATGAGGGTTTAATTAACATGTTGGATGTGGATATAGTTCCCAGCCAAGAACTTGTACTTTTAATTTTTTCTTCAATATTATTAACAAATGTTTCATCGATAGTCGATTTTCTTGACAAAACAAATTTTAATTATTTTTCAAAGAGATTTAACCACTGGTTGTACGTAACTTCCCTAATTTTAAGTCGAGTAATGTTAACTTGTTTACTCTCTTTTTTTGGATATTTAATTGCCCAAATGATCATCATGGAATTCAAGTTTGGTACTATTTTTGTCGCTAAGTTTGATTGGGAATACTCATGGGTTTTTAAAATTCCTCTCTTATTCTGGACTTTTTTAATTGGTTTTTATTCAATAATTTCTCTCAAATCTTTACTACTCCCATTTTCATTGAACTCCAATAAATAGTTAATGTTTGAAAATCATTTAATACCTAGCCTAATGTTTTTTTCGACAGTCTTTGTTGCCTTTACTGGTATTGCACCAAGCTTGAATATTGCACTTGTGGGAATATTATTTGGTTTATTTTTTGTTGGTTCAGATCTTTTTTTGAGAATACCTTCTTTAATATATGACACAATCTATAATCTGAATTGGCTAAGTATCCCACTTGCGATTTTTTTTTCCTACTTGGCTAGACACCTGATTTCACTTGAAGAATTGCTTATTTTGTGGAAAATTTTAAAAAAAAGAGGGTTATTTTCTATAATTATTTTTCCTATCCCCTTAAACTCAATCTTTACCGGACTAATTGGTGGAACAGGGCCTATATCAAGCCTGGAAAACTTATCTTTTTTTAAAAAAATAAATACCGTAAAACTGGATATTAATTTTATTGTACTCAATCAATTAATTTTTATTTCACTCATTCCTCCAAGTCTAATACTAATTATTTTGGTTAATTCCACCGGTGCTAACACAACACAATTTTTCATTGCAATAATTTTTCCAGCCTTTTTATATGGATTAATTTGCCAGGTATTTTTCTTCTGGTACTTGAAAAAAGTGTTTACTAAATTAGGAACATCAGTTTCAAGCATTAAAACAGAAAAAAAATTGTTGGTTTTAAAACTAGCCTCGCCATATTTTTTCTTAATTGGTTTCTTTATCATTATGTTTAATGAACTATTATCATTAAATCAGATGCTAAGTTTCGGTATATTAATTATTTCAATCTTCCTGATTGTTAACAAAAAAAATCATTGCAAAACTATTTTTGTTGCCGGTTATAAAAAGACTGGAATGCTCTCTGGAATAATATTTTTTTCTTATCTTTGTGCCCAATTTTTTTTAGAGTCATTTCGCTCTTTAGGCGGTGATGATTTTATTCTAAGTGAGATCTCCAAAGTATCTTCTGATGCAAATATTCAATTAATCATAATTCTAACGATTGTTTTCCTTCTTCAATTTTTATTTACGTGGCTAGAAATCAGTTTTGTTTTAGTGCCTATTCTAATCCCTGTTATTTCATTTCTTGATATAGACATAGTTTGGTTTTTAGTTATGATTTGCTTTAGTTTTCATAATCTCGCTTTTTTTACGCCCTTAGGGATAAATAGCACGTCATTCTGGAAGAAATACAAGACAGCGTCAACTTCAAAATACATAAAGCCTTATTTAACATTAGTTTTATTCAAATTCACCATATTGACATTAGTTTTTTTTAATAAGAATTTTTTTATTGGCAATTAAGAAAACTTTAAATTTAATTTTTGTACCACTTTTTTCTAATGGACAAAATTTCCTAAGGATTACATCACATTTTTTTATTTATTTGCTCAAATTTTAATTACAATCCAATATTATTACTTTATTAATTAATAAATTTTGGAGTCAACTTTTATCAGCTTGTACAAGTGCTAATTTAGTTTAAATAATTTAAAATTATATTTAAAACATACTTTTTTTATATTATAAGAATGGCCAACAAAGAGAAACTGAATCAAAAAGAAAAAATGGACAGTGTTTATAGAAACACAAGGCATTTTTACGATGTTACTCGACCAATTTTTCTTCTCGGAAGAGATGAGTTGCTTGATAGCCTTCATCCCAAAGTAGATGAAACAATTTGTGAAGTTGGATGCGGTACAGCCAGAAACCTTATATACCTTGCTAAAACATATCAAAATACAAAATTTATAGGAATGGATGCTTCTGCTTTAATGTTAGAAATCGCTAGTAAGAAAATCAAAAAAGAAAAACTCAGTGATCAAATAAAACTCATTCATGGACTTGCTGGTGGACACGAATTCCAAGAGAAAATAGATCGAATGATTTTTTCATACTCTTTATCGATGATGTCAAAACCACGAGAAATTTTAGAGAACTGTTTAGACCAAATGCCCCCCGGAGGAACAATTCATATTATTGATTTTGGTGACTTCAAACTATGGCCAAAATTTTTCAAATCCCCAACTATGAAATTTTTGAATTTATTCGAAGTTTTCCCAAAGCCAGATTCAGTAAAAGAATTCGAAACAAACAAAAAATATGTTCTCAATTACAAACCTAAATTAGGAGGTTATAGCTATATGGCCACTCTTAAGCTTGGTGGAATTTGAATCATTTCTTTTTTGAGGCAACAAACCATACATCACTGGCTTCATCCCTTGAAAACCTCCAGCTACTCACCACAAAAGCAGTCGCGGTGAACAGAAGAATTATTGAAACATTTTGAACAATGGTAAAATCAGCATCTCCTCCGCTTGGAACATTTACTGAATGTTTAAGCAAATCTACTCCATAAGTGTATGGGTTCAATTTGGCCAAAATACCAAGCAATCCTGGTAAGTTGCTAACAGGGTAAAGAGAACCTGACAAGAAAAAAACCGGGAAAATGACAAAATTCATAATTGCAGCGAAATTATCTAGTGTTTTAGAAAAAGCTGCAACCAACATCCCAATGCCCGAACAGGCTAGTGATAACAAAATTATACTAAACCCAAGCAAAAGCCAATTTAAATTTCTATCAATATCACCAAGAAGTGCCAAAACAATTAACAAAAGGACAACTTGAACGCAGGCTGAAATTGAAGCAGACGTCATTTTTGCAAATACAATCCAGTAATGTTTAAGAGGCGCTATTATCATAATTTTCATTACACCGGACTCTTTTTCATACACTGTAGATAGTGCCCCCAAAAGTGCTCCAAAAAGAACTGCCATCCCTAAAACTCCTGGAATTAAAAAAGATCTATAACCACTCTCTTTTGGTTCAATCAAAACATCAAAGCCAGCTCCAATGACAAAAAGCCAAATCAAGGGTCTCACCAATGCTGAAAGTAAACGACCCTTTTGTCTAAAAAGTTTTACCAAATCTCTCTCTACTACAGCAAATACTGGTCTGATAATCACTTAAAATTTACCCACAAGAAAACATCATTTAAATTTGGTTGACGAACAATTACTCTTTTTAATTCTGAGCCAAAATTTTGTTTTAGTTCGTTAATTAATCTTGTCAGATCTAGTTCATCATTATTATTTATTTTAAAAAAAAGTGTTTCAAACTCCTGTAATGCTGGCCCCAAAAAACTTTTTAAGTTGTCTAGAATTATTTTTGGGTTTGTTGACTCAATTTCTAATATCTCTCGCGCTAGTTTTTTTACCAATTTTTTTGGGTTACCAGTCAAAACAAGATTGCCTTTTTTTAAAAAGGCAACCCTGTCACACGTTTCAGCTTCCTCCAGGTAATGAGTTGTTAACAAAACAGTCATTCCGGTTTGAGACCTTAATTGGTGAATATAACGCCAAATATTTCTTCTTGTTGGTAAATCTAATCCTATTGTTGGTTCATCTAAAAATAATAATTTTGGTTCATGCATAACTCCTCTAGCAATATCTAGAACCCGCCTCTGCCCTCCCGACAAAGTTCCTACTGCAACATTTTTTTTTTCTGAAAGGTTGAACAAATCCAACAAAAAATTTGTTCTTTTTTTAATTAAATTAAAAGATAAGTTATGAAGCAGACCCGCAAATCTTAAATTTTCCAATACTGAGAGTTGTCGATCTAAAGCAGATTCTTGAAAAACAAGGCCAATTTTACTTCTTACATTAACAGAGTTTTTTATTACATCTAAACCAAAAATATTTACAGTGCCAGAAGTAGGTTTGACCAAAGTTGACATCATGTGAATACTGGTAGTTTTTCCTGCTCCATTTGGACCCAATAATCCGAAAAATTCACCAGCGCTTATATCCAAGTTCATGTTTGAAACCGCTTTAAAATTTCCGTATTTTTTTTCAAGCCCTTTTACAGTTACGGCTAATTGATCCATATTACAAAGAAGACCCTTAAGAACCTAAAACTACCCCAACCCTGCTTTTGTCTTTGGAAGGTTTTGAGCCCTTCTCGAGCAGTCTTGAGGATTCAATCTTTAGATCACCATTATCTCTTTCACGCATTATTTTTCGTGAATCATTATCTGTCCTAAAAATGATGGGCCTTTCAAAATTGCTGGGTTTTTGAGAGGCAACTACAGCCTCCGAAATTTTGTTGTGATGAGGACTTTTATCACATACCGGATCTGTTGCACTTGGATCACCAGTCAACATAAAAGCTTGACAACGACAACCACCTAAATCATTTTCTTTTTCAGGACAACTTTTACAGGGTTCTTTCATCCAGTCGTCACCCCTGAATTTATTAAATCCTGGTGATTCATACCAAATCCAATCCAAAGATTTATTTCTTACTGAATCAAAATTTATACCTGGCAACATTGATGCAACGTGACAGGGAAGGACAGTTCCATCAGCTTGGACGGTTATAAAAACATTTCCCCAACCATTCATACATTTTTTTGGTCTATTGCTGTAGTAGTCCGGCATAATAAAAAAGATCTTCATTTTATTACCCAAACGTTCCCGGAATTTATGGGTAATGTTTTCAGCCTTTTTTAGTTGCTTTTCCGAAGGAAGCAATTGGTCTCTATTTAACATACCCCATGAATAAAATTGTGTATTAGCAAGTTCAACGAATTCTGCTCCCATAGCCTCTGCCATATTAAGGATCTCTTCAATATGATCTATGTTTAAACGGTGTAAAACACAATTTAAAACCATTGGATAATCATATTTTTTTATGAGGGTAGCAACTTTATTTTTTAAATCAAATGTTTTTGTACTGGACAGAAAATCATTCATTTCTTTGGAACTATCCTGAAACGAGAGTTGTATGTGGTCAAGTCCAGCTGCTTTTAAATTTTTTATTCTTTCTTCAGTCATGCCAATGCCTGAGGTTAACAAATTAGTGTAGTAGCCTAATTTACGTGCCTCTTCAACTATTTCTTCAAGATCCTTCCTCAGCAGTGGTTCTCCTCCAGATAACCCTAGCTGGGCCGCTCCCATTTTTCTTCCTTCGCGCAATACTTTAATCCACTCACCCGTTGATAACTCATTATGTTCCTTGGCATAATCAACAGGGTTATAACAAAACACACAGTTTAATGGACATCTGTAAGTTACCTCGGCGAGCAACCATAAAGGAGGCTCAACACTTCTTGCTTTAGATTTTTCACTCAACTTCACTTTTAATCCATCCTTGATTAAGAGCTATTTCTATAAAAGAGACAACATCACCGCGCAGACCATCAGCATTAAATCGTGACTCTATATCTGTAACTATTTGTTTTAATGTTTTTTTACCATCAATACGACTCATTATTTCTCCAGCACTATCATTCAATTTGACCATACCCTCAGGATATAATAAGACATGTGCGTTTTGAGCAGGCTCCCATTGCAACCTGAAAAGTTTTGAAATTCTAAATATAGCATTATCTGAAACCATTTTAACTTTTACCCTTAGGACCTGAAACAGTAACCTCACATTGCTGGAGCATAATTGCATCTGCTAAAGCCCACAGGACGTCAAGCTTGAATTGTAGAATTTCTAAAGCTCTGTTTTGAAGACTCCTGGATCTGCTAAAAAACTCTTTCGTAACCCCAAGACCATGCTGAACGTCCCTTCTAGCTTGAGTTAATCGGTATTTGAAATATTTCATTCCCTCTGGGTCAACCCATGGGTACATTTCTGGCCAAGTATCTAATCTTTGTTGATGTATGTGGGGAGCAAAAAGCTCAGTTAGGCTAGATGCAATTGCTTCTTGCCATGAAGTTTGCCTTGCAAAATTAACATATGCATCAACTGCAAATCTCACAGCAGGTGCAACCAGCTCTAAACTAACTATTTGCTCCCTCTTCAACCCCACTGCTTGACCCAGTCCAATCCAGGCCTCTATTCCGCCAGGATCGCTTTCAAACCCATCATGGTCTAAAATTCTTTGAATCCACTCTCTTCTTATAGTAGGGTCAGGACAATTAGAGAGAATTGCTGCATCTTTGACTGGAATACAAATTTGGTAATAAAAACGGTTTGCAACCCACCCTTGTAATTGTTCTTTGGATAATTTTCCTTCAGCCATCATGACATGAAAAGGATGGTATATGTGGTAACTGGTCCCTTTCTGCTTCAATAACTCTTCAAACTCCTTTTTGCTCCAGGGCTCAAGTTTATCGGAACTATTATCTACTGTCTCAAGCTCTGTTAACATTGTTTTTGATTCCATAAATGCCTCACCTCTAAACTATATTGTTTACAAAGAAATTTCCATTCCATCAAATGAGACATCTATATTGTTGTCTCTTAGAAACTGTCTTTCAATAGATTTCTCATTCAAAATGGGGTTCGAATTATTAATGTGTATTAGGATTTTTTTTGGACCATTTATTTTGTTAAGATCTTCAATCATACCTCCAGGCCCAGATTGCGGATTATGCCCCATTTCTCTTGCTAATTTTTTTGACAAACCGTTATCAATCATTTCAGTGTCAGTCCAAAAAGTCCCATCAACAAGAAGTAAATCTGATTCTTTCATCGGCTGCAATAAATGCTCCTCAATTGAGGCGAGTCCGGGCGCATAAAAAATCTTTTTTTTTGTGATGGCATCCATAATTTGAACTCCAACATTGTCTCCTCTTCTAGGTTTGCCTCTAAAAGGTGAAAAAGGTGGAGCTTCACTTTTCAAAGGCATGAACTTTAATTCTATATCTTGTACCTTCGGTATGTTAACGAAATCTTCGGCTTCTACGTTAATTTCAACCCAGTCAACTTTGCAGTAAAAATCTAAAACATCAAAAATTGGATTTCCTGATGTAAGCTCTTGCTTTACTTCCTTAGTCGAATAAATAACTAAGGGACTAGAAGACTCCCTCAACATAAAAAGGCCGGTTGTGTGATCAATCTGTGCATCCATAAGAACAATCGATTTTATTCCCGAATCACGGACGTTGTTGGCTGGTTGCAACCTCAATCCAGCTGACTTTAACTGGGTAAGAATGTCAGGTGAGGCATTGAACAATAACCAATCCTCCTCATTTGAACTCACGGCAATAGATGATTGTGTTCTAGCTTTGTAACCATCTGCGCCTGCCCTAACACTCGAACAATTTTTACAATTACAATTCCATTGAGGAAACCCACCTCCAGCAGCAGAACCTAAAACTCTGACAAACATTTTTTTCCTTTAACTTAAAAATAATTCGCCCGCACACTAATGTGCGGGCGATTATTAGATCTCAATATTAATTACTTAGCAGCAACGTACATTGTGATTTCAAAACCGAAACGAAGATCGGTAGCTATTGGCTTGGTCCACATATGGATTCTCCTTTTAAAAAAATTATAAAAACATCTAACGTACTAGCTTAAATTTACTAAACTAGTATTGTAATGATCTCAATTAATACAACCAAAAAAATCATTGGAGTCACTCGACTGATAATAATGAAAATCATTAATAATGCTAAGTATTTATAATTTATTAGGGTATACACTTAAAAACCAAATTTTACTAATTTAAACTATTTTGAAAAATTATCTTAAATCAAAAGACGGTCACAGTATCTACTATGAATGCATGGGGAATGAAAAGGGAATACCCATAATTTTTCTGCATGGTGGGCCCGGAAGTGGGTGTAGTGATAGCAGTAAAACTTTCTTTGACAAAGAAAAATGGTTTTCTGTATTTTTTGATCAACGTGGTTGTGGGCTCAGTAAACCATCTGGTGAAACTAAAAATAATTATACACAGGCCTTAGTAAGTGATATCGAAATGATAAGAGAATTCCTTGGAATTAAAAAGTGTGTTCTTTTTGGTGGTTCGTGGGGTTCAACACTCGCTTTGAAATACGCATCAGATCATCCAGAAAATGTTTTGGCCCTAATTCTAAGGGGTGTTTTTCTTGCAAGTGATCGTGAAATTGACTGGTTTTTACTCGAACTCAGGCGTTTTATTCCCAAATCATGGAAGAGTTTCGTTCAAAACATTGATCCTGAAAACCGGTCTTCGTCTTCAATTATCAACCACTATCATGAAGCTGTATTTTCAAACAAAAAAGAAAAAGCATTTGAAGCTGCATGTTTGTGGCGAACTTGGGAAGAAACTGCAATGAGGTTGACATACAACACAAAAAATACCGAGGAAAAAAATAATCCAACGCAAAACTTACAAAATAATAAAAAGATTTTGTCTAATATGAAAGTTCATCTTCATTATTTAAAAAACAAATGTTTTTTAGAGAAAGATCAAATACTAAACAACTTACAAATGCTGAAGGATATTCCAACCCATATTATTCAAGGGCAATTAGATACCATTTGCCCCCCAGAAACAGCAGAATCATTACACGAAAAAATGTCATGGTCAATAATTGACCGCGTCAATGGTGCTGGTCATGGAGCATATGAGCAACTAATTAAAAGGGCTCTCATCAAAGCACTAGAAACAGTAGAAAGTAAACTAAAAAATGAGTCTTAGATTTAGAATCAATATCTTGGTAACACTTCTGATGCTTTTGTTTATGGGTTTAACAACTTTAATGCAGATTAATGATATCAAGAGGCAAGTTAGAGAAGAAATTGAGACTGGCACAAAAGTGACAGTCCAACTTCTATCAATTTTTTTATCCAGTGCTCAACTCAATGCTTCTATCTCTAACAAGCAATTAATAGTTAAAAACTTTTTGGAAGATATGGGTAGAATTCGTGCCCATGAAATTCAAATGATAAACAATCTCGGGGATTTAATTTACGTTTCACCTCCAAGTAAATATAAAGCTGGAAGAGACGCGCCAAAATGGTTTTCTGAATTAGTGACGCCAAAAACCCAACCAATAATAATTCCTGAAAGAAGTTTTCAAGTTAAAATTATTCCAAATGTCTCCCGATCTATACTAGATTCTTGGGATGATGTTAGAGATATGGCTATACTTGCAATCGGATTTTTTTTTCTATTGAATGTTTTGGTTTTTTGGATAATTGGTAAGTCTTTATCTCCTATTGAAAGCATTGTTGAAGCTCTAAAAAAAATGAGTCAAGGTGACTTAAAAACTCGTCTTCCAGACTATCCTATTAAAGAATTTCACTCGGTAACTGAGGGATTCAATCATATGGCTCACGCGATAGAATCCGGTAACCTTGAAAACAATCGGCTGGCTTTGGCAATTCAACAGTCTTCCGATGCATTGTTTATCACCAACCCAAATGGAAAACTTGATTTTTGGAACCCTGCTGCTGTTAATTTATTTGGATACTCTGATGAGCAATTCAAGAAAAAAAATATTCGAATACTTGCTTCCAAAGAACTCCAAGTAGAAATTGATGAAGATTTTAGAAATGTGTTCAATCATAAAACCAGAGTAGAATATGAAACCTCAAGAAAGTCTAGATGTGGACAAAATATTGAGGTTTTTGTTCAGGTATCTCCAATTATCGAACCAAGTACTGAGGAAGTTTTGGGCGCTTTGTTCGTTTTAAGAGATTTATCTGAGAAACGCAACGCAGAAAAAGCTCAAAGAGAATTGACCAAAAATAGAGAGCTTACAATTCTTGTTCAACAAAAACTTGAGGAAGAGAGAAAAGCTTTAACAATGGAATTGCATGATGAACTAGGACAATATGTTACCGCCATCAAAACTATTGCCCAGTCAATTGCCAACAGAAGCCGAAAAAA
The DNA here is from genome assembly GCA_002167365.1 of Betaproteobacteria bacterium TMED41. Taxonomy (GTDB): domain Bacteria; phylum Pseudomonadota; class Gammaproteobacteria; order Burkholderiales; family Burkholderiaceae_A; genus UBA7377. The sequence continues at coordinate 75,158 of NHCU01000045.1, read as the reverse complement.
AGACCCGAAAACATTTTCAAGTAGTACAGCAATTGTTTCAGCCGCAGGACAAATATATGACGCTGTTCATAATATAATTCAGAGACTTAGACCAGTAGCATTAGAGAAGTTTGGCTTAAGCGAGACCTTAAAAGAGGCAGTAGATGAGTGGAATAAAATACATGATTCAATTGACTTTTTAATAGTAACTCAAAATGTTTCACTATCTAATGAAGCTGAAATTTCTCTCTTTCGAGTTGCACAGGAATGTGTTAACAATTCTATTAAACATTCTCAAGCAACAAAAATTAAAATTGAGTTGTGCCAAGGATCTAGAGAATTTGAAATACAACTCTCTGTTCAAGATAATGGTATAGGTATTTCGATCGATAGACTGGAGAACCCTGATAGATTTGGCATTAGAGGAATGAAAGAGAGAATGCAATCTCTGGGTGGTGAATTAAAGATTAAATCAAGCCCAACAACAGGAGCGCTTATTATTGCCTCTTTACCCTTTGGCTCAGAAAAAATTAGTTAATATTGTTAAACATTAATTGAATTAAAAAAAATAGATGAAAAAAATTAAAGTCGTACTTGCTGATGATCATGCAGTAGTGAGGATGGGGTTCAGATTGTTACTTCAGGACACAGATGATATTGAAGTTATAGGGGAAGCAGAAAATGGCGAAGAGGCTATTAAAATATGCTCGGAAACCAAACCTCATGTTTTGGTGATGGATTTATCAATGCCAGGGATGGGTGGATTAGAGGCAACAGGAAGAATTTTATCCAAACAAAAACCACCCAAGATTTTGATTTTATCAGCGCATGAGGACACTATTCATCCAAAAAGAGCTCTAAAAGCTGGCGCAATCGGCTACCTTTCAAAAAGAGGTGCTGCAGAGGAGTTAATTAAAGCAATAAGACAGGTATCCTCGGGTTCAATGTATGTGGAAGCAACCCTTGCCCAAAAAATGGCAGTTCAACAATTTGGTGGGGACGTTACACCTGTTGATATACTTTCCGAGAGAGAGTTTGATGTATTTATGTCTTTAGCAAAAGGACAAACAGTAAATAATATCGCCGAAGTTCTACATTTATCACCCAGAACAGTGGGCACTCATTTATACAACATAAAACAAAAATTAAATGTCAAAAACCAAACGGAACTGGCCATAATAGCAGTGCAAAGTGGACTAATTGACCCTTAGAGTTTCTCGATATTTTTAACAATCGGCTCTATCTTAACGGCACAGTATTTAAATTCAGGTATTTTTGCAACCGGATCAATGGCAGAATTTGTTAACAAATTTGCCGCCGCCTCCCTGTATGCAAACCCCATAAAAATAGTACCTTGAGGAGTAGATTCATCTTGTCTAATTGAGGCTATAACACTTCCTCTACGCGAGCTTAACTTACAAATTTGACCAGGAAATAAATCATGCTTTTCCAAATCTTTTCGACACATCTGAAAAGTTGGTGCAGGTTCAATCGCATTAAGAACAGAAGCCCTTCGAGTCATGCTACCTGTATGCCAGTGCTCAAGTTGTCTGCCGGTAATAAAAACAAACGGGTAATCAAGGTCTGGGGTTTCATCAGGAGAGATGGGCTTGGCTGGAACCAGATTTGCTTTACCGTCTGAGGTTGGAAAACCATTCTTGAAAACAACTGATTCACCAGGCAAACTTTCTTCCAAACAGGGATAGGTTACGCTATGTTCTTTTGTAAGCCTTTCCCAAGTTATACCCCAGATAACATCTTTCATTGCATGTCGCATCTCATCATAAACTTCAGCAACTCCTGAGTCAGGACCATCATAGTTCCAATCAAGTTCAAGGCCTTTTGCTAGCTGTTGAATAATCCATAAGTCTTGTTTAGCCTGACCAGGTGGATTGACTGCTTTTCTACCCATCTGCACCATTCTATCAGTATTAGAAACTGTTCCAGATTTTTCAGGCCAAGCAGAAGCCGGCAATACCACATCAGCTAGCCAAGCGGTTTCAGTCATAAATATGTCTTGAACAACCAAAAGTTCAAGGTTCGCAAGTGCTGATCTAGCATGATTAAGATTCGGATCACTCATAGCTGGATTTTCACCCATAATATAAAGGCCTCTGATTTTATGTGGATCGCTTTCATCTGAGAAAACTTTATCCATAATTTCAGTTACAGTAAGCCCGGGTTTTTCGTCAATCGGTGAATTCCAAAACTCCTCAAACCAGTGTCTTGCTTCAGGGTTAGCAACTTTTTGATAGTTTGGAAGCATCATTGGAATCAAGCCCGCGTCGCTGGCTCCTTGAACATTATTTTGACCCCTGAGAGGATGCAATCCAGTTCCTGGCCTGCCAATTTGACCGGTAATCGTTGCTAATGCGATCAAACAACGTGCATTATCGGTTCCATGAATATGTTGACTTACGCCCATTCCCCACAAAATCATCGATCCTTTAGATGTGGCATACTCCCTTGCGACTTCTCTTATTGTTTTTGGGTCAATTCCACAAGATTCTGAGACCTCTTCAGGGCTATATGACTTAACTTTCTTCTTAAGTTCATCAAAGTGGTTAACCCTTGAATTCACAAAATCCTCATTAACTAAGTCTTCGTCAATTATTACGTGAATCATCGCATTCAAAAGGGATACATCACTGCCAGGTTTAAACTTCATGGTTTTCCATGCATAGTCAGCAATTTTAGTCATCCTAGGATCAATCAAAACTATTTTCGTACCACTTCTTGCTGCATTCTTCATCCATGTGGCAGCGACTGGATGATTTTCAGTTGGGTTTGAACCAATGATAATAACTAAGCCAGCTTCAGACACATCACTTACTTGATTACTTACGGCACCAGAACCTACTCCCTCCAGTAAGGCAGCGACACTTGAGGCGTGACACAAGCGAGTGCAATGATCAACATTGTTATTTCTGAACCCGGTTCTAACTAATTTCTGAAATAGGTACGCCTCCTCATTGCTTCCCTTCGCGGATCCCAGACCTGCCAGTGATCCAAAACCATGCTGATCCCTTATTTTTTTTAGGCCCCCTGAGGCCATTTGTAGTGCTTCTTCCCAGGTTGCCTCTCTAAAAACATCACTCCAGTGATCTAAGCTATCCACCATTTCAGGGTTTTTTTTCGCACCTACTTTCCTAATAAGAGGTTTTGTTAATCTTGATTTGTCGTGAGCGTAATCAAAGCCAAACCTGCCTTTGACACACAATCTATTATGGTTTGCAGGTCCATCTCGCCCATCAACAGCAACAATTTTTTCATCCTTGACTTTATACGTTAATAAACAACCAACACCACAAAAAGGACAAACGGAGTCAACTTTTTTATCAACTGTTTGATTGCCTACCAGGGTCTTAGGCATTAATGCACCTGTAGGACAAGCTTGAACACACTCTCCACATGCGACACATGTACTTTCACCCATTAAGGCATCTAGATCAAAAATAATTTTTGATGATGCCCCTCTCCCAGAAACACCAATGACATCGTTGGATTGTTCTTCTCTACAAGCCCTAACACACCGGTCACATTGAATACACGATGATAAATTGACAACCATTGCGGGGTGAGAATCATCAACTTCTATTTCTTCTCTCTTTAACTCTTCAAATGCTTTTCTTACCACTACATTTTTTTTATTGGCCCATGAAGATAATTCTCCATGTGGTAATTTTGAATTACCATCCTCCCACTTACTTCCAGAAGCAGGCATATCGGATAAAAGCATTTCCAATACCAGATTTTGACTCTTTTTAGCTCGTTCACTGTCAGTTTCAACTTCCATTCCTTCCTTTACTGATCTGCAACAACTTGGAGCAAGAACTCTTTCTCCTTTGATTTCCACAACACACGATCTGCAGTTGCCATCGGAACGATAACTATCCTTGTAGCAAAGTCTGGGAACCTCAAGGCCCTCTCTATCAGCTACGTCCAGAATANTTTCTCCAGAAAAAGCCTCTGTATCTATGCCGTTTAATTTGAACTTGATTTTGTCCTCAACAACCTTTTCAAGAAACTTTTCAGGAGCGTTCATTTAACTNACCTCATGAGGAAAATATTTCTGAANACATGCTATTGGATTTGGAGCCGCCTGTCCCAACCCGCAAATTGATGCGTCTATCATCACTGCTTTTAAATCATTCAATGCNCTTTTATCCCACAACTCATTTTTCATCAAAGCCTTTGCTTTTTCAGTGCCAATTCTGCAAGGTGTGCACTGNCCGCAACTTTCATGCTCAAAAAAACTCATNAGGTTTACTGCTACCTTCCTAGCTGAATCAGATTTGCTGAAGACAACAACTGCTGCCGAACCTATGAANCAGCCGTAAGGTTGCAAGGTNTCGAAATCCAGTGGGATGTCATTCATTGTTGCAGGTAAAATACCCCCAGATGCTCCTCCGGGGAGATAACCATAAAATTCGTGACCATCAGCCATCCCGCCACAATATTGATCAATCAATTCTTGTATTGTAATACCAGCGGGAGCAAGCTTAACTCCAGGATTTCTGACTCTACCACTTACGCTATAGCTCCTTATTCCTTTTCTACCATTCTTACCATGACTGGAAAACCACTCGGCNCCTTTTTCCAAAATATCTCTCACCCAGTAAAGAGTCTCATAATTATGTTCCAAGGTCGGTCTTCCAAATAACCCAACCTCTGCAATGTAAGGAGGTCTCATTCTAGGTTCACCGCGTTTACCTTCAATACTNTCNATCATCGCAGATTCTTCACCACAAATATAAGCTCCAGCGCCTCTTCTAAGTTCAATTTCAGGAAGCACGCAAGGAGGATGAGATTGCAGTTTTCTGATTTCATTTTCTAAAATTTCTCTACAACCGTGATACTCATCTCTTAAGTAAATGTAAATGGCTTTAACATCGACAACTTTTGCAGCNATGAGCATACCTTCGAGAAATCGATGAGGATCCCTTTCAAGATATGTTCTGTCTTTGAAGGTTCCTGGTTCGCCTTCATCTAANTTGACAGCCATNAANCTAGGTCCTGGATACCCATTTACAATTTTCCATTTTCTGCCCGCAGGAAAACCTGCTCCGCCCAATCCCCTCAGACCAGAGTTTTCCATTGTTTTAATTATGAAATCCTTATTAATACTGCCTGCATCAATTTCTNGAGCAAGTTGNTATCCCCCGTCTATGACGTATGCATCAAAATCAGTAAAAGTTGGNGATAATGAGCCATCTTCGGCCAAGCTTGGCAAACTTTTTCCAATAAAATCAGTGGGCCGAAAATTATTTTTTGTATGGCTATCATTTTTCACNAAATTTGGCAACGGGTGACGAGTTTGATTGTTTAAAACTAGTCTTTCAATTTTCTCAGCAGTTGCATGTGCGACAGGATTTTGATGAACAACAGCAGCTGGTGCCTGCTCACAGCGTCCAATGCATGGAGCATGTATGACATTAATATCCTCAGGTAATGANTTAGAAAGTGCACTGTAAATTTTTTTTGAATTTGCCAATTCGCAAGCGATNCCATCACAAACTCTAACAGTGANTCGNGGAGTTATTTCAGAGTCTTCAATGAGATCAAAATGATGGTAAAAACTTGCAACCTCAAAAACCTCAGCCATTGGTATCTTCATTTCGGATGCAAGTGCTACCAAATGCCTAGACTTTAAACCAGAAAAAGCGTCTTGAATTAAGTGTAAATTTTCTATCAATAAATCGCGACGAACAAAGTCAATGCCCGGTAAGCCTTTGACTTCTNTTACAGAAGCTGAATCGGGTTGACGTCCTTTTGGCTTTTTGTGCCCTTTTTTTCGCTTNAGTTCTTTTCTNAGCTCGTTAGCGTCGCTNATAACTANAGTAGAAATTTTTCTCTCTCCCCCAACAAGATGGCGATTTCCGCATCATTAAAATTAATTTTTATTTATGTTATTAAGCAGACTTTATGCCGGCTTAAAAGTTCTGTCTAATTCAAATAAAAAATAGTCTGCTTTTTGTTTTGAATATAAGTAGTATCCCTAAGGGTTGATGAGAGAACTTATTTGATTCAACCAGACAGAATCTTTTGCTAATTCAAAAGCTTTTTGTTGAGCTATCGTTAATTGTCTTGATGGAGGCATAAAAATGCCAATTGCTGTCTCAGCTTTCGGATTTACNAGANGAGAAATGGAAAGACCGTCAAAGTTCATGGCAATATTTGCCATTGGACCAGGCAAAATAGTGGATAAACCACTATTTTGAACTGATAAAATCAAGGAAAAAATTGAATCGGTTTGCATACAAGGACTAATTTCAACCCCAACAGCTCTAAAAAAATTATTAACTAAGGCTCGATGATGCATTTCTGATGTCAAAAGGCAAAGAGGTTCTTTGGCAGCCAAATACCAAGTAACCTCATCGATTAATTGAGACTTGGTTGATTTATTTAAAAAACTTTTAATCAGAAAGTATTTTTCTAAATACTGTGGTATGACACTTGAGTCGTTGGTATTTAATTCAAATCTATCGGTATAACCAAATGCCAAGTCAACAGTTAAATTTTCTATACTTAGCTCAATTTCTTGTGAAGCCATCGACCGAACAGTCGAGGTAATACCTGTAAAATTCTCTTGCAAAAGAACTGCAAATTTAGAGGCCAAGGGGAGAGCACTTGGAACAGAACCAATAATTAAATTCCCTGAAGGTCTGCCTTTNCTGCTTGANATATCTTGTTTNAGAGATTCCGTTTCATGAAGTATTTGATGGGCACTTGCCAGCACTCTTTTACCTTCATCAGTCAATCCCTCAAAATTTCTTCCCCTATTTACTATTTTAGTGCCTAACTCATCTTCAAGAGCTTTTATTGCATTAGACAAAGCCGGTTGAGTTATGTGACATGCCTGAGCGGCACGACTAAAATGCTTATGTTGTTCAAGAGAAACCAGATATCGAAAGGTGTCAATTAGATTCATAATTAAAATTATCGTTTATTCTCTTTAGAATAGTATGTTATTCATAAACCAGAAAGGAATAAATTTGCATGAAATATGACTTGATTATTATTGGAGGAGGTTCTGGCGGAGTTGCATGTGCCAGAAGATCATCGGCACTTGGTGCAAAAGTAGCCCTCATTGAAGCTGACAGGCTTGGAGGAACTTGTGTTATCAGGGGTTGCGTTCCAAAGAAACTACTTATGTACGCTAGCGGATTTAAAGATGTTTTTAATGATGCGCAATTTTATGGATGGCAAAGTGAAAATTATTTAAACTTTGATATGGAAAAATGGCAGAATAATAAGACTTATGAAATTCAAAGATTAGAAAAAATATACNCAAAACTCCTTGCTGATAGTGGTGTAGATGTGTTNAAGGGACANGCCACTATAGTAAATCCCAAAANAGTCAATGTAAATGGAAACAAAATTAACTCCCAAAAAATAATGGTTGCTACTGGGGGGATTCCTACGTCTCATCCAATTCCCGGACTAAATAAATGTATGACATCTAATGAAATATTGGAGCTTAAACATCTTCCTGAGAAACTTGCTGTTTTAGGTTCTGGATATATTTCATTGGAATTTGCNAGTATTTTCAAAAAATTAGGATCTGATGTGTCGATTTTTTTTAGATCTGATTTCCCCCTTAGAGGATTTGATTTGGATATTAGAAAAAGAATCTCTNCAAATTTTAATGAGTTAGGAATCAAATTACATCCCATGTCCCAAATTCAAGCNATAGAGAAACACAAANATTACTTTACGCTTGAAACTAATACCGTTTCTGAGAATTTTTCAGAAATTTTAAATGGTTTGGGAAGAACTCCCAANAGTAAAAACCTTNNATTAGAAGAATCAGGAGTCAATTTAGGCAATAATGGTGAAATATTAGTGAATGACTACAGCCAAACTTCACAAGATGGAATTTTTGCAATAGGAGACGTAACTAACAGGATGAACCTTACCCCAGTTGCAATAGCGGAGGGTAGAGCATTCGCAGAAAATGAATTCAACAATAAAAATCTATTAATAAATTATGACTCAATAGCTTCGGCAGTTTTTACATCCCCCTCTATAGGATCTATAGGTTTGACAGAAAATCAAGCAATCAAACTAAATTCCAATCAAGGTGTAAAGATTTACGAGTCTGAGTTTAAACCAATGAGACAAACNTTTACTCACTCTAAAATTAGAACTTACATGAAACTTATTGTAGATTCGCAAACGGATATCATTTTAGGAATACATTTAATAGGACCAGAGGCCCCGGAATTAATACAGGTATTAGCTATCCCCTTTAGAATGAAAGCAACAAAATCTGATTTTGATAACACGATAGCAGTTCACCCAACAAGCGCAGAGGAATTNGTTTTAATGCGAAGTTTGAGTAGAAGTTATCCTACTAGAAAGTCTATATAATCCAAAAAATGAAACCCTCTATTGCAAAAAATATCTTCGAACATTTTTGGGGATCAATTCTGGTCTCAATTGGAACTNTAGCAATTGCATGTTTGTGGGGATGGAACTTAAATGGACAAAATGGACTGCTTCAAGCTTTATGGATTTTCCTTATCCTCTTGATACTTGAAATATCTTTGTCATTTGACAACGCAGTTGTAAATGCTTCTATTCTAAAAAACTGGAACAAATTTTGGCAAACAATCTTTCTTTCATTGGGTATTTTAATTGCAGTATTTGGAATGAGATTAGTTTTTCCATTAGTTATAGTTGGTTTAACAACCAATATGAGTTTGACAGAAACATGGAATTTGGCGATTGANAATCCTGTTCAATACTCGGAAATTCTTCTTACCCNCCATGCACAAATTTCAGCATTTGGAGGGGTTTTCTTACTTTTAATTTTTTTAGACTTTTTTGTTAGCACAAAGAAAAAAGTCTTCTGGATAAAACCACTAGAAGTTCAATTGGAAAAATTGAATAAATTTAAAANTTTCTCAATTTTTTTTACACTCCTTTTCCTGTTGATTTTAACTTCGACTTCGGATTTGTCNAATTCAAAACAATCTGAAGTTGTTATGTTCGGTCTTTGGGGACTAATATCTTATTTAATTATTAATATCTTATGTCAATCTCTTGAGCAAAAAGGTGCTGACGCTGTTCAANCAATTAAGAAAGGTAGTNTNGGAGGATTTATTTATATTGAAGTTCTAGATGCTTCATTTTCCATTGATGCTGTGGTAGGNGCATTCGCTATCACAAAAGATGTTGTAATAATTATGCTAGGACTTGGAGCAGGTGCAATGGCAGTTAGGTCTTTAACTGTTTATCTTGTAAAAAAACAGACTCTTAATGAGTTAGTATTTTTAGAGCATGGAGCACACTATGCTATTGGCGCCCTTGCAATCATTATGATTGGTAGCGTTCAGTTTCACATTCCAGAAATCATTACCGGAACTGTAGGCCTGATTTTAATTTTATTATCAGGGTACTCATCAATTAAAAGAAAGAGATTTACAAAACCTTCATAAACCCAGAAGCAATGAAGCTAAATTTCTTCTCATTGGTTTTCCGGTTGGCCCTTTGGGAATTTCATCAATAAAAATTATTTTAGAAGGGACTTTATACCTAACGACTTTTTGTAAACAATAACCTTTTATATCCTCTTGGCTTAATTTTTTTTCTTCTTTTAACACTATTGCTACTGCAACATCTTCCCCTAATTTGCTATGAGGAAATGAAAAAGCGACAGCTTGTGCAACATCAGGGTGGCTGGTAATTAATTCGTCTATTTCGACAGGGCTAATTTTTTCTCCACCTTTATTAATGATTTCTTTTAAGCGCCCCTTTAAAAAAAGAAAGCCCTCCGAATCTATCATCCCTTGATCTCCAGTTTTAAACCATTTATTAATGATCGAATCTTCATTGGCCATTGGATTATTTTCATATCCATTCGTTACATTTTTTCCTTTAATGACCACTTCACCTAATAAATTATTGTCAATTAATTGATTATTAGGTCCAAAAATACCAACCTTCCCGGGCTGAATTTTCCCGACACTACCTAACTTGCTTGATGTAGAAATTGTGTTGCTGCTAATTTGGTGTGAGGCTTCTGTCATTCCGTAGGCCTCTAGCAAAGGCACATCAAAAAAAGCCTCTAGTTCTTTGTGTAAAACCTCAGGCATTGAGGCGGAGGAAGACCGTAAGAATCTCAAGGAGTGTTTAGTAATGGACAGCCTATTTCGTTTTCCCCTATCCAAAATCAGTTGATGCATAGTTGGTACTGCTGAAAAGAATGTAGGCTTAAGGTCAATTAAAATATGAAAAAAACTCAGAGCATCAAATCCTTTAGAGCAGATAACTGTTCCACCTCGAGACAGTGGAGAAAGTAAAGAAGCTACAATACCGTGAATGTGGAAAAGTGGCATTATGTTCAGTCCACGGTCATGAGAATTTAAATTTAGGCTATTACTTATATTTTCCACGGAATCGCATAAATTACCATGAGTTAAAGGCACTATTTTTGGTTTTCCAGTAGTTCCGGATGTATGAAGTAATAAAGCCAAATTATTTTTGTGAGTTAATGAACTCTCAAAACTTTTAGTTGGTGGATGGTTAATAAAATTTTTTTTTGAAAATATCAAAGTTGGATCTGTATCCGGATCACAGACTTCTATAATTTTTATGCCTTGTTCAAGTGCAACATCAACAACGGTTAACTTAGAATCTTGTTCAACCAAAATTCCTTTAATATTAAGATCCATAATATAAAACTCAAACTCCTCTTTTTTAAAGTTTGGGTTGAGCGGAGCGGATACTGCACATGAGGAAACTGCAAGAAATGAAAATGCTGCACCTAGCCCGTTAGGTAAAATAATTGCAATTCTCTCATTCGCCAAACTCAATGATTGCAAAAGTTTTATGGATTCATCTATTTTTTTCTTAAGATTTTGAAAAGTGAATTTGACTTCTTTTGGAGTTTCTAAAGCAATCAAATTATCACTTTGTGAAGAAACTAAATCATAGATTGACTTGAACATATTGAGTAATTTTGTAATAAATTATTAAGACCATTTACCCTTCTCTGATCTTCAAAAAACTAGATGTTTGCTGCAATTTTGAATCTAACAATGAGCAGCAAGCATATAAAGATTCCAAGTAAGGAGTTTTTAACTTTGCAATTTTTCCTAATTCTAAAACAGAACCTAGCAAAGCCTCCAACTCCGTCTGTCTACCATGTTCGATATCTTGAAGCATGGATGTTTTGTGATGTCCGACGTTTTCAGCAGCTTTAATTCTATCTTCAATAGAAACTTTAAATTTTGCACCAAAGGTTTCGCCAATATTTTTTACCTCACAACACATTTTATATAAAAGATCTCTTCCTTGAACTGATTGACAGATTTCCGACAGTGTACTTTGAGAAATAGCTGAGATGGGATTTAATGTACAGTTGCCCATTAACTTTATCCATATTTCACTTCTAATATCTTTTTTTATAGGAGCTTTAATTCCAGATTCAACAAACATTTGACATATATTTCTCAATCTGTTGCTGTAAGAACCATCAAGTTCACCAAAAGAAATTTTTTCATTTTCTATCGATTTAATTACTCCTGGTTTCACTTTCTCAGCCGCCATGTATACAACGCCACCAATGATTTTATCAGCATCAATATTTGAAGCAATAAATCCTTTAGGATCTACACTTTCTACATGTTGAATGGAGAAAGAGCTTGTGAATTTTTTGAAATACCACCAAGGTATTCCGTTTTGCATCGTTACTATAATTGACTGATTGTGAATGATATGTTCTAAATCGTTTACGATTTCTTTTATTTGATGGGCTTTGACAGACAAAATAATTAAATCTTGTTTGCCAATAATTTTCAAATTGTCAGTGGCTTTAACTTTTGCAGTAGTTGTTGTTCCCCTATCTCCAACAATTTGATATCCATTTTTTTTAACAGCTTCTAAATTTTCCCCCCTCAGTACAGCTGTTACATCACCTTTTCGGTGCAAACGGGAAGCAATGACACCTCCAATTGAACCAGCACCAACGATACAAATTTTCATTGAGTTAACACCAAATTATCTAGGTTATTAAAAGAGTACAAAGTTAAGAGTAAGTTTTGAAGAGGCAAAGCAAAAAAATAACCATGAAAATCTGAAAAGCAAACTTAGTGAGACAAAATATTTGTCAAAAAAAAAGTTGTGCAATGCATCCAAAATTCGAATATTTTTAGATTTTTATATGGATTTTCTTAAACAACATTTTCAAAAAAACTTTTTCGAATCATTAAACTATTTTATCTTTGCCTCTTTATACATGACGTGTTTTCTGACTTTGGGATCGAATTTTTTAATCTCCAATTTACCAGTCATAGTTCGCTTGTTTTTTGTAGTAGTGTAAAAATGGCCAGTCTCCGCACTGGATACTAATTTAATTTTTTCAGTTGCCCCTTTAGCCATATTATTAAACCTTTCCTTTTGCTTTTATTTCTTCCAAGACCATCTCAATACCTTTTTTGTCCACTGTTCTAAGGGCCGCATTAGACAAACGCAATTTAATCCATTTATTTTCCTTCTCAAGCCAAAACCTTCTATATTGCAAACCCGGTAAAAATCGTCTTTTAGTCCTATTTTTGGCATGCGAAACATTGTTCCCTACCAATGGTTTTTTTCCTGTTAGTTGGCACACACGAGCCATGATTACATCTCCATATCTGATTAACCTTCAATTATATTAAAATATACTATTACTATCAACGTTTAAAAAAACCTAAACTTAATCTCTCTCAACAGTACTTAAAGAGGTTAAAATCCATTTATGATATAAATTATTGGTGTTTTGCAATCAAATCAAAATCGAGTTTAGAAATAGTCCTAGCAGAACCAAGAGGTTTCTGTGCAGGTGTTGAAAGAGCCATCGAAATAGTTGAAAGAGCGCTAGAGAGGTTTGGTGCTCCTGTTTACGTGAGACACGAGATAGTACACAATACTCACGTTGTGAGTGCTTTGAAGAAGAAGGGTGCGATTTTTGTTGATGAGATAAAGGATGTACCATTGGGTGCAAGAGTCATAATGAGCGCTCATGGAGTGTCAATCAAAGTCCAGGATGAAGCACTAAACAGGAGTTTAGAGGTTTTTGATGCAACGTGCCCACTTGTCACAAAAGTTCATGCTGAGGTAAAAAAACTTTCAAGGCAAGGTTTTGAAATAATAATGATTGGTCACTCTGGTCATCCAGAAGTTGAAGGAACAATGGGACAACTTAAAAGTGAAATTCATTTAGTTGAAGACGCGCTTCAGGCTAACTTAGTTAAAGTAAACAATCCCAATAAACTCTCATATGTCACCCAAACTACTCTATCTGCCGATGATACTGCGGAAATAATAAAAACTTTAAAAAAACGATTTCCCACTATTGTAGGTCCTAAAGTCAGCGACATTTGCTACGCTACTCAAAACAGACAGGATGCAGTTAAGTTGATGGCCAAACAAGTTGATTTAGTTTTAGTTGTTGGGAGTCCAACCAGTTCCAACAGTAACAGACTTCGCGAAGTTGCTGAAAAATATGGAGCAAAAGCATACTTGATTGATGGAGCTGAAGATTTAGATCCAAATTGGTTGAGCAATACTACTAGTGTGGGAATTACCGCTGGTGCATCTGCACCTGAGTCATTAGTTCAAAAACTTTTGCAAGCAGTTAAAACTCTCGGTGCCTCATCGGTTCGAAGACTACCAGGTGCTCAAGAACACATTAGATTTCCTTTGCCCAAATCCTTAACCAAATAAGTTTTTATGATGAGCCGTTGTAGCTCAGGGGTAGAGCAGTCGCTTCGTAAGCGAGAGGTCGGGGGTTCAATTCCCTCCAACGGCATCACACAACCATATAGTATTTATAAACAAGCAAATAAAAAAAAACCCGTATTGGGGAGTACGGGTTAAAAAAAAGATTTACGAACGGTTTTTCACTGGAGAAGAGTGGCAGAACCAAAGAAACGTGAAATCATTTTTTTTTGGGGTTATCTAATTTGTTTAAAAGTTGATTCTTACGCCAGCTGAAATTGTCCTAGGCTTATTTGGCCTAGCTCCATCTGGTTCGCGCGAAATTATTGCTTGATTATCAAATACATTTACGACTTTCAAAAAAAGGTCTGTGTTAGATGAGTATTCGTACCTGCTAACCCAATCAACCACAAACAATTCATCGGTTTTAGCGAAGGCGTCAGACGACCTATTGCAACCCGTACTGACACAGGTTTCATCTATGTACTTGAAAATCGCATAATTGTCCCAGCCCGAATTATGTTCAAAACCAGCTCTTATGCTGAATACGTTTTCGGGAACAGCCTTTAATAAGTCTCCAGAAACGTACCCACTCGCATTATTATTTCCGGTTATTTCAGCTTTAGTATAAGTGTAAACAAGACTTACTGGAATTTGCATGTTACCTGTTTTAAAAGTATTTTGTATTTGAAACTCTAAACCAGAAATTTCTGCTTCACCTGTAACATAAGTACCCGAGGTTGCATCATTGCTACATGGAGATGCCAAAGAACAATTCTCAGACTTGTCTGAGAAATCGCTGAAAAAACCAATCCCTTCAACAAAGAAGTCGTCTTTTTTATATCTGGCGCCATATTCAAAATTATCACTCTCCTCTGGCTCCTGCTCTGATGAAGCTCCGCCACCTATGGGGGAGAATCCTTTGTGATATCCGGCAAGCGTTTGAATGTTGTCGTTTACATCATAAGTAAATGATAAGCCTGGAAGTAAAATATCGCTTTCATTGCTTTTTGAGCTGGCAACAGTTGTTCTATCACTACCATATTGTTTTCTACTACTTTCAACATCTTCATGTCTTAAGACAGCATTAACAAGCAATCTATCAGTGGCTTGCCATGTGTCAGCAATATGAAGAGCTGTAGCATCAGCAGTTTCTACGCGATTATTACTGCCACTTGGTGAAGTTGTGCTTGAATAAACATAAGAACCGTTTGTTTGCGCGTAATAATCTTGTGGCTGATAGCGATCCATACTGTCTTCATGAGATCTAATACCAACCTCAACAGTGTGACTAGCAAGTTCAAATGTAGCGTTAACTTGTATTCCCTCTGAAACATAAGATCTATTATTGTGTTTGTAATTTAGTGAATCAATATCTATTGTTCCATCAAGCTGACCCTGAGCTGTTGCATCTCCGCCGTTTGCTGAATCAACGTAGTTACCACCGCCTGATAGTTTGTGCCAATCTCTGGCAAATTCATTTCTATAAGCTGTGGCTACCAAATAGGAGTTATCTGTCAACTCCTGGAAGTAAGTCAAGCTATATCCTTGATGATCATTTTTCATTTGATCAATTGAAGACATAGCATATCTTCTGTTGGGATTAGCATTATAGTCAGCATCAGTAAGACCCAAATAAGTTTCATTGGAAGTTTCTCTCGAACTTTGTGCTTTAAATAAGAAACTGTTTGAATCATTATTCAGACCAAGTTTAATAACATAGTCAGATATCCCAAAACCAGTGTCTTTATTAGAACGTCCATCTATCTCTTTGAAACCATTTGTATCTCTTCTAACAGCTTCTACTAAATATTGAAACTTCCCGCTTCCATCTCCGAAATATATATGTGTATTGAGTTGCTCGTTTTCGCCCAAAAAGGTGGAGAGCCTACCCGATCTTGTTGCTGGAATTGGTGTGGATAATAAGTTAACAACACCACCGGTCGTTTGTGGTCCATATTTAAGAAGAGGAGCACCCTTTAAAACTTCTATCGACTGCATCCTCATAATTGTGGGAAAGTAATAAGCGGAAGGATTTGAATATGGCGCAGGAGCAATCAAAACTCCATCTTCCATAAGTGTAATTTTGTCAGATCTTTCGGATGTTGCACCTCTTATACCTATGTTAGGCCTTAAACCGTATCCATCTTCTTCACGAACATATACTCCAGGCACAGTTTTTAGCACTTGGTTGATGTCATCCGTTAATTCAATTTGCATTTGTTTTTTTGTAACAACATGCCCAGATCCGGGAAGTGTCTTGGCTTTTTCATTACCACCAATTATTTCAATATTTTGTAGAATTACATCATCCGAAAATGCGGTTGACATTACCAACATCAAACTCAATGGTATTATTTTCAGTTTTAAATTCTTGTTTCTCATAATAAAAAGACTTTCCATTCCCACTTACTTAGATATTAATTTTTAGTATTTCTTGCTTTTTTTACAAAACAATAATGATAATGATTTGCATTTGTAAATTTATTTGTTAATAATAATGAGAATGATTCTTAATTGCAAGAAAAATTTTCAAAAATAAAGGGTATTTAATGACAGTAAAAGTAGATTTAGACTCGAGTTTGCCTACATTTGAAGCATTGATTGCCTCTGCTTTAAAAACTTTGTATCAAATCAGTCAAAATAACACTGAATCCGAAGATATTGAATTACTGCCGGGAATTATGAAGGCAATAATTGCACACCCAGAATGTGAAAACCATCAACTATTAACTTATGTTTGCAGTCAACTATATGTTGATTCTTGTAATTTATTTTCTAATAATCCTGGAACACAAAACGAAATCCATTAATAAGGTGCTCACAAATGAAAATCAAACAGTACGCGGCAGCATATTTTGTTATATTTATAATTTTATTTTCAGTTGATATAAAAGAAACTTTTGCAGGGCAAGTTTCATTTACTAACGAAATAAATTCTTAATTATCAATAAATTGTCTGGTTTCTCAATGAGCCTGTTCCCAATTTTGTCCATTCCCAACATCTACCAAAAGCGGGACCTTTAATTTTGCTACGGAGCACATTACTACCTTTACACAGTTACAAAAGTCCTCCAGCTCATTATTAGGCGTTTCAAAAACCAATTCATCATGAACCTGCAAAACCATTTTTGACTGGAATCTATTTTCCAAAATGGCGCCGTGCATGTTTATCATAGCCATCTTTATTAAATCAGCAGCTGTACCTTGCATAGGAGCATTAATTGCAGCCCGCTCAGACGCTTGTCTTCTGGGACCATTAGGAGAATTTATTTCTGGCAACCATAACTTCCTTCCAAAAACAGTCTGAACATAACCATTTTTTTTGGCCAAATCTTTAGTGTTTTCCATAAATCTCGCAACCATTGGATAACGCGTGAAATATTTGTCAATATATGACTTTGCCGCATCTATAGTAATACCTAAATTTTTTGATAGGCCAAAAGGACTCATCCCATAAATGAGACCAAAATTTATCACCTTCGCCGTCCTTCTCTGATCTGGTGTGACTTTCTCATTGGAAACGCCAAAAATTTCTGCCGCAGTGGCACTATGAACATCCTGGCTATTTTCAAAAGCAGTTATTAGACTTTTATCGTCTGACAAATGAGCCATTATTCTTAATTCAATTTGAGAATAATCAGCAGAAACTATTCTTGTGCTTTTACCTGCTATAAAAGCTGCTCTAATTTTCCTGCCCTCTTCAGTTTTTACTGGAATATTTTGCAAATTTGGATCGCTCGATGACAACCTGCCGGTAACAGCAGTTGCTTGTGAAAATGTAGTATGCACTCGTAAAGAACTTGGATCTATCATTTTTGGTAGCTTATCAGTGTAAGTAGATTTTAACTTTGACAAGGTCCTCCACTCCAGTAGCACTTTTGGTAAGGGATAATTTTCAGCTAACCGCTCCAGCACACTCTCATCTGTTGAGGCAGCACCGCTTGCAGTTTTTTTTATCGGCTTGTAATCTAAATCTCCAAATAAAAATTCACCTATTTGTTTTGGTGAACCAAGGTTGAAAGATCTGCCTGCAAGTCCGTGAGCTTGATTTTCAAGATGAAATATTTTGTTTGCCAGCTCTTTCGTCTGTTTTGCAAGTAATAATTTATCTATGTAAATACCATCCGACTCCATGATTTTTAAAACTTCAAGAGAAGGTAGTTCAATTTCACGATAGACTTTTAAAAGAGCATCATCTTTTAACAGAGCCGGGTAAAGTTTATTATGAAGATCAAGAGTAAAATCTGAATCTTCGCATGAATACTTGCTTGCAAGCTCAATCGGAACTTGTTCAAAGCCAATTCGTTTTTTCCCCGTCCCAGTTAGCTCATCATAAGACAAGCCCTTTCTGTTTAGAAATCTGAGCGCCAAAGATTCTAAATCATGCCTCCTATGAGCCTCTAAAACATAGGATTGCAGAAGTGTATCGTGCAAATTCCCATTTAACAAAATCCCATGATTTTCTAAAATGTGCTGATCATATTTTAGATTATGAGCTAGCTTGGTATTTTTTTTGTCTGCAAACCAAGGTTTCAAAGCCTTGAGGACTGGCTCAAGCTCTAATTGTTTTCTTTCTAAATCATGAACATGACCAATGGGTATATAAGCGGCACAACCAAGGTCCCAAGAGAGAGAAATTCCAACTAAAGCCGCTTCACGAACATTTAAAGAGGTAGTTTCTGTGTCAAAAGCAACAATAGGTTTCTCGTCAATAACTTTGATCAACTCGTCAAGCTCTTCAAGACTGTATATTGTTCGGTAATTAAGCTTGATATTTTTTTTAAAATTTTCAGTAATCTCTTTTTTGTAATTCGCATGACCAATGATGGAGTCATGTCTATCAACAGAGCTTCCATCGGGTTCTAGAAAATCTTTAAAAATTCTTCCTAAGTCATACTTGACTTTTATATCACTAATTTTTTTAACATCTGTAGGCAACCACTTTAATTTATTCTCCATATCCTGAATAAAATCATCCAAATCAGGGCAATCAGTTTTTATTGTCACTAGTTTTTTTCCTAAAGGAATCCAATCTTTTGCTTCTTGAAGGTTTTTTCCTACTGCACCCGAGATATTTTGAACTGAATCGAAAATTTGATTGATCGAACCATATTCATTTAATAACTTGACAGCTGTTTTAGCACCAACTTTTCTTACTCCGGGTATGTTGTCACTCTGATCACCGACTAAAGTTAAATAGTCAATTATTTTGTCGGGAGCCACCCCGAATTTTTCCACAACGGATGCGATATCAAAAATTTTTCCACTTCCTCCATGACGGCTCATGGTATCAACTAAAATAACATCTTCATTGACTAATTGAGTTAAGTCTTTATCACCAGAAATAATAACTGAGCCAAGATTTTTTTTTCTTGCCTCACAAACTAAGGTTCCAATAACATCATCAGCTTCATATCCACTAACTTGAATAAAAGGCCAGCCAAGCGCCTTTACAACCTCAAAAATTGGTGTAATTTGTAATGACAAATCTTCGGGCATTGATGATCTGGTTGCTTTATAATCAGAAAAGATTTTGTCTCTAAATGTCGGGCCCTTAGGGTCAAACACACAGGCACCAATTTGTGATGGCCAGTCCAAACGTACTTTTTTGAGCATATTGATTATTCCGTATAGAGCCCCTGTTGGATGACCCTTCTTACTTCTTAAATCGGGTAGTGCGTGATAGGCCCTGTACAAAAAACTTGATGCGTCGACAATTAACATTCTTTTTTTTAACGAATTAGTCATAAATGATATTTTTTACTCAAAATGTAGTAGCTTTAAAGAAAATTAAATTTTAGGGAGGATAAACTGGAAAAATTTCAACCCACCAATTTTATACGCCAAATTATAGAAAAAGATTTAAGAGAAAATAAAGTTAAGCATATCATTACCAGGTTCCCTCCAGAACCGAATGGATATTTACATATTGGACATGCAAAATCAATATGCTTAAATTTTGGATTAGCAAAGGAGTTCGGTGGTCAATGCCATTTGAGATTTGACGATACAAACCCAGAAAAAGAAAATGAAGAATTTGTCCAGTCTATAAAAGATTCCGTACATTGGCTTGGTTTTGATTGGGGAGATCATATTTATTTTGCGAGTGATTATTTTGAAAAATTTTTTGAATTTGCTTTGGCATTAATCGAAAATAATTTTGCATATGTTGACTCTCAATCATTTGAGGATATTAAATCAAACAGAGGAACACTTAAAGAAGGAGGAATTAACTCTATCTTTCGCGAAAGATCAATTAAAGAAAATATTGACCTTTTTAAAAAAATGAAAAACTCAGAATTTTCTGATGGAGATCATGTACTAAGGGCCAAAATTGACATGAATTCTCCAAATTTAAATATGAGGGATCCAGTCCTGTACCGCATTAGGCATGTTAATCATCACCGTCAAGGATCAAAATGGTGCATTTATCCTATGTATGATTTTGCACATCCACTCTCTGATGCAATTGAAAATATCACCCACTCTATCTGTACATTAGAATTTGAAGATCACCGTCCACTTTACGATTGGGTAGTTAAAAAAGTAGCTGAATGCGGTTTCTTTAACATCTCAAAACTTCCTAACCAATATGAATTTTCAAGACTAAACGTGAGTAATGTTTTTCTTTCAAAAAGAAAACTAGGGGGACTGATATCAAATAAATACGTAAATGGATGGGATGATCCAAGAATGCCCACAATTGCTGGAGCAAAAAAAAGAGGTTACACGGCAGCAGGCTTTATAAATTTTTGTGAGGCTATAGGTGTAACTAAATCTGATGCAAAAATTGATTACTCTTTTTTAGAAGAATGTATGAGAGAAGATTTAAATTTGAAATGCCTTAGAAGAATTGCCGTTCTAAAACCATTAAAACTTATAATTGAAAATGTTGAACCTGATTATTTTGAAACATGCTTTGCCCCAAATCACCCTAAAAAACCAGAACTTGGTCAAAGAGAAATAAACTTTAGAAAAGAACTTTATATTGACCATAAAGACTTTCAAGAGAATCCGGTCCCTGGGTTTTTCAGGTTACAGCCTGGAGGTAGAGTTCGCTTAAGATATGCCTATGTTATTGAGTGTACTGGTTATGAAAAAAATACTGCTGGAAATATAGTTGCCATCAAAGCCAATATTTTTAAGGATTCAAAAAGTGGTACTTCCGGTTCAAACTCGTATAAAGTTAAGGGCAACATTCATTGGATAAGCATCAAAGACTCATGTTCGGTCCAGCTAAACCTTTATGACAGTATTTTTGAAGACTACACACCTGGGCAAAATGTTAACAAACTAATTACGCAAGAAAACATACCTCAAACTTTTAACGAGCAATCGCATGTTCAATTAAATTCTATTGTCGAAGTTTCAATTCTAAATGCCAAGGTTGGTGAAAAGTTTCAATTTGAAAGACATGGATATTTTATTTTGGATAAAATTTTAAAAAATCAAACTAGAGTTTTTAATAGAACTGTCTCTTTAAAAGATAATTGGAAAAAAGGATAATTTTTTTATAAATGAGAGCCGTTATCGTAAACCCAAAAAAAAATAACAGTCTTGAAATTGCTGACATTCAAATACCTGAGCCTAAAATCGATGA
Source organism: Betaproteobacteria bacterium TMED41 (assembly GCA_002167365.1). Lineage (GTDB taxonomy): Bacteria > Pseudomonadota > Gammaproteobacteria > Burkholderiales > Burkholderiaceae_A > UBA7377. The sequence continues at coordinate 53,869 of NHCU01000045.1, read as the reverse complement.
AGTAAGAATGAAAGTAATTTCTGCTGGGGTTAATAGGCCAGACATACTCCAAAAAAAGGGACTATACCCCCCTCCTGTTGGGTCCTCAACCAGGCTCGGTCTTGAAGCTAGTGGAATTATTGAGAAAATTGGAAAAAATGTCAAAACACTCAAAGAAGGAGACAAGGTTTGTGGACTTACTCCTGGCGGTGCCTATGCAGATTCTGTTGTTTTGCCAGCAAGTCATTGTTTCCCAATTCCCAAAGGGCTAGATTTTTATGAAGCAGCCTCACTTCCAGAAACATACATGACCGCATGGGTTAATTTGTTTGAACACGGGCGCCTCTCAAGAGGTGAAAGAGTTCTAATTCATGGCGGCAGTAGCGGCGTTGGAACAGCTGCCATACAACTCGCAAGATGGAGAAAATCCTCAATATTCTGTACCGTGCGAAACAAAAAAAAAGCTATTTATTGTAAGAGCTTAGGCGCTGAAGAAACTATTGTTTATTTATTAGAAGACTTTGAAGAAAAAATTCTAGAGTGTACAAATAAATTGGGTGTGAATGTTATTTTGGATATGGTGGGCGGAGAATATATTTCAAAAAACTTAAATTGTTTGTCGCACAGAGGAAGACTTGTGCAAATTGCATTTTTGAAAGGAAGCAAAACAAATTTAAATCTTTTCCAGATAATGCTAAAACAACAGATAATTACAGGGTCTACCCTACGATCACGTTCTAATGCCGAGAAGGAGAGAATTGTTAACGTACTAAAACAAAATATTTGGCCCGAAATTGAATCTGGAAATATCAAAACAAAAGTCCATGAAATATTCAAGCTCGAGGATGCCGAATTAGCACATAAAAAAATGGAATTGTCAGATCACTGTGGAAAAATAGTACTTAAAGTCAATGAACCGTAATTCAAAAATTATAAAAAAAAATATATCTAATCTATCACGATTAAATTCTATATTTATTTCTGGAGCCAAACAGAACAACCTAAAAAATTTGTCGTTAGATCTGCCACTTGGTAAAATAATCGTTGTTACCGGTGTCTCTGGATCAGGTAAAAGTAGTTTGGTTTTTGATACTGTTACTGCAGAGGGTCAAAGGCGTTACATAGAAACATTTTCATCATATGCTAGACAATTCATTGATAGAATGGATAAACCAAATGTTGAAAAAATTTTAGGTGTGCCTCCAGCCGTTTCAATAGAACAAACTAATCAAATCAAAAACTCCCGGTCAACTGTAGGCACCATTACCGAATTATCAGATCACTTCAAACTTCTATTTGCCAAATGTTCTAAGCTTCACTGTCCTAAATGTAAAAAAGAAGTGCTCGAGATGCCCTCATCTAGAGTGGCAAAAGAATTAGTAAAGAAATGCTTTGGGCTTAAAATAGCGGTAACCTTTAATTTAAAAGTACCAAAATCCATTACCGACGAAGAACTAATAAACTCTTTGTCAGCACAGGGTTATACAAGACTTTATGAAAGAGTTGAAAACCGGGCAACCGTAATTACTGATCGTTTTACAGTAAACAAAAAATTAGATAAGTCACGATTGATTGAATCTATTGACAATGCTTATAAAACTGGAAATTTACAATGTGATATTTTTGATCTTGAAAAGAAACAAAAAATTAATTCTTACTCACAATTATTTAATTGTTCAATTTGCAACATTACTTTTAAAAAGCCTCGACCCGCTCTGTTTTCCTTTAATTCACCGATTGGAGCCTGTGAGAACTGTAAAGGTTTTGGACGAATAATTGGAGTCGACACCAATCTTGTAATACCAGACGAGAGTAAATCATTATCTGATGGAGCAATTCGTCCATTTCAATCCAAATCCTATTTAAATTGTCAAAAAGAATTGATTCAACATGCTATAAAAAATCAAATACCAATAGACATACCATGGAAAAAACTAAGCAATAGAGATAAAGATTGGGTATTTAATGGCTGCTCCAAATGGACTGGTAAATGGAGAAAAGAATGGTACGGTGTATCACGTTTTTTTAAAAAACTGGAGACGAAATCATACAAAATGCACGTCAGAGTTTTACTATCTAGGTATAGATCATACTCTCAATGTAATTCTTGCTCGGGAAGTCGTCTTAAATCAGAATCCTTGAACTGGTTAATTCTTGATAAAAATATTCACGAGTGGCTATCTCAGCCCATTAACATAATCACAGAATGGATAAAAGAATTAAAAATACAAGCTAAACAAAATAAGGAAAATAAAAGTACCCAAGATGCAATAGAAGTTGTCGTAAAGGAAATACAAAGCAGATTGACTTTTTGCCAACAGGTTGGCTTGGGATATCTCACCCTTGAAAGGCAATCACGAACTCTATCAGGAGGAGAGGTACAAAGGATAAACTTGACAACAGCACTGGGCACCTCACTAGTTAATACCCTTTTTGTACTAGATGAACCTTCGATAGGACTTCACTCAAGAGATCTAGAAAATTTAATAAGTGTGATACTAAGGTTAAGAAATGCAGGAAATACTCTTTTAATTGTGGAACATGATCCACAAGTTATTGCTGCCGCGGATCATATAATTGAGCTTGGGCCTGGGCCTGGAATTGAGGGCGGTAATATATGTTTCGAAGGCTCTTACAACGAACTTTTAAAGTCTAATTGCTTGACTGGAAAATACATACGCAATGAAAAAAATATATCAGAGAAAAGAAGTTTAATTTCAACAAACAATAAAACTACTGATAAGAGCATTCGAATAACAGGTGCAAAGACTAATAATATCAATCGGATTGATATAACGATCCCTCTAGAATGTATTTGTTGCATAACTGGTGTCTCAGGAAGCGGAAAATCCTCGTTGATACAAAACGTATTATACCCAGCTCTATGCTATAAAATTGGATCAGAGCTCCGTGATCCAAAAAATTATGAAAAGATTGAAGGTTTTCAATTTTTTAGAGAAATCATCAATATTGATCAATCCTCTATAGGAAAAACATCAAGATCCAATCCGGTGGTGTATATTGGCGCGTTTGACGAAATTAGAAAGCTTTTTGCATCTACAGAGGAGGCAAAAAAAAGAAATTATTTACCCAGTAATTTTAGTTTTAATACCGGACAAGGAAGGTGCCCGGAATGTATGGGAAATGGGTTTGAAAGAATTGAAATGCAATTTTTATCCGATGTCTTTTTAAGCTGTGAGGTATGTGATGGTATGCGATTTAGGAAAGAAATTTTAGAAATAAAGTTTAACAATAAATCTATTTCAGACATACTAAATTTAACAGTTTCTGAGGCTTGCAATTTTTTTGAAAAAGAAAAAAAAGTTGTCAAAAATCTTTCTTCTCTATTGTTAGTTGGGCTTGGTTACTTAAAACTGGGTCAATCATTAACAACTCTATCCGGAGGAGAATCTCAACGTTTAAAAATTGCTGCTCACTTAAATAGAGCACAATCATCTCCCAAAAAAATAGTCGTCAATGATAAGAAAAAAAATAGTAATTTATTTTTATTTGACGAACCAACTACAGGCCTTCATTTAGATGATATTAAAACTTTGCTTAAGGCGATGAAAACACTCATTACTGATGGGCATTCAATAATTGTTATTGAACACAGTTTAGAATTTATAAATTATTCGGATTGGATTATCGATCTGGGTCCTGAGGCAGGACCAGAAGGAGGAAAAATAATTGCACAAGGCACACCAGATGAAGTAAAAAAAAATATTTTTTCACATACTGGAAAAGCATTAGCGAAATACTTTCCTAGGAAACAAAATAAAAGAAAGAATATTATTAAAAACTTGAGTGAGAATGTAAACAAAAAGAATGAATTCATAGAAATTATCAATGCACGCGAACATAATTTAAAAAATATCTCCGTAAAAATCCCTCACAATCAACTCACAGTAATTACAGGGGTATCCGGTAGTGGAAAATCAAGTATTGCCTTTGACATTTTATTTTCAGAAGGCCAGAGAAGATACTTGGAATCTCTGAATGCCTATGCTCGTCAATTTGTTCAACCCGGATCTAGGCCAGATGTTGATTTAATTACAGGTATTTCTCCAACAGTTGCTATAGAACAAAGATCCAGCAGGGGAGGAAATAAAAGTACAGTTGGAACTTTAACAGAAATTCATCATTACCTAAGATTATTGTATGTTAAAAATGGTAAACAGTTTTGTCCTAAATGTAATGTTCTAATTTCTCCATTAAGTAAAGAATCCATCCTATCCAAAATTATTTCTAACTTTGAAGGTTTAAAGGTTTTTATTCTCTCTCCACTAGTTATCGATAGAAAAGGAAGTTACAAGGAATTAGCCTTATGGGCTGCAAAGAGAAACTATCAAAAACTCAGAGTTGACGGAAAAATTGTACTTACAAATAGCTTTCCTAAATTAGATAGATATAAAGAACACAGCATTGAACTTGTATTTGAAGAATTAATTATTGAGAAAAAAAAGGAGTTGGAGCTCTTTAAAATTATCGAGGGTGCTTTGATTTTAGGTAAAGGGTCAATGGGCATATTGGTCAACAAAATAAAAAAATATACCTCAAAAAAAAGCAAACAGAACTTTAACTTAGATTTGTCTTTTTTTTCTACAATAAATGCATGTTCAAAGTGTGGTTCAGGTTTTTCTGAGCTTGATCCAAGATTATTTTCATATAACTCCAAAAAGGGATGGTGTGCAGTATGTATTGGCTCTGGGTTGAATGTAATTAATGACATTGAAAACACAAGTCGCGCCGAGGCATCTGAGTACAGCATTTTTGATACCAACGATACTCTCGGGACTTGTGAAACATGTGATGGTGGTAGGTTAAATCAAATTGCACAGTCTGTTTTTGTTAATCAAAAATCTATCGTAGATCTTTCAAACTACTCGATTGTTGATTTGAAGCTCTGGCTTGCAACATATTTCAAATCACTTTCCAAACGAGAGAGTTTAGTAGCAAAAGATTTAATTTCTGAAATTCTCAGCCGGTTAAATTTTCTTGAACAAGTTGGACTTGGTTATCTTTCTCTTAATAGATCAGCTCCAACTTTATCGGGAGGAGAAGCACAAAGAATTAGACTTGCTTCACAACTTGGATCGAACTTGAAAGGAGTCTGTTACATACTTGACGAACCAACAATAGGGCTTCACCCAAAAGACAACAAGTCTCTTCTTGTGATACTGCGGTCATTACAAAAAAAAGGCAATACTGTTGTTGTTGTTGAGCATGATGAAGATACTATAAACATGGCTGATAATATAATTGACATTGGGCCAAATGCTGGTTTGGAAGGAGGAAATGTAATAGCACAAGGTAAACTTGCCGACATTGTATCAACTTCGAACTCCGTGACTGGAAAGTATCTCAAAAATCCAATCACACTCAAAATAAGAAAACCGAAAAATATATCGGAATCATTTATTAAAATTTTTGGTGCAAATTCTAATAATCTGAAAAACTTAGATATCAACATACCACTCAACAGGTTAACAGTCATTACCGGAGTGTCCGGAAGTGGGAAATCAACGTTAGCAAGAAATATTTTAATAAAAAATATAAAAAAATTATGTCTCAGTAAACAGAAAAAAAAATCCGGACAATTTGTTTTAACTGATTGTACAGGTTGTAATAAAATTGAAAATTGGAACACTATTTCACGAGTACTTGAAGTAGATCAATCTCCTATTGGAAAAACATCCAGATCCACACCAGCTACTTATATTGGACTGTGGGACAAAATAAGGAATGTGTTTTCCCAAAGTAGTGAAGCAAAAATGAGAGGATGGTCAAATTCTCATTTCTCATTTAATTCTGGAGAAGGTAGATGTCCTGTATGTAAAGGTAATGGAATTCAAAAAGTAGAAATGAATTTTCTGCCTAATGTATTAATAAAATGTGAAGAGTGTTCTGGAAAAAGATTTACCTCTGAAACTACCAAAATACTTTGGAGGAATAAATCTATTTCAGATATTCTTGAAATGAATATTGAAAATGCCTTAGAATTTTTTGCATCTCATCATTCCATTTCAAAATCCTTGACCCTACTCAAAGAGTTGGGTCTGGGTTACTTGACATTAGGACAACCCAGTTCAACTCTCTCAGGAGGAGAAGCACAAAGAATAAAATTAGCATCTGAGCTCGCTAAGTCTAACGACTATACTCATACACTTTATGTTTTAGACGAGCCTACTGTCGGGCTTCATATGGCTGATATAGAAAAGTTAATTGAAGCACTTAACAAACTTGTAGCTTTTGGTAATACAGTAGTTGTAGTGGAACATCAACTTGATATATGGGCTGCCTCGGATTGGATTGTTGACCTAGGTCCTTCAGGAGGTAAATCAGGTGGCAAACTTATGAATCAAGCTCATCCAGATGTTATTAGAAAAACAAAAACGTCAACTGGCATTGAGTTAAATAATTTTTTAAAAGCTAATCAAAAAAAGTAATTTGATGTTTTAATTTTTGAACTTTCTCTGAAAAAACCGCCATCCTTTTCTTTTCTTGGATAACGATTTTTTGAGGAGCTTTTTCAACAAAGTTCTTGTTGGCTAATTTATTTTTAGCCTTATTAACTTCAAACTCATATTTCTCAATTTCTTTTTTAATTCTTTGCTTTTCAGATTCTGGGTCAACATTAACCTCGAGAACTAATTTAAGATTTCCCACTAACTTAGAAGGCGAATTGACAAATTTCTCAGGTAAAAAATTCACAACCTGGATTTCACTAATTTTTGCCAATGACTTGATGGCTAAAATAAACTCATGTCTTTCCGGACTATCTGTTGTTAAGTTTAAATCTTTGCTTTGTCTGTCATTGGATTTAGAGTGGTCTAAAATAATTAAAGGTATTTTATCTCCTGGCGATAATTTCATTTCTGAACGTAATGTTCTAATTGAGGAAATCAAATCTTTAATTTGATTAATTTTTATTTGAGCTTGGAAATCCAACTTTGTAGCTTCGTATTTAGGAAAAGAAGATAACATTATTGAATCAAATTCATTGTTTTGAAGCTTTTTGGATTTTTTGGCCAAGGGTGCTATTAACTGCCATAACTCCTCGGTAATAAAAGGTATAAAGGGGTGGGATAAACGCAATATTGTTTCTAAAGTTCTCAACATTGTTCGTCTGGTTGCTCTTTTTTTATTGTCCAACACTGAATTTAATTGTGTTTTAGCGAATTCCAAATACCAATCACAGAACTCATTCCAAACAAATTCATACAATTCTTTTGCAGCCAAATCAAACCTATATTTGGATAAAAAATCGTTAATTATTTTTATTGATTCATGAAGTCTAGTAACTATCCATTTGTCGGCAAGGCCAAAAAACAAATATCCATCTGGCCCGCACTCGCCACCACATTTATCCAATCCATTATCCATATTTTCGCAATTCATCAAAACGAAGCGACTGGCATTTCTTAATTTATTACAAAAATTCCCATACCCCTCACACCTTGATAGATCAAAGCTTATATCCCTGCCTGGGCTGGCTAAATTGGCAAATGTGAAACGGAGTGCGTCAGTTCCAAAAGATCGAATACCGTTTGGAAATTCTAAAATGGTTTTTTTCTCAATTTCTTTCGCTTGTTTTGGATTCATTAATCCTGAGCAACGTTTTTTTATTAGATCCTCCAGGCTTATGCCATCAATTAGATCAATGGGATCTAGAGTATTCCCTCGACTCTTGCTCATTTTATTTCCATCTGCATCTCTGACTAGAGCATGTATGTAAACATTTTTAAAAGGAATTTTATTGCAGAAATGACTAGTCATCATGACCATACGAGCAACCCAAAAAAATATAATATCAAAACCTGTCACTAACACTTCGGATGGTATGAAAGAATCTAATTCAGAGTTTATGCGTGGGCTATTAGAGTTTTCATTCCAAACGCTTTCCTCTTCTACAAGACTTGAAAAAGGAATCAAAGCAGACGAAAACCATGTATCTAAAACATCAGGATCTCTAATAATGGGGCCATTCCAACCTTGATTTACAGCTTGCTCTTTGGCATCGTCATAATTTATTGCTACAAATATCAGTCCGTCAAAAATTGCTTTTCCGTTTTTGTCCGCCTTATACCAAGCTGGAATTTGATGTCCCCACCATAATTGTCTGGAAATACACCAATCCTGTAAGTTTTCAAGCCAATTTATATAAGTAGAATTCCAGTTTTCAGGAAACAGTTTTAAGTTACCTGAAGTTATCGCTTCTAATCCCTGTTGGCGAAGACTTTTAGCTACTCCTTTTGCTTCATGTATGGGTGCTTTATTCATAGCAACAAACCATTGATCAGTAAGCATGGGTTCAATTATGCTTCCACTTCTATCACCTCTTTTTATAACAAGAGAATGAGTTTTTTCAGCTTGTAATAAATTAATTTTTTTTAATTCCTCTAATATTTTTCTTCTAGCTTCAAACCGATCTAAACCCAAATACTTTTCGGGGCCATTTTCATTAATTTTTGCATTCAAAGAAAAGATATTGATTGTTGGTAGGTTGTGTCTTTTACCCATCTCATAGTCATTAAAATCGTGAGCTGGGGTTATTTTTACACAACCAGTTCCAAAATCCATATCCACGTTTTCATCTGCAATAATAGGTATAGTGCGATCAATGATTGGAACTTTTAGAGTCTGTCCAATAAATTTTGAATATCGCTTATCTTTAGGATGGACAGCAACAGCAACATCACCAATGAGCGTTTCCGGACGCGTGGTAGCAACTACTAAATACTTGACTTGGTTATCATCAGAAAAACTTTTAACCTTCTCATTATTTTCATTTTGAACAACTGGGTAACGAATTTCCCACATATGTCCACTTTCCTCCTCACTAACAACCTCCAAGTCAGATACAGCGGTCATCAAAACAGGATCCCAGTTGACAAGTCTTTTCCCTTTGTATATCAAACCTTGATTAAAAAGTTCTACAAAAACTCTTTCAACAACTTTAGATCTGGTTGAATCCATCGTAAAGTATTCTTTGGACCAATCACAACTTGAACCGAGTCGTCTCATCTGCTTTGTTATTGTTGTTCCGGATTTCTTTTTCCACTTCCAAACATGATTCAAAAATGCTGCCCTTCCCATATCTTGTCTAGATTTTCCATCGTTCAATAATTGTCTTTCAACTATCATTTGAGTTGCTATTCCAGCATGATCTGTCCCAGGCAACCATAGTGTTCTTTTTTTTCTCATCCTTTGCCAACGGGTCAAAATATCCATCAAAGTTTGATTGAAGGCGTGCCCCATATGTAAGGTTCCAGTAACATTTGGAGGAGGTAACTGTATACAAAAAGAACCCAATTTAGCAGGCGAAGAATTATTATTCAGTGCGGGAGTTATGTATAGTCCTTTAGACTCCCATTTTGTAGCCCAAGATAATTCAAAATCTTTAATTTCTAGTTGTTTTTTTGAACTCACTGTTTTTCACAGACATCATGATTGTGAATTTGATATCCACGATTTTTGTAAAAAATAAATTTTTTTCTTGCAGGTGATTTGTCAGTCTCGGCAGTACTAACAACTTCAATCACCCTATCAAAAGAACCGAATACTTCACAAATTTCATTATCCAAATTAAGTAATACATTTGGTCTTCTGGGCATATCAGGTAACCATGGATTAGCCGACAAAATTATAGGAGTTTTAGATTCCAACGAGTCTCCAACAAAAACATGTGGCAAAAAATCTACGCTAGAGAATGAATATAACAGTTCATCAAAAAAACAAAGCTTTGATTTTTCTGGGCAATAAACCACTATAGGTTCCTCTTCATTGGCTTTAAAGTCACGCATCACCTTTCTAATGAGCCTACAAGAAAAATTAAGCTGATTAGTTACATTGAAATAAAAATCTATTCTCGTCAATATGACTAGTTACTTAAAAAGTTAAATAGTAAAGGGACTGGTCGGCCAGTGGCTGATTTAGAGGATCCGCTTTCCCAAGCTGTCCCAGCAATATCAAGATGTGCCCACTTGTAAGCTTTTGCAAAGCGCCATAAAAAACACGCAGCAGTTACACTGCCAGCTGACCTTCCCCCAATATTTGCAACATCAGCAAAAGGAGATTTTAATAAATCTTGATAATCATCTTCTAAAGGTAGGCGCCAGGCAGGGTCTAATGAATTACATCCAGAATCCAAAAGTTTTTTGGCCAAGTCTTCGTCGGAAGAATATAAACCAGTATTAATATTCCCCAAAGCCACTACACAAGCACCAGTTAAAGTAGCGACATCAATAACGCACGACGGGTTAAATTTCTCAACATATGTAAGAGCATCGCACAAAATTAATCTGCCCTCCGCATCAGTATTGAGAATTTCAATGGTTTGTCCAGACATAGACTTAACAATATCTCCGGGTCGAGTAGCCGTTGAACTTGGCATATTTTCACAGGTTGCAACAACTCCAATAACATTCTTTTTCATGCCAGCCATTGCAACAGCTTTCATTAGACCTAAAACAGTTGCGGCTCCACACATGTCATATTTCATTTCATCCATGGCAGCAGATGGCTTAATTGAAATTCCTCCTGAGTCAAAAGTTATCCCTTTTCCAACAATTACTACTGGTGGCTCTTTAGATTTGCCTCCATTATGCTGAAGTGTAATCAAGTATGGAGGTTGAATTGAACCTTGAGCAACAGCAAGAAAAGAGCCCATACCTAATTTCTCCAAACCAACCTTATCTATGACTTCGCACTTTAATCTATATTGTTTAGAGATCGATTTGGCTACATTGACCAAATAAGATGGCGTACAGACATTTGCAGGCAAATTTCCTAAGTCTTTACATAATTCAACACCATCAGATAGCGCAGATGCTTCTCCAATCGAAGACGCTGAATCTGAAGGCCTCATATCTCCAGGTAACAACATCTCAACTGATTTAAGCGAACAAAAATTTTCTGGTTTTTTTGCTTTGAAGGATTTAGCTGGAGATTTGTTTGGTTTTGCCTCCCCGGAAGTTTCTTTTGAGGATTTAAATCTATCAAAACGGTAAAGAGCTTCACGTACAGCCGTCAAATGAGACTGAAGTCTCCAAACTCCTGTTTTGTCTTTGACATTAATTTCAGTTAAAAAAGATGCAACTTTTTTTACACCTTTCAAAGGTATCATTGCTCTTGTTGCATTTTTTACTACGTCATTAAAAACTCTTGCATTGAAAGAATCTTTATTCCCACAACCAACAAGTAGAGCCCTTAAGGAGGGTATACCAGTCAAATCACGAATCAGATAGGAAGTCCCTTTTTTAGCGCTAAAATCACCCGATTTAATAATTTTGGTAATGACTCCTTTTGAAGCTTTGTCCAGTATTCTTGCCGGCCCAGTGAGCTCAACTCCATTATTAGTAGAAAAAAGACCAACCCAGACACAATCGGACGAAGCTCGGTCTACTGGTTTATTACTGGCCAAAAAATTAATTTCTTCCCGTAATTCTCCGGGGTCTTTAGTATCTTTGAAATCTTTTGAGGAATTATTTGTTGCACTGGTTACGGTCATGACAAAATACCCTTTAAATAACTAAAAATTTATATTATAAAGCCAGTGATATTCGAAAAATCTATTCTAAGCGAATTGCGGTCTGTAGCCGGAATGACATTTGCATGTCTTTTGACAATAGTGATCACAATGGCCTTAGTTAGAACTCTCGGTAACGCTGCCTCTGGTCAATTAGAAGCTCAACTGGTTGTTCCTCTAATTGGTTTTTCTACAATAAGTTCAATCTCCACTATTGTAACTCTAACTGCATTTCTATCAGTTTTCATGGTTTTATCGAGACAATGCCGGGATAATGAAATGGTTATATGGCTTAGCTCAGGAAAAAAATTAACGTCTTTCATCCCCGTAATTTGGAAGTTTTCTTGGCCTTTGATAATTGCAACGATGATAACGTCTCTAATTGCAACCCCATGGGCAAGGAATCAAGCTGATGAACTCAGACAGCAGTCATTATCAGAAAGGAATTTAACAGAAATTGCCCCCGGTACATTTAGCGAGTTTTCTGGTGGAAAAAAAATAATCTTCATAGAACAAACTGATAAGGAGTCGTCAGATTTAGGACTGGTATTTATTTCAGTCAATGAGGATGAGGATGAGACAATAGTAATGGGATCAAGAGGAAAGTTGGTTTTCGACTCTAATCAGTTGCCTTGGATTCATTTAGAGTTTGGCTCAAGAACTGACATTAAATCATTCTCAAATTCAACCTCTAAAATTAGAAGTACAAAGTTTGAAAACTACAAAATGAAAATTGATACCACTCCAAAATCAACGACCTATAAAGAGAGAGTCAGAAGCACGTCAACTTGGAATTTATTCAAAAGACAATCCTCTTCAGACCTTGGCGAACTATCCTTTAGAATTGGAACAGTATTATTGTGTCTTTTTTTGCCATTTCTCTCAATTCCCCTGGCTAATCTGAACACAAACCAAGGTAGGCTCTTGCATATCTTCGGAGCAATCCTCATGTTTATTGCCTTCAATAATCTTCTAGGAATAATTCAAGCTTTGATAGCTAGACAACAAATGAATCTATACTTTGGACTGTTCTGCTTACCACTTTCAATCCTCATAATAACTCTATGTCTCTTTTATGTGAAGATGTATTTACAAGGTAACCTTATGAAAATGCTATTTAAAAAAATAAGAATAACGTAATATGAATCTAACAACCAAATATTTGGCAAAAGTAGTGTTAGAAAGGATTATTCTTACTTTAGTTGGATTCACTCTTTTATTTACATTTTTTAATTTAATTGCAGAGTTGGACCAAATTGGTAAAGGAACATTTCTTATTAGTACGATACTTGCTGTTGTTTTGTTAAAAATCCCAAATGTTACCTATGAAATTATTCCTATTGCAACACTCATTGGAAGTTTATGGGCCTTTTCCGAGCTAGCTTCAACTTCGGAATTTACTGCTTTTAGAGTAGGTGGTTTATCTCCAAAAAAAGCTATGAATATTGTCCTTATAATAGGGTTGCCTTTAACATTCATTACTGTAATTTTGTCAGAGTTCTTAATTCCTATTTCAGAGCAGTTTTCTAGAAATTGGGGTGAAATAAAGTTCAAGACTCAGTCAACAAGTAATTTTAAATCTGGTTTTTGGTTACGAGACAGGTTTTTATTATTCGAAAACACTGCAAATACAAAAGTCAAAGAAAGGATTTTGAACATAAAAAAAATCAACCCCGACAAATCTTTAAATTATATAAAAATATATGATTTCGACCAAAATTCTAAACTAATTTCAATTACCTCGTCCGTCAATGGAAATTATCAATCCCTTGAAATTAAAAACACAAAAATTTTGAATGCCTGGAATCTTGTAGAGCCTACGACTTTAATAATTGATGAAAAGGGATTGGTTAAGCTAGAAAAATATAGTAATTTAATCATACCAACTAAATTATCATCAAAGACAATCGAAGCTCTCACTGTTAAGCCTGAAAAAATGTCAGCAATCGAGCTATCTTCATTTATAGATTATTTAAACTCTGGAAAACAAAAAACTAATCGTTACGAAATAGCCTACTGGAAAAAAGTTTTTTACCCCTTTTTATTATGGATAATGATAATTATTGCACTGCCGGCAGCATATTTGCATTCACGAAAAGGTTCTATTGGATTTAAAATATTCTTAGGAATGATAGTGGGTATTACTTTTCATTTAGGAAATAGTTTGTTTTCTCATTTGGGATTATTAAACACTTGGCCACCTATCACAGTTGCTTTTATTCCTAGCTTTTTGGCTTTGATCTTTGGTGTGTTTATTTTTTCTTGGGTTCAAAAAAATAGCATTTAAAAAACAGTTTTTTTATACTGACAAATAACATGACATTACATTTCACACTTAATACTTCCAGTGATTTATATAAAATCGAAGTCAATGAAACCATTTTACAGGCTGCTCTGAAGCAAGGGCTAATTCTTCCTTATGGCTGTAAAAACGGAGCTTGTGGATCTTGCAAAGCCACTCTTATAGATGGTCGTGTGGATTACGGTCCACATCAATCGAAGGCATTAACTGAAAGTGAAAAAAATAATAATAAAATCTTATTATGTACTGCCAAAGCATTAACTAATTTAAAATTACAAGCAACGCTAATAGCAAAACCAGGAGTGATAACACCCAAAAAATTACCATGTAGGGTTGAAAGCATTCAAAAAAAAGCTGAGGACATCGCAATAGTTAAGCTCAAACTACCCTCTAGTGAAAGATTCGATTTTATTGCCGGTCAGTACGTAGACATTTTACTTAAGGATGGTAAGAGACGAAGTTATTCCATGGCCAATGCTCCCAATCAGGATAACTTCGTTGAACTTCACATAAAACATACTCCTGGAGGCGCGTTTACTGACGCAATCTTTGGTGATGGTACTCCTTCAATCAATGCAATTAGGGAAAAAGATATATTACGCCTCGAAGGACCTCTTGGTACATTTTTTTTACGAGAGGATTCTTCAAGACCAATTATATTTTTAGCAAGTGGTACTGGCTTTGCTCCGATCAAAGCCGTTATTGAAAATGCCATCACCAAAGGTATAGATAGAGAAATACATTTGTTTTGGGGAGTAAGGAAGCCTTCCGAACTCTACATGTGTGACCTTGCGGAAAATTGGGAGAAGACCCTTAAAAATTTTAAATTTGTTCCTGTAGTGAGCGACGAAATAAACAAATCTGAATGGCCAGGAAAAACTGGTTTCGTTCATCACGCCGTCATCTCTGAATTTCCGGATTTGAGTGGTTACTCTGTTTACTCATGCGGATCACCAATAATGGTTCAATCAGCGCAAAAAGATTTTGTTAAGAGTTGCAATTTACCACAAGAACAATTTTTTTCTGACGCTTTCACCACAGCTGCTGATATTACTGAGAAAAAGGTTTAATTAAATTTTTCGATGCGTATTATTTTTTTTTTATCAAAAAATAATATTTTGATTCTCTCTCTTCCCTAGAAATCATTTCATTGCCTGTGTGTTCACAAAAGTACTTAAAATCATTAAAGGATCCGGAATCAGTCGATGTCACGTGAATTAACTGACCGGACTCTAAAGCTGACAACATTTTTTTTGTTTTTAAAATTGGCAAAGGACAATTTAATCCACTTAAATCCAACTCCAGAGGAACTTGGGTAATTTTCTCTTCACTCATGCTTTTTAACCTCATGCAATTCGTCTAATATTCTTTGAATATTTTTGGATACCTTAGGGAAGCCTGAAATATTTAATCCTCCTGCTTGAGCTAAATCATCTCTCCCTCCCCCTTTGCCACCAATTATTGGTGCAAGTTCAGAAACAATATGAGATGCTCGATACTTTTTTGAAACATCTTTACTTACACCAACAATTAAATGAATTTTTCGATTTTCTATTGTTGATAAAACAACAATCACTGGAGAAAGTTTTGATTTTACATAATCAACAAGACTCTTGAGTACTTTTATACCCACCTCATCTATACTTTTAACTATTAAATTTATTCCGATATATTTTGATGAATCTTTGATTATCTCCTCTCTTATGGAAGAAATCCATTTTTGTTGAATCATTTCCAACTGCTGTTCAAGTTTTTTATTTGACTCTAGTAGGTTGCTCACCTTATCTGACAGCTTTTTTACTGGTGTTTTGGCAATTTGAGATAGTTTTTGTACTAATTTTTCTGTTTCATGAATATACATGATTGCGTTTTCTCCAGTTATCGCCTCAATTCTCCTTACACCACTGGAAACACCTGTTTCATGAATAATTTTGAAAAACCCTATATCTCCTGTTCTCTCCACATGAGTTCCTCCACACAATTCTTTAGAGGAGCCAATCGACAACACCCTGACCTCATCGTTATATTTTTCACCGAATAAGGCAACAGCACCAGATTTCAAAGCTTCAGAATACTCCATTAAATTCACGTGTGTTTTGGTATTTTCTATTATTTCGTTATTAACTAAATCCTCAATTTTTCTAATTTGTTCAGAGGTTAAAATACTTGGATGGGAGAAATCAAAACGAGTCCTTTCAAAAGTAACCAATGATCCTTTTTGTTGAACATGGCTTCCTAGAATTTTCTTTAACGCTAAATGTAGGAGGTGTGTTGCAGAGTGATTTCTTTTAATATGTGTTCTTTTTTCTTCGTCTATTTTTAACTCACAAGACTGATTGGCGGATACCTCCCCCTCTTCTATAAGACAGTGATGAAGAAAAACATTATTAATCATTTTTGTAGTGTTAAAGATTTTTACAAAACCAGTATTAGTTTTTAAAGTACCAATATCTCCTTCTTGACCGCCAGACTCAGCATAAAAACAAGACTGAGTTACTGTTAACACTGTAGACTCTCCTTTCACTGCTTTTTTAACCAGTTTATGATTTTTAAAAATTGAAATAATACTACTCTCAGTCTTCGAAAAATCGTAGCCGACAAAATTTGTTTCGGGATCAGAGCACTTAAAATTAGCTTCTAATTTAAACTTATTTGATGCTCGTGCTTTATGTTTTTGACTGCTCATTTCTTTTTCAAAACCTTCTTGATCCAGAGTAAAACCCTTTTCTCTACAAATATCTGCAGTTAGATCTATGGGAAACCCATAAGTGTCATATAGAAGAAAAGCAGTTTTTCCATCGATTTTATTTTGTTTAGAGTTTAGTAGAACGTTATCTAATATCTCAATACCTCTATTTAGGGTCTCTCCAAATTTTTCTTCCTCATCTAGTAAATGATTAGCAATTAATTCCTTTTTATCTGTCAACTCAGTAAAACCGCTCCCCATAACATTAACCAAGTCATCAACAAGCAAATGAAAGAAGGGATCTGTCTGGCCCAACTTGTGTCCATGGCGCAAAGCTCTTCTGATGATTCTTCTCAAAACATAACCTCTACCTTCATTTGAGGGTAAAACACCATCTAAAACTAGAAAACAACATGCTCTGATATGGTCAGCAATTACTCTAAGGGAAGAATGGTTTTTATTATTCGCACCTGTTCGGAATAAAACTTTTGACGTTAATTCCTTAAATAAATCAATATCATAATTACTAGTTACCTTTTGCATCACAGCGGCTATTCGCTCAAGTCCCATACCGGTATCTACCGACAAATTTGGCAACTTTTCAACCTCACCATTTTCCAATTTATTAAACTGCATGAAAACAAGATTCCAAATTTCAATAAAACGGTCACCGTCTTGGCTTTCTGAACCCGGCGGCCCGCCTGGTACTCCACTACCATGATCAAAAAAAATTTCTGAACATGGCCCGCAAGGTCCAACATCAGCCATTTGCCAGAAATTGTCACTAGCATACTTAGATCCTTTATTATCACCAATTTTTATTATTCGGCTTTCACTAATTCTGATTTTATTTTTCCACAAATTATAAGCTTCAGCATCTTCCTCATATACTGTTATGACTAACTTTTGTGAGTCAATCATTAAAACCTCTGTTAATAATTGCCAAGCAAAAATAATTGCTTCCTCCTTAAAGTAATCCCCAAAAGAAAAATTCCCAAGCATCTCAAAAAAAGTGTGATGTCTTGAAGTATAGCCAACATTTTCTAAATCATTGTGCTTTCCTCCAGCTCTTAAGCACCTTTGAGAGGTTACAGCTCGTGGTGAATTTGGTTGTTTATTACCCATGAAAATATCTTTAAACTGAACCATTCCGCTATTTGTGAACAAGAGTGAGGGATCCGACAATGGAATTAAAGGGCTTGAGGAAATTTTTGTATGCCCATTTTCCGCAAAATAGTTTATAAAGGTTTCACGTATCTCTTTAACTGAAATTAATTGAGAGTTTTTCATAAAAAAATAAAAATTTTAAATTAAAAAAAGTAAACTATAACTATTAATTATGGCTGTTTTCTCAAAAGTAACCCAAGAAACTTTGCAAAACCTTCTTTCCAATTTTAATATTGGGGAACTGTTGTATTTTGAGGGAATCCAGGCTGGGATCGAAAACACCAACTATTTCATTTATACGTCTGAAAATAACTACGTTTTAACAATTTTTGAAAAATTAACTATTGATCAAGCCCCTTTTTATCTATCATTAATGAGGCACTTAGCCAAACGGCGAACTCCATGCCCCCTTCCAATTTTAAACAAAAAAAAAGAATTACTTCAATTCTGCAATGGAAAACCAGCAACAATAGTTAGCAGGCTCAATGGCAGAGTGGTTGAAAATCCAAATACCCATCATTGTTATGAAATCGGCAAAGCCTTGGCAGTTTCTCATCAAGATGCTTCGGACTTTCCTGAAGTACAAAATAACACCAGAAGTCTACCATGGTGGAAACAAACAACACCTGAAATTTTAAAATTTCTTCCGCATCATAAACAAAACACCCTTATTGATGAGTTAAAAGACCAGGAATCTTTTTTCAACTCTTCAAACTATAAGGCATTACCCAAAGCAGTAATTCATGCAGATCTTTTCAGAGACAACGCTCTTTTTCTTCAGAATACGCAGATTGAGAAAAAAACAGGTATCCTACAAGAAAAGTTGGGAGGAATTATTGATTTTTACTTTGCCGGATTTGATACATTAATTTTTGATTTAGCAGTAGTTGCAAATGATTGGGCAATCTTTCATGACAAAGATAAAATTGGTACATTTAAGAAAAATGAACTTGACTCTTTACTTCTAGGTTATCAAAGTATTAGAAAATTAACTTCACAAGAAACCGAAGCTTGGCCCATGACCCTCAGATCAGCAGCATTTCGTTTTTGGATATCAAGACTATATGATTGGTATGTTCCGAGGGAAGCTACTCTTTTAACCCCAAAAGATCCAACTCAATTTGAACGAATATTACTCAAAAGAAAATCTGAAATGAAAGAAAAGCCGTGTTGATGACAAGTCAACCCAAGGTAGTCAACTCCAGTGCTGGCCAAGCATGGTTAATTCAAGGTTTTAAAATATTTAAAAAACAACCACTAATATGGATTTTCTCACTTTTTACCTACTGGACAGCAATGTTTCTATTTGGTTTGGTGCCTATTTTTGGACTCATAATTACTTTAATTTTGTCGCCAGGACTTGCTTTTGGCTTTATAGCATTAGCGCGTGCTGTGGATGAAAACCAAATACCATTTCCAAAACTAATTATTTCTGGATTTACCGGTGCCCATGCTAAGTCTATGCTATTACTAGGAATTATCTATGTTTTACAAATTATTTTAGTGTTGATTTTGTCTATAACTTTAGATGGAGGATCACTTTTAAAAGCAATATCCACTGGAGAGTTCCCAGTTTATTCAAATAATTTACCCTCCAACTCTACCTCGAACGGATTTGGAGCTATGGTAGCTGTCTTAGCCTACATACCAGTTATGATGTCGTTTTGGTACGCTCCTCAATTGGTTGTTTGGAACAAATTCAGTGCAACAAAGGCAGTATTTTATTCTTTTTTTGCAGTTTGGTTAAACCGAAAAAGCTTTCTATTTTATGGCTTGTTGTGGTTTGCAATAGTATTGTTCTTAATTTTCTTGTTTTCAACACTGGCAAATTTATTTGCTAGTTTCAAACAGGTATTGACTCTGGGAATCATGCCCCTTTCTCTTGTACTAATGTCTGTAGCTCATGGTTCTTACTATGCGAGTACAAAGTCCGTATTTATGGATTTAAAAATAAACAGTGATACTAATTAAAAATTTGCTTTAATTAAGATTAATCCATCCTGTCGGCTTGGATTGTTTGGCTATGAGGATCTTGACCGAATTTTCTTTGAATACCTTCAACATCTTATCTACTAACTCTGGGCTATTGTTTTTTTGGCTTAAATGAGCGGCTACAACAACTTGTAATTTATCGTGGTAAATTTTTTTAAGCAAATTTTGAGCATCTTCATTAGATAGATGACCAAAAGAGGAAGCAATTCTCTTTTTTAAGGAGTGCGGGTATTTACTGTCCTTCAACATGTTAGGGTCGTAATTGAACTCTAATACTAAACCGTCGAGTTTGCTTAATGTTTTTTCAATATGAGGAGTAATTGAACCAGCATCAGTGAGTACACCAAGACGATGTTTTAAATCCTGAAAAACCAAAGCAACTGGCTCTCTTGCATCATGAGGAATAGAAAATGGCAATATGCTCAAATCATTAAATTTGGTTGTTTGGTCAGATTTTAAAAATGATAAAAACTTTATTTTTTGGAAATGATCCCGATATGCATAAAAACTTCCATGGGTCATAAACAACGGAATTTCAAAAACTCGGGCGAATTTAGCAGCACTTCTAACATGATCACTATGTTCATGAGTTATAAAGATAGCATCTATTTCTGAAATAGAAATTCCTTGATCAATTAATCTTTTTTCAAGAACATCGAACTTGAGTCCGCAGTCTACTAGAATTGTAGTTTTATTATTTAGACCAGACTCTAAAACTAGCGAATTTCCCTCGCTTCCGCTTCCCAAGCAACAAAATCTCACTTACTTTAACTGATCAAATAAAATCGATGCAATCGACTTTGTTGTCGCACTATTATCAATCCCGTCCTTGTCAAGAACTAAAATTTTGGTTTCATCACCATTACTTGTCAATTGAACTCTATAGATTTGTAATTTTTCGGGTGAACTTGCAAAAGAAAATAAATTAGAAAAGAAACTTTTTTTCTTTTTGCCAATTGTAGGATCTCTATACCTGATAAAGTAGGTTCCTTTAGTACGTATCCTATCCTCTACTTCAAACTCCAGTCTGTCAATGGCCATACCGACTCTTCTCCAAGATCTATCAAAGTTTTCGGAGATTTTTATGTGAGTAGTTGATTCATCTGAGGTTAATAAAACATCTGATGATACTGCTTTCGTTTCAATTAAATCAGAAGCTTTATTCTCATGGGCACCGAGAGAAATCATTATAAGTTTTAAGTATTCTTCCTCCAGTTTTCTGTCAGTGGGCTTATTTTTCCAACTTATCGTACCCTCCGGTCTATCATCCACCACCTCAATTAACCCTTTGTGTGCAATCGAAATCTCTGTTTTGTCAACGGATAACCTCTCCAACCGCATTTTGTAACGGTCTCTCTCTCCAGAATCGTAGATATTATCAAACACTCTACCCAAAAAACCCCTTACTAAACCTTGAGGTATGTTTCTTTTATCCTCGAACCAATCAGTCTCTATAACACCGATTTCGGGACTCTCTTTTGAAATTTCAAACCCTGAATTAACCCAGAAATTTCTCAAGATTGGCCATAGATATTCAACTGGTTTCTCAACTATCAGTACCCTATGATTTCCATAAGATCGAATTTCCATTCCGGTAATTGCTGGCAAAATATTTGTTCTAATCTCTCGACTTCCATCTTTGATAACTGACGACTCAAATTCGGACATGGTTGAACCAGAAGAAGGAATACTGAATTTTCTATCCTTTGCTGGAGTTATTAAATCAGGCGGAACCTCAAGTTTTTTTGGTTTATTAAGTATCACTGATGAATCGAAATCCGATTCATTTTCCAAAAAAGGAATTGATGAACAACCAGCAATAGCAAAAATTAATATTACAAAAAAAATTATCTTACAAATCAAAAAATTAAAATTAGAGAAAAAAAAGGAAAACATTTAACTGCCCTCAAAATAGTTGATCTTTTCAACAATTCGCTTCAATTGTTCCACAGTAGATTTGGATGGATCTGTTAACGGAAGTCTAATTCCTTTGGGAATTAATCCCATAAAAGCCATTAACCATTTAATTGGAATTGGATTTGCCTCCAGGAAAAGAGTCTGATGAATATTAAGTAATTCTATATTTAACTCTCCAGCCTCCTTGGCTCGTGTGTTTAAAGCTAATTTACATAGTTTTGCCATGGTTTTTGGTAAAACATTNGCTGTTACTGATATATTACCTGAGCCGCCCAAAAGAATTAAAGCGGCCGCAGTTGGGTCATCTCCACTGTAAACAAGAAAATCATCGGGTAAATTTCTAAGTAAATCCTGTCCCCTCACAATATCACCAGTGGCATCCTTAATACCAATAATATTAGGAATTTCGGCCAGCCTCAATACTGTAGAATTTAGCAAATCTGCTACGGTCCTACCAGGAACATTATATAGAATGATGGGTAATTCAACAGCTTCAGCAACAGCCTTAAAATGCTTATAAAGCCCCTCTTGGCTGGGTTTATTATAGTAAGGAACAACTTGCAAAGATGCTTGAACTCCTAATTTAGCCGCCTCTTTTGTGAGCTCAATTGCCTCGACTGTTGAGTTTGCTCCGGTACCTGCAATTATAGGAATTCTTGAGTTAGATTGTTTAACGGCTTNGTCTATTAAAGACAAATGTTCTTCAAAGTTTACTGTTGGGGATTCTCCAGTGGTACCAACAGTGACAATTGCACTAGTGTTTTTTTTAATGTGTAACTCTATTAATTTTTGATATGTTTTTAAATCCAAGCTTCCGTCTTCAAACATTGGAGTCACCAACGCAACAATACTACCTTTAATAGGCTCTCTCTCCAAGGCTCTATGAACAAACATTAACTTAACTCCTCATTTCTTTTCTACATCCATCGGGCCCAAACAGGGACAGTTTCTACTGGGAGGGCTGGAGCAATACCCACATCGAACCTACTTTCTGTTGGACTATGAAAATCACTGCCTCTNGAAGCTTCAAACTTANTTTGGTTAGCAATACTCTGAAATTTNTTGATGTCAGAATGTGAATGGCTACCGGTAGCTACCTCAATAGCTACCCCACCTAAATTAGAAAAGTCATCCAAAAGAANATACAGTTCAGTTAAGCTCAGTTCATACCTAGCCGGATGAGCAAGCACTGCCAAACCATNAGCCATCTTGATCCAGTCTATTGCATTTTTAAGGCTGGGCCATTTGTGCTCAACAAAGCCCAGTTTTCCGGATACTAGATAATTTTTAAATACCTCTCTAGTTGATGAACAAATATTTTTTGAAATCATAGCTCTAGCAAAATGTGTTCTACTAATTTGTCCTGGATCGCCTGCCTCTTCAAGCGCCTCATCTAATAGGGATGGTAACCCTCCAGCAACTAATGCCTGATTTATGAGTTTGGCTCTTTCAAAACGAGTATCTTGAATTTCTTGCATTGCATTGGATAAAATATTATTTCTAGGGTCAATATTTAAACCTAAGACATGAAGCGTTAACNTTCCCCAAGTCACTGAAATTTCAACGCCAGGTATGAGTAACAATTTTTTCCCCTCGGCACACTCCATTGCCTCGGCAATTCCATTAATACTATCGTGATCTGTCAAAGACATCATGTCAACATCATTCTTCTCTGCTCTAAGAATCAATTCTGACGGTGACAATTGTCCGTCGGAAGCATTAGAGTGCATATGTAAATCAACATTCAACTCATGGGGATTCATAGTGTATATTTTTATCTTTTCTCTTAAAATTTAATTAGTAAAAAAATTTTTGAACTGCCACATATCAAAATACTACTCTCTAAAAAAGTTAAATAAAAATTCATTATTATCTAAGTGTAATCAAAATTAAGGATTAAACTTAAAAAATTACTTTTAGATACAGCTTAATTTTTTTTCTAGCTCAATAAATATGAATTTATCAAATGACCTTTTAGTAACGCTCATGTTTGAGAATCAAACAACTAGGGCTANCGTAGCTNGATTAAATACNAGCTGGGGGAAAATAAGAGCAAATCATAATAANCTNCCACGAGAAGCTTCCAACATACTTGGTCAATTAACAGTGGCGAGCATTTTATTAAGCTCTACAATCAAACACAAAGGCTCTGTTGCGCTGCAAGTTTACGGGAGAGGAATTATTAAACTAGGTTATGCAGAGTGTAACTCTAATTTTAATTTCAAGAGTACTCTAAAGTTAAAAACAAACCCAAAAAAAATCGAAAATTTATCCTTTAAAAATATGATCAATGGGTTCAAAGAGGGAATTTTTAGTGTGCTTATTAATCAAAAAATTTAAAAACCAAAAACCATATCAAGGAATTATTCCTATAGAAGGTGACAACGTAAGCGAGATGATTGGAAATTACCTTAAGAATTCCGAACAAATTGACTCTGAATTAATTCTCTCTTCAAACTCCAAAACTGCTACTGGATTACTAATTCAAAAAATGCCGTCAAAAAAAAACGAAACCGATATGGAGTGGTTAAAATTAAGCAAAATCACATCACAAATTTCTCCTGACATCCTAAACCAAGACAACACACTCACCATTATCGATAAATTATTTGGTAGTCTGCAATATAAAGTACTTAAAATAAAAACTCCGATTTTTTCCTGCCATTGTTCTCCTGATCGAGCAAAAAAAATTTTAAAAATTCTGGGGGGAGAAGATACAAAAAAACTTGTTTCTCCTGAGGGAAAAATTGAAGTTAAATGCGATTTCTGCAATAGACAATTTTCTTTTGATCAAGATGAATACTCTAACTTATTTATTTAATAATTAAGGATTTTCATTTGGTACTACTAATTGTAAAAATTTTTCTTTGGGTTTGATCATGCCCATCTCATATCTTGCTTTTTCTTCGATGGAATTGTATCCATCTCTGAAATCTCTGACCTCTGCTTTAATTTCTAAAAGCTTTTTTTTATCATCATTCAAATCAATTTCCATGCTGTGAAGATTTTTTTCTTTTTCCCATACATCTAGCCATCCTGTTTCTCCAATCCAAAGCGGGTATTGGATTAGCAATAATGGAACAAAAACAAGATATTTTTTAATTAACAGTAAAAAAACTTCTCTTTCCATAAATAATTCAAAGTAAAGTGACTAAGTTAGGTTTTTCTTGAATGCATCATAACCAGGATAGTGGACTAATTTTCCTATGTCTTCCTCAATTCTTAACAGCTGATTATATTTTGCTGTTCTATCAGTCCTAGACAGTGATCCAGTTTTTATTTGAAGAGCGTTAGAACCAACTGCAATGTCAGCAATTGTAGTATCTTCCGTCTCTCCGGATCGGTGTGAAATTACAGAACTGTACCCGTGCCTTTTGGCCAGTGAAATAGCCGCAAAAGTTTCAGTTAATGTACCAATTTGGTTTATTTTTATCAAAATAGAATTTGCAATTCCTCGACTTATTCCTTTTTGCAAAAGTTTTGTATTTGTAACAAACAGATCATCGCCAACAAGCTGTATTCTTGATCCAAGTTTTTCAGTCAATAATTCCCAAGTGGACCAGTCGTCCTCTGCCGCGCCATCCTCAACAGAAATAATGGGATACCGATTACACCAACTTTCAAGTAGTTCAACAAATTTTTTGGGATCCAGAGACAAATTTTCCCCTTTTAGATTATATTTACCATTTTCAAAAAATTCGGTGCTAGCACAATCAAGTGCCAAACTAACCTCTTCACCAGGCTTATATCCAGAGAGAGTAATAGCCTCCATAATTAAATCAAGAGCTTCAGAATGGCTTTTAACATCAGGGGCAAAACCTCCCTCATCACCAACGGCTAAGGACATTCCTTTTTTATTAATTACTTTTTTTAAAGTTTGGAAGATTTCACATCCACACCTCAATGCTTCACTGAAACTTGAGAAACCGGCAGGAATTATCATCATTTCCTGGATGTCTAAATTGTTATTAGCGTGAACGCCTCCATTAATCACATTCATCATAGGAACTGGCATTGAAATAGTTCCAATATCCCCAAAATACCTGTACAAAGGCAATTTACACTCTGTAGCAGCAGCTTTGGCCACTGATAGGGAGACGGCTAACATAGCATTTGCACCTAAACGCGATTTATTTTCTGTACCATCTAAGGCAATTAATTCATGATCAATAGCAGACTGTGACCGAACATCAAGACCAAGCAACAATTCAGTTATTTCGTTATTAATGTTACTTACAGCTGTTTTAACACCTTTGCCATAAAATCTTTTTGAGTGTGAATCTCTTAATTCAATGGCTTCCCCAGATCCAGTTGATGCTCCACTGGGAACAGATGCTCTACCTATGACGCCTGAATCTAAAACCACATCACATTCAACAGTTGGGTTTCCCCTACTATCAATTATTTCTCTTGCTAAAATATCCACAATCGAACTCATTTTACGCAGTCCCCATCAAATAAAAAATACTTAAGATCATTAGTACGTCAAATTTAGAAAATGTTAATCTGTTCCTCTAAAAGATTCATACTTTTGACTACCCTATCGATCTCTCTCAACTGGCTGATTAATTCCTCCATCTTGTCTAGAGGAACTGCATTTGGCCCGTCGGACAAAGCAAATTTTGGATCAGGATGTGTTTCCATGAATATTCCTGAAACTCCAACACTGATAGCTGCACGAGCAAGAACTGGAACAAATTCTCTTTGACCGCCAGATGAATTTCCCAATCCTCCTGGTAATTGAACAGAATGAGTAGCATCAAAAATAACCGGGCAATCAGTGTTTCTCATTATTGCTAAGCTTCTCATNTCACTAATTAAATTGTTATAACCAAAACAAGCTCCTCTCTCGCAAACCATGAACTGGTTATCATTTAAGCCAGCATCCGAAGCAGCTTTTCTAGCTTTTTCAACAACATTTTTCATGTCACCAGGCGCTAAAAACTGACCTTTTTTTAAGTTAACTGGTTTACCGCTTTTTGCCACAGCAGTGATAAAATCAGTTTGTCTACAAAGAAATGCAGGCGTTTGTAAAACATCAACCACACTTGAAACCTCATTAATTTCACTCGCATCGTGAACATCAGTAAGAAGTGGTACATCAACTTCTTTTTTGACTTTCTCTAATATTTTTAACCCTTCATGCATACCCAGACCCCTGAAAGAATCTGCTGATGACCGGTTTGCTTTATCAAAACTTGACTTAAAAATAAAACTTACCCCGAGTTTTTTACACAACTCTTTTAAAAAACCAGCGGTCTCAATTTGTAGTGCCTCAGATTCAACGACGCAGGGACCAGCGATCAAAAAAAAAGGATGTTTTATACCGACTTTAAAATCTAGAAGTTTCATGTATTCCTTTGTCTAAATTAGAATAATTGTCACTATTACTTGATTCTATCCTACTGTTTGAAAATGATAGAGATGCATCAATAAAAGATTTAAAAAGAGGATGACCATTTTTAGGAGTGGAAGAAAACTCTGGGTGAAATTGGACTCCAACAAACCAAGGATGATTTTGAGACGAAACTTCTACAATCTCAACTAAATTACCGTTTTCAGTTTCACCACTAATTATAAGTCCAGCGTCTTGTAATTTGGATTTAAGTAAATTGTTGAACTCATACCTATGACGATGACGTTCCTTAGTAAAATCACCATAAATTTTGTGAGATAAAGTAGATTTAAATATTTTTACATGTTGAGATCCCAAACGCATTGTCCCACCCTTATCAGATAAAAAACTCCTATTTTCAATATTTCCATCCTTGGTTAACCAATCAGTAACCAAAGCTACCACTGGAAAAGAAGTCTCAGGATCAAACTCTGTTGAATTAGCTTTTGGCATATCGGCAACATTTCTGGCGAATTCTATGACTGCAAGTTGCATTCCCAAACATATACCTAAAAAGGGTGTGCCTGACTCCCTTGCATATTTAATAGAGGAGATTTTACCCTCAATCCCTCTTGAGCCGAAACCACCTGGGACCAAAATTGCATCGCAATCAACTAATCGTTCCACTCCGTCAACTTCAATTGATTCTGAATCGATATATTCAACTACGATCTTTACTTCAGAGTGTATACCTGCATGGATTAATGCTTCTGAAAGAGACTTATAAGACTCTTTGAGATCAACATATTTTCCAACCATTGCGATTTTTACAGGTTTTAGAGGCAGGGTAAGTTTATTTAATAGAGAATCCCAAATAGTCAAATTAGCAGAAGGAAGAGATAAATCTAATGATTGACAAATTATCTCATCAACACCCTGTTCAAAAAGGATTCGAGGTATTTCATAAATAGAATCTACATCGTAGGCAGATATGACTGCCTCCTTTTGCACATTAGAAAAAAGGGAGATTTTCTCACACTCATCTTTAGGGATCGGTCTGTCAGCTCTACATAAAATTAGATTTGGCACTATTCCAATTTCCCGAAGTCTCTGCACAGAGTGTTGGGTTGGCTTAGTTTTCAGTTCTCCAGCTGAAGCAAGAAAAGGAACTAAGGTAAGATGAACAAAGCAAGTCATTCCCTTACCCAACCTCAGTGCCATCTGTCTGATGGCCTCAAGAAAAGGTAATGACTCAATGTCTCCAACGGTTCCACCAACTTCAACAATTGCAACTTGAGCTCTATCTCTCTCACCAATTTGAGTTCCACGAAAAATAAAATCTTGGATTTCGTTAGTAATGTGCGGAATGACTTGGACAGTTTTTCCTAAATAATCACCTTTTCTTTCTTTTCGAAGAACTGAATCGTAAATCTGTCCAGTGGTAAAGTTATTAATTTTTCGCATTCTTGTCTCAATGAATCTTTCGTAGTGTCCAAGATCCAAATCTGTTTCAGCTCCATCCTCGGTAACAAATACCTCTCCATGCTGGAAAGGACTCATTGTTCCGGGGTCAACGTTCAAGTAGGGATCCATTTTTATGATTGTTACTTTTAGGCCGCGAGACTCCAAGAGGGTTCCCAAGGACGCAGCTGCAATTCCTTTGCCAAGGGAGGAAACAACTCCTCCAGTTATAAAAACAAATTTAGTCAAAAAAAATACCTATGAAAATTTTAGAATACTTAAAACCACTTGTTATGAATTGTTATACATTTTTTACAATGGGTTAACCTTAACCCTGTATAAAAGAGAATATATCTTTTACATATTAAAATAAACTAAATGTCTAATTACTTGATATAAAAATGACGGAAGAAGAGTTAAAGTTCGACGTGCTGATTATCGGGGCTGGTCCCTCAGGACTATCTGCGGCAATAAAATTAAAACAATTAGCAATGGTGAAAAATCGTAGCCTATCTATTTGCGTAATTGAAAAATCAGCATCCCTTGGGGGACATATCATTTCAGGTGCAATTATTGATACAGTCGCGTTATCCGAATTGTTGCCGAATTGGCAAGAAGAAAATTGTCCAGTAACAAATAAAGTCACAAAAGATGAATTTTATTTTCTTTTAAACAAAACACAATCTCTGAAAATACCATCCTTTTTAGTGCCTAATTCACTCAAAAATAACAAGTGTTACATTTCGAGTTTGTCTGATGTAGTCAAGTGGCTTGGGCAGAGAGCAGAAAAAATGGATATTGAAATTTTCACTGGATTTGCCGCAACAAGCTTAATTTATGGTGAAGATGGTGATGTTCAGGGTGTTAAAACAGGAAGCTTTGGGGTCAACCGTGATGGATCTAACGGAAAGAATTTTGAACCTGGTATTTCACTCAAAGCTAAATTTACTATTTTTGCGGAGGGATCAAGAGGTCAGCTTGGAAAGTTATTAATTGACAAATTTCAACTTGATAAAAATTCAGACCCTCAAAATTATGCACTGGGTATAAAAGAACTGTGGGAAATTCCAAAAAAAAAATCAAAACCAGGTTCTGTAATACATACTCTAGGTTGGCCGCTAGGGTTAGAAACTTATGGTGGGTCTTTTCTTTATCATATGAGAAATAATCGAGTATCCATTGGGTTGATTACTGGACTAAATTACAAAAACCCTTGGATTTCACCCTTTCAAGAATTTCAAAAGTTAAAAACACATCCGGAAATTCTAAAAATTTTAGAGGGAGGCAAGAGAATTGGCTATGGTGCTCGAAGTCTCACAGCTGGAAGCTTATACAGTCTTCCTAAATTTGTATTCCCAGGTGGTGCGCTAATTGGTTGTAATGCCGGTTTTTTAAATTCTGCTCGAATTAAGGGTTCTCATTGTGCTATCAAGAGTGGGATTTTGGTCGCAGAGGCTTATTTTGAATTTGAAAAAAACAACAAAAATTCAAAATTTGTTTTGCTGAATAACTATGAGAAAAAATTCAAAGACTCATGGCTTTTTACAGAGCTTAACCAGGCAAAAAATTTTAAAGCTTTGATGAATAAAAGTATGATTTTAGGTGGCATACTCACTTTCGTCGAACAAAATATATTTCAAAACAAGACATTTTTTAAAATCAGGTCCAAAAATCTTGATTACAAATCATTAAAAAAATCCAAAACCTATACAGAAATACAATATCCAAAACCAGATGGTAGGATTTCCTTTGACAAACTTTCTTCGTTGCCTCTTTCGGGCGTTTCCCACGAGGAAAATCAGCCCATTCATCTAAAGCTCAAAGATGCTGAAGTGCCAAGCTTGATAAATTTTAAAATTTACGCAGGACCAGAAACAAGGTATTGTCCAGCGGGTGTTTATGAGTACCTGGACGAAAAAAATCAACCAGTCACGCAACATTCCAAAGAAATAAAACTGCAAATAAATGCTCAAAATTGTTTGCACTGTAAGGCTTGTGATATCAAAGATCCAACTCAAAATATAACTTGGGTTGCGCCGGAAGGCGGTGGTGGACCAAACTATGAGGGAATGTAGTAATGAAAAAATTAAAAAAAACTTGAAAAAAATAGATAATGAATGTACTGTAATTACATTCAGTACTAATTGCAAAAAAAATGAAAGAATTAACTAATCGGCAAAAAGAAATTTTAAAGATGATTTCTTCATTTATTGAAAAGTCAGGATTTCCACCAACTAGAATAGAAATTTGCGAGGCCCTTGGTTTCAGGTCTCCAAATGCAGCGGAGGAACATCTTAAGGCGCTTGAAAAAAAAGGGGCATTATCCTTGGTTGCAGGAACCTCAAGAAGCATTAAGCTCAATAATTTCGATAGCGTTGATTCTACCCAGTCAAACTTATTGCCTTTGGTAGGTACAGTTTCTGCCGGTTCACCTATCCAAGCAATAGAGCATATTGAAACACAGTTTAAAATTGATACAAAAATGTTCCCATCTCAACCAGATTATCTTTTAAGAATTAAAGGTATGAGCATGAGGGATGCTGGAATTATTGAGGATGATTTATTGGTGGTAAAAAAATATAATCCTAACTCCACTATAGATAAGAATGATCAAATAGTTGTTGCAAGAGTAGAGGATGAGGTTACTGTAAAAAGATTTCGACAAAAAGGTTCAATTGTTTATCTTCATCCTGAAAATCCTGAATTTAAAACTATTTCCATTGATCTAAAAAAACAATTTTTTAAAATTGAAGGCCTTGGAATTGGTGTAATCAGAAATCCAAAAAATTATCTCTAGCACAAAAAAACGTTGCCGGGAAAAAAACATTCCAGCCCTTCATGTAATAAACTTAACCCACTTTACTCTGATTCATAGAAGAAAAATTATATTAATTTAGAGAATTCGTCCGAAAAATTTCGAAAATTAAATGCTTTGCAATTAATAGATAATTTATAAAAATTGGAGATTAATTAACACCGACAGTATATTTAAATTACTTACTAAAGCGCTTTNATGAGATGGGTTTCTGTGGATTCNAAAAATCAAATGAAGTATTAGTAAAAATTTATATGATTATNTAANGCTNAACTNATCAAGGCCCGATAATAGATATCTGCTTAAGGGTTNGCTCAAAAATCATCCAAAAATNTATTTGAAACNTCCCCTGTAACGTAATTACCATCAAAACATGAGGCCTCGAGGCCATCTAATTTTGGATTGAACTTAGATATAGTTGATTTCATGGTTGATAAGTCTTGAAAAATTAAATCATCTGCTCCTAACGCAGAGCAAATTTCTTCCTCGCACCGTTTATTTGCAATCAACTCATGTTTGGTTGGCATATCAATTCCATAGACATTTGGAAAGCGAACTGGAGGGGAGGCGGAGGCAAAATTAACCTTATTTGCACCAGCCTCTCTTGCCATTTGAACAATTTCCCTNCTAGTTGTTCCTCTAACAATAGAATCATCAACTATTAAAACATTTTTTCCTTTAAACTCTGATGGCATAGCATTTAGTTTTTGACGAACAGATTTTATGCGAGTTTGCTGCCCCGGCATTATAAAAGTTCTCCCAATGTAACGGTTTTTTATAAAACCCTCTCTATAAGGAAGACCCAAACTCAATGCCAGTTCAAGTGCGGCCGGTCTGCTAGAGTCTGGAACAGGAACAACCACATCAATTTCTCCAGCTGAACATTGACTTTTGACTTTTTCCGAAAGAGCTTGCCCCATTTTTAACCTAGCTTCATAAACAGAAACTCTGTCTAACAATGAATCTGGTCTTGCAAAATAAACATATTCAAAGACACAGGGGTTACAAGAGGTATTCACTGAGCATATTTTAGTCGTCATTTCCCTATCAACAGTAATCACAACACATTCTCCCGGTTTAACATCTCTAACTAGTTCAAAACCCAAACCTTGAAGTGCAACTGACTCTGAAGCCAGCGCCCATTCNTATCCGTTTAATATTTCTTTTTTCCCAATAACCAATGGTCTAATTCCATGAGGGTCCCTAAAACCTACAATGCCAAAGTCAGAAATCATCGCAACACAGGCGTAAGCCCCTCTTACCCTTTTATAAAGTGACTCAACTGCAACGAAAACCGCTTCAGTATCAATATTTACTCCATAAATACTATTTTGTAACTCGTTAGCAAAAACATTCAATAAGACCTCTGAATCAGAATCGGTATTAATATGTCTTCGGTCTTTTTTATACATTTCATCTTGTAAAGTAGATGCGTTAGTAAGATTTCCGTTGTGTCCTAAAACTATTCCAAAAGGAGCATTGACATAAAAGGGTTGGGCTTCTTCCGGGTTACCAGCATTCCCAGCAGTAGGGTATCTACAGTGACCAATACCCATTTCGCCAGTTAAATTCCTCATGTCTCTTGTTCTAAAAACATCCCTTACAAGTCCTAACCCTCGAGAAACACTAATTTTTTTTTGCTGGCCAGTAACGATCCCAGCTGCATCCTGTCCACGATGTTGCATCAATAAAAGAGCATCATAAATTTTTTGATTTGCCGGCGTTGAGCCAACTATTCCGAAAACGGCACACATAGGTTTAAAAGTTCGTCAAAGTTTTCTTTAGGTATTACAATTTTTTCCTGAAAAAATTCTGGGAGGTAAGGTCCTACGCAATGGATTGAAAATTCTAACATCGGTCTTGATGTCGCGGACAACCAAGATTTTTCCTGAGGCAAGGCAGTCATTGANCCTAATAATGCTAAAGAACTAATTATGACTGCACCTCTGATTGTTCCAAAAATCGCTCCTAAAAATTTATCGATGGGTCCTCCACCAAAAAAAATTACAGTTTCTTTGAGGGATAACACAACTAGCCTACTAACCAATAAAACTAAGATTAAGATCGAAAAAAAACCTAGAACTGACCTAATTTCCAAAGACCATTTTTCTGGNAATGATTCTGCAACTATGNCAAAAAACATGAANCCTGCATAAATTGCAATAGCCCAAACTAACAAAGAGGACACTTCCTGAATAAGTCCTCTTAAGAAAGAAAGTAAAATGGATGAAAACAANACAGTTATTATAACAACATCNATCCAAGTATATTGAAATGTTGATTCCAAAATTTACAACCTATCTATATCCGCGTCAAGGCCTCTGCTTAAAGCCTGTCTACGAAACTTTTCCGCTAACTCTTGTGTAAAAGGGCCAGCTTTAACGTAAAAAACAAATCTGTGTCCTATTTTTTTTGGAATAATCTTTACAGGTTTGCCCTCGGCAATTAATCGATTTTTTAAATTTTGAGCATTGGTTTTATCTTCGAAAACACCAACTCTTACCATCCAGACTAACGAGTTAGACAATTCAATGATTCTTTTGTCTCGTGAAGATAAATTTATCTTTTCACCCAACACTTTATCTGTGTTTTTTATTTTTTTAGAAAATTTTTCTTCAAATGAACCTTCTACTTCAACGTTTTCAACAAATGAACGGGGCTCGTCCCTGAGCAAAAAAATACATAAAAAAAACACAGAAAAGGAAAAAAAAACTGAACCAATCAATCTTTGCCTAGCTCTTCTCTTGTGGTCGGCCATGGGGTCTGATACCGTATTTCTTGATATCTCAGGATTCTCAGTGTCCGAACCATAATTTATAGGCATTAGCAATCTCTTAAAAAAAAACTAACTTTACAAAGTGTAAAAAGATTTTTAAACTAAAATTTTTTTTAAATCTGCTTACAATCAATTCAAGCTTTACCCAACGCATGTGCCACGACCCAAACCGAGGATACAGTTATAAATGACCCAAACACTACAATCCTATCATTTGATGATGCCATTTGAGCAGCTGAATTAAACGCTTCCAATGGACTTTCGTAACAAGTAGCTTCTGCATTGGGGATTATTGAAAAAAGTTTTTTTGATAATGATTGCGCAGGTCTGCTACGACTTCCAGCAACATTTTCATCCAGCGTAGCAAAAAGCCAATAATCTATTTTGCCCGCAGTTATTTTTAATATCTGAGATGCATCTTTATCAGATAAAATCCCTACAACTGCATAAGTGTTGGGATAAAAACCAATTCTATCCAAACTATTGGATAGCATCTTTGCTGCCTCGGGATTATGAGCAACGTCAAGAATGACTGTTGGTTTCCCTGGAAGAACTTGAAAGCGAGCAGGTAATTCAACTTTAGCTAGACCTTTTCTGACAGCTCCCTGACTAATTGGAAAATCAAGTTCTAAACATTCAAGAGAAGCTAAAGCGGCAGAGGCATTATTTAGTTGGTGTAGGCCTCTTAAGGCTGGATAGGCAAGTCCTAACCTACTTTTTTTCCTGCCCATCCAATCCCACTGTGCATCATTTGAATAAAATTTAAAGTCTGAACCGAACTTTACTATGTCAGCCTCAAACTTTTTAGCTAACGTTATNACAGTATTTGGCGGGGCTAAATCTGCAATAATAAAAGGTTTTTTTCTTCTTGCAATATGGGCTTTTTCCCAACCAATTTGTTCCCGACATGAACCCAGAAAGCTTTGATGATCCAAAGAAATAGAGGTAATAATTGAACAATCATTAGCTAATAAATTTACAGCGTCTAGTCTACCGCCTAAGCCTACTTCAAAAATTGCTATCTCTGGTTTTTTTTTGTTGACCAAAAAAAAAGCTGCAACAGTAGCGGCCTCAAAAAAAGTTAAACTCTCTGCGGTAGATGAAAGTCTAGCATTCTCTACATTTTCAAATGCTTCAATCCAATCGTCAGCGGAGAGAAAACTACCATTAATCTTTAACCTCTCTTCAAAATTCAAAATATGTGGAGAAGAATAAAGGCTGGTTGAATATCCCGCCTCAATAAGAATTTGCTCTAGTATCGCACAAACAGAACCTTTACCATTTGTGCCAGCAACTACAATTACTTTGGAATCAAGCCGNACTTCCTCTTGTTCCATAGGAAGCCCAAGTTTTTCAGCTACTAATCTTATCCTTTTAAGGCCTAAAACGATGTTCTGAGGATGACTTTTTAAAAGTCGTGTAAGGCAAACCCCCAGCTCCGTATTGATGTCAAACATAATTATGTTTTTTTAAGAGTTTCAGTAGGATTTCTCAAAAGTAGGGATAGAATAGAAAAAATTTCTTCACGCAAGTTTCTTCGATCCACAATCAAATCTATAGCTCCCTTTTCCAGTAAAAACTCTGCTCTTTGAAAGCCAATGGGTAGGGTCTCTCTTACAGTTTGTTCAATAACCCTNGGTCCAGCAAAGCCTATTAGTGCTTTTGGTTCTGAAATAACCAAATCCGCAACAAAGGCAAAACTTGCGGAAACGCCACCCATTGTTGGATCTGTCAATATGGAAATAAAAGGAATTTTTTTTTCACTCAATTGCTCGATGGCAGAGGTAGTTTTAACCATCTGCAATAAAGAAAATAATCCTTCCTGCATCCTTGCACCACCACTGGATGCGACGGACACAAAAGGAATTTTTTCTTTTATCGCATATTCAACTCCACGAACAAATCTTTCACCAACCACAGAACCCATAGATCCTCCCATGAATTCGAACTCGAAACATGACACTACAACTGGAAGTGACTTTATGGATCCTGAAACTATAACAAGAGCATCGCTCTCTCCGGTTTGACTTGAAGCGTCGGTTATTCTCTCGGAATATTTTTTTAANTCCTTGAATTTCAAAATATCNACTGGAGTCACTTCCCTGGCAAGTTCTCTCCTTTTTTTTTCGTCTAACAAGTGATCTATTCTTTTTCTAGCGCTAATTCGCAGATGATGTCCACACTTTGGACAGACCTGTAGATTTGTTTCCAAATCAGCCCGATATAAAACAGATTCGCATGAAGGGCATTTTACCCAAAGCCCATCGGGAATGGTTTTCTTTGGATTTGTCGACCTTTTAATTCTGGGCGGNATTATTTTTTCAAGCCAACTCATTTGGGAAAAACCTTTGAAGAAATATTAATTTTTTCTCTTAGTTCTTGAATGAAAAAAGATACTTCCCTAATTGGGTCTTTTCCAGATTTACAAGCTTCNTCCATTTTATCAATAATCGCACTCCCAATAACTACTCCATCAGATGAGGTAGCAGCAATTTCTCCTGCACTGTCAGGCGTAGATATTCCAAAACCAACTAATACTGGTAAAGAGGTTTTTGATCGAATTACACATACACTGTTAGTGACGTCATTTACATTAATATTTTTAGCACCAGTTACACCTCTAAGTGATACGTAATAGAGATACCCTGAACCTAACTTAGTGATATGTTCTAATCTTAAGTTTGACGTTGTTGGGGCAAGTAAAAAAATCACATCAATGCCATGCGATTTCATTGATTTGCAAAATTCAGTTGCCTCCTCTGGAGGGTAATCAACTATTAACACACCATCAACCCCACTAGCAGCAGCTCTTACCCCAAACTCTTGTATTCCAAACTTTTCAACTGGATTTGCGTAACCCATCAAAACTATTGGAGTCTCAATATTATATTTTCTAAACTCGTGAACCCATTCTAAACAATTAGCTAAACTAACACCCTTTTTTAGAGCTCTTTCACTTGCTCTTTGGATAACTGGTCCATCTGCCATGGGNTCAGAAAAAGGAACCCCCAATTCAATGATATCAGCACCTGATTTGGCAATAGCAATCATCAACTCTACAACCTTAGTCGGATCTGGATCACCAGCTGTGATGTATGGAACTAAAGCTTTTACTCCCTTCTTTTGCAAAGATTTGAAGCAAGTAGACAATCTTAAATTATTCATCAAATACCAACTAAATTTTATTTCCACCCGCAAGTGCTACTGTATGCATATCTTTATCTCCCCGTCCAGAGAGATTAACAAGAATATTCTTATCTTTTTCGAGTGTGGAAGCCAATTTCACAGCGTAAGCGATAGCATGACTTGTCTCTAAAGCAGGAATAATACCCTCAATTCTGCAACATTCATGGAAGGCATTTAACGCCTCCTCATCATTTATGCCAACATATTCAGCCCTATTNGTGTCTTTTAACCAAGCATGCTCAGGACCAACTCCAGGATAATCTAAACCAGCAGAAATTGAATGAGTTTCTAATACTTGCCCATTCTTGTCTTGCAACAAATAAGTTCTGGTTCCATGAAGTATCCCAGGTTCACCAGCAGATATAGAGGCGGAATGCTTACCAGTTTCTAACCCAGTACCAGCGGCTTCAACCCCGATAAGATTAGTTTCCGGGTATGAAATATAATCATAAAAAATACCTATGGCATTACTGCCTCCACCAACGCATGCAATTACATAGTCTGGATTTTTTCCTATCATTTTC
This sequence comes from Betaproteobacteria bacterium TMED41, assembly GCA_002167365.1. Classification (GTDB taxonomy): domain Bacteria; phylum Pseudomonadota; class Gammaproteobacteria; order Burkholderiales; family Burkholderiaceae_A; genus UBA7377. The sequence goes on along the minus strand of NHCU01000045.1, from coordinate 16,199 downwards.
GGCATTTGCCAAATGCATTCTTTTCCAACAACAGAATTAAAATCTCTAACAAGCATTGGATAGGGATGCGGACCAGCAACCGTCCCAATTATATAGAATGTATTTTCAACATTAGTAACCCAATCTCGCATAGCTTCATTCAATGCATCTTTTAAAGTTTTTGACCCACTTGAGACCGGTATGACCTTAGCGCCAAGCAATTTCATACGATAAACGTTTTGAGCTTGCCTTTCAACATCAGTCTCACCCATGTACACAACACATTCCATGCCATATCTAGCAGCTACAGTTGCAGTCGCAACACCGTGTTGGCCAGCACCTGTTTCGGCTATGACTCTTTTTTTTCCCATTCTCTTTGCAAGAAGGGCCTGCCCAATAGTGTTGTTGACCTTGTGTGCTCCCGTATGATTTAAGTCTTCTCTTTTAAAAAAAATCTGGGCTCCACCTATTTGCTCGGACCAACGCTTTGCGTGGTAAATCGGACTTGGTCTTCCTACAAAATCTTTAAGTTCTTTTTCGAATTCATTTTTAAAAGATATGTCTCTTTTTGATAGAGAATAAAACGATTTAAGTTCTTCAAGAGCGCCGACTAATGTCTCGGATACAAAAGAACCTCCATATGGTCCAAAGTGCCCATTTACATCCGGGAATTTATAAGGTAAATCATTCAGTTTCATACATCACTCACTTTAAAAAAAAATTAAACTTCACTATCTATATTTGAAACAGTATCAACAAATATCTTGATTTTCTCTTTATCCTTGACCCCTTTTAAAGTCAATCCATTTAATCTTGTTTCAACTCCACTTGAAATGTCTATACTCGGGGGTTTGTAAAGCTTAATGGCAGTAGTAATATTTTTAATATTTAATCCGCCACTTAAAACCCACTTATTAGACAATATAGACTTAACCTCACTTAGGACACTCCAATTAAATGATTGACCACTTCCTCCAAAACCGGAGGAGTGAGCGTCCAACAAGACAGCTGAACAGAATTCCAAGTATTTCTTCGATTCTAACAGTTGAATCAGTAAATTATCATAATCGAGTTTGTTTGGATTGTTTTTCACTGGAAGTCTTATGGCTTTTACTACTGGTCTTTGGAGATTATTACAATCACTGGGGGATTCATCTCCATGGAGTTGAATATGATTTATACCAGAAATATCAGAGGTTTTTAAAATTTGCTCTCTCGAGGAGTTAACAAATAGGCCCACGGTAGAAACCCAGGCAGGACATAGACTTACCAATTTACGAGCTTTAGCCGGTGAAACATATCTGGGGCTTGAATCATAAAACACAAATCCTAAAGCATCCACTCCAGCATCTAAAACTGCCTCAACATCTTCCTCTCGAGTCAAACCGCAAATTTTTATTCTAGTTCGCACAAAAAATCTCTACCGTAGTTAACATATTCTAAGCATAGTCCTTGTGGTGGCAGAGTTCTAGCGGCATTTTTTCTATTTTTGGAATCCATCACAACTTTAAGCCAACTTTCGGTTTTGACATCTCTTCCTATTTCATACAGACAACCCATTATGTTTCTTACCATGTGGTGAAGAAAGGCATCGGCTTCAATCTCTATTTTTAAAAAGTCCCCTTTTCTCATCAGATCACACCTTTTTATCACTCTTATTGGAGATTTAGCCTGGCATTCTGATGAACGAAATGCTGAAAAATCGTGCTTACCAATCAAACATAAAGAGGCTTTTTGCATTTTTTTTTCATTAAGCTTCTGATAAATCCAGGTAGATAGTCTGCTTGAGAGTGGTGATTCAATCGGAGTGTTACAAATACTATAACTGTAAACCCTTGATTTGGCTGAAAATCTAGCATGAAAATCATTTTTTACAGTGGCGCCCCACTTTAATCTAATTGATTTAGGTAATAGTGAATTTGTTCCTCTAACCCAGCTTAAAATTTGCCTATCGACTTGTGAATCAAAGTGAATAACTTGCCCTTTAGCATGAACGCCCGAATCAGTTCGACCTGCACAGATGGTTTTGATTTTTTGATCAGCAAACTTTGATAATGCAGCTTCAATCTTATCTTGAACTGTGTTTTTACTTAGTTGGGTTTGCCAGCCATTCCAATCAGTTCCTTCATATTCGACTCCGAACACTAAACGCATAATCAATCCTAAAAATTACTATTTGTCTATATTAAATATTTTAGGGCCCTTCTCAATGGCTCAGCGGCACCCCATAACAACTGATCTCCAATTGTAAAAGCTCCTAAATAATCAGAACCAAACGATAATTTTCTGAGTCTACCAACACCAATTGTCAGTGTACCTGCGACGGACATGGGAGTTAAATTATGAATTGTTTCTTCCCTAGTATTAGCTACCAAATTTACCCATTTATTCGCTGACTGGATCAACCCTTCAACTTCATTAAGTGAAATATCTTTATTAAGTTTTATTATTAAAGATTGACTGTGGCACCTCATGGTACCAACTCGAACGCAACTGAAATCAACAGGAATGGAATTAAGTTTATCAAGATGATTTTTACCCAAAATCTTATTGATTTCTGCATGGCCTTTCCATTCCTCTAGACTTATACCATTTTCCATATCATGGTCTATCCATGGAATTAAATTTCCAGCCAGTGGAACTTGGAAACATGAAATCTCATCGTCTGAAAATTTATTTTGTTGATCTAAGACTTTTTTGTCAATTTCAAGAATGGTGTTGGTTAGTGTTTTTAAATCTGATTCGACTGACTGGTGAATAGCTCCCATCTGTTTTAAAAGTTCCAGGATGTGCCCGGCACCTCCTCCGGAAGCAGCCTGGTATGTACTAGATGAAACCCAATCAATTAGTCCCTCTTTAAATAATGCTCCTATCGCCATCAACAAGCAACTTACTGTGCAATTACTTCCGACAAAGTTTTTAACACCATTATTTAAAGCCATTTCTATGGCTAGATGATTAACTGGATCTAGAACCAGAGTAGAATCATCATCCATTCGCAATGTCTTGGCAGCATCAATCCAGAAACCGTTCCATCCGCTTTTTCTGAGCTTGGGATGAATTGCGGAAGTATAGCTAGACCCTTGACATGTTAAAATCACATCACATTCAGATAGACATTCAACATCAAATGCATCCAGCAAAATAGTATCTCTAACAAATTTTATTTTCCTGTTGAACAATTGGCCAGGTTCAGACGTAGAAAAAAACTTCGCCTCGAAATTTTTGAAATCTTCCTCTTGAACCATTCGATCAAGTAATACGGAACCAACCATTCCCCTCCAACCGACAAAACCTACTTTCATATTAGATCATAGCCTTCAAAACCGCATCACCCATTTCAGAAGTTCCAACTTTTATACTCCCTGATCTACATATATCTGGAGTTGCAATGTTATTATTTAAAACTTTTTTGACTGCATTCTCAATTAAATCAGCGGATACATCCAAATCAAAAGTAATTCTTAACATCATTGAAACGGATAAAATGGTCGCAAGTGGATTAGCAACATTACTACCTGCAATATCAGGAGCAGAGCCATGAATAGGTTCAAATAATCCTTTTTTACTTTCATTGATTGAGGCAGAGGGCAACATACCAATAGAACCCGTCAGTATTGACACCTCGTCCGAGAGAATATCACCAAAAATATTTCCAGTTAAAATTACATCAAATTGTTTGGGGTTCTTGGCTAATTGCATTGCCGCATTATCAACGAACATATGGCTTAAGGATACATCGGGATAATTCTTAGATACATCAGTGACTGTATCTCTCCACAATTGCATGGTTTCTAATACATTTGCTTTGTCAACAGACACAAGTCTCTTATCTCTTTTGCGAGCAATTTCAAAAGCAATCTTTGCTATTCTAATAATTTCACTTTCACTGTAAACCATTGTATTAATACCTACTTTTTCACCAAGATTATTTTTTTTAATTCCACGAGGCTCTCCAAAATATATGTCGCCTGTTAGTTCCCTAACAATAATGAGATCAAGACCAGCTATTACATCCCTCTTAAGACTAGAGGAATCAGCTAATTCTGGAAATACAACTGCAGGCCTTAAATTTGCAAAAAGGTTTAACTCTTTTCTAAGACCCAAAATGGCCGCCTCCGGTCTTTGTTTATGAGGCAGGTGATCAAAATCATTATCACCTACCGCTCCGAATAGTATTGCATCTGAATCTATCGCAAGTTTAAGTGTTTCAGTTGGCAAAGGTGTATTTTTTTCCTTGATGGCCGACCCTCCAACTAAACCAAATTCAAGGCATAAGTCAAAATGCCCCATGGAGGCCAGTTTTTTCAATACTTTTATAGCTTCAGTGGTAATTTCTGGGCCAATTCCATCACCAGAAAAAACTGCCAAATTTAAGTTTTTCATTACAATCTTTCTGATGGATCAATTGTCAACCAAGGTCGGGCCTTGAGTCTTTTTTCTTCAAACTCTTTGATTAATTCTTTGTTACTGAGAGTAAGTCCAATTTCATCGAGACCTTTCATTAGTCTATCTTTATAACCTGAATCAAAATTAAATTTTTTGAAAAAATTTTTATTATCCGAAATTGTTTGATTCTGAAGATCAACAAATAATTTCAGCGGAATGTCCTTCGAAGAAGCAGTAAATAATTCCTCTATAGAGGAAGGCTCTAGAACAATTGGCAGAATCCCGTTTTTTAAAGAATTATTAAAAAAAATATCAGCAAAAGAAGTTGCGATCAAGACTCTAAAACCACTCTCGTATAAAGCCCATGGAGCATGCTCTCTTGACGAACCACAACCAAAATTCTCCCGAGCTAAAAGAATTGAGGAACCAAAATATCTCTTATCATTCAAAACAAAATCTGGATTTATAGGTCTTTCAGCACAGCTCATTCCGGGTGCCCCAACATCTAAATATCTCCATGCATCAAAAAGATGAGGGCCAAAGCCAGTTCGACGAATAGATTTTAAAAACTGTTTAGGAATGATCGCATCAGTATCCACATTCGCACGATCCATTGGAAGAACAATTCCCTCGTGACAGATTATAGGTTCCACTTTAAAACCCTCTAACATCTACAAATTTTCCAGCAATAGCTGCAGCAGATGCCATTGCAGGAGAAACCAAATGAGTTCTGCCACCATTACCTTGTCTACCTTCAAAGTTTCTGTTGGAAGTGGACGCACACCTTTCACCAGATTCTAATTTGTCAGCATTCATTGCCAAACACATTGAACATCCTGAATCTCGCCACTCAAAACCTGCGGCTAAAAAAATTTTATGCAAACCTTCCATTTCGGCTTGAGCTTTCACTAGCCCTGAACCAGGTACAACCAGTACCTGTTTGACTCTTGCTGACTTTTTTCTTCCTCTAATTATATTGGCGGCAGCACGCAAATCTTCAATTCTTGAGTTTGTACAAGATCCAATAAAAACTTTGTCTAATTCGAGAGAAGTTAAGGGAATATTTGGTTTAACCCCCATATATTCAATTGCCCTTTCAAAGGCTTTGCGAGTTTGATCATTTTTAGTATTTTCAGGATCTGGGACTCTGGAACCCACTGAGGTTACCATCTCAGGAGAAGTACCCCAGGTAACCTGAGGTTCAATAACTGAAGCATCAATTTTAACTTTTTTATCGAAAAAAGCACCTTCATCTGATTTTAAATCTTTCCAATAATTCATGGCCTCTGCCCAAACCTCACCTGTTGGTGCGAGGGGCTTATTACGAATAAAATCCGAAGTTTTATCATCAAAAGCAACCATACCTGACTTTGCTCCAGCCTCAATTGCCATATTACACAAAGTCATCCTACCCTCCATCGACATGTTTCTGATGGTTTCACCACCAAATTCAATGGAGAACCCAGTTCCACCGGCAATGCCAATTTTACCAATGATAAAAAGTATTAGATCTTTGGCTGATAATTCTTTGCATAAATTTCCATTAATTTCAATCAACATGTTTTTAGATTTTTTTACTCTTAAACACTGGGTGGCTAATACGTGCTCTACTTCAGAGGTTCCAATTCCAAACGCCAAACAGGCAAATGCGCCATGAGTACTGGTGTGTGAGTCACCACAAACAACTGTCATTCCGGGAAGAGTAGCCCCTTGCTCAGGACCGATAACATGAACAATCCCTTGTCTTTTGTCAAATAAATTAAAATATTTGATTGAATGTTTCAATACATTTGAGTCAAGTGTTTCAATTTGAAGCTTTGAAATAGGATCAGCAATATCCAATTCTCTTTTTGCTGTTGGCACATTATGATCCACAACAGCAAGGTTGGCGGCTTTTCTCCACAACGGCCTTTTTTTTATTTCAAGCCCTTCAAATGCCTGAGGACTAGTTACTTCATGAATCAAATGCCTATCTATATATAAAAGACTAGTTAGATCACTATTTGCAATGATTAAGTGTTCATCCCATAATTTGTCGTATAGTGTTTTCTTCATGTTTTTTTTTCAAATTTCAAATTTACCTTAACTACGATTTTAAAGCTTTTATGGCAAAAAAACTTCCAATTAGCGCGGCTAACACTGCCATCAAGAAACTGGCTTGAGGTGAAAAATTTTCCCATATCCAACCAGCCGTTATTCCACCAACTGAACCACCAATACCATAAGACATCATCGTGTAAAGAGATTGACCTCTAGACTGAGCATCTGAAGGAAACCACTCATTAATGATAGACATCGAGGCACTATGATGAGCACCAAAAGTAAATGCATGCAATAACTGAGAAAAAAGTATAACAAGCAAATTACCGTTAGAGAACAAAATCATAAAAAAACGCAAGGATGCGACAAAAAAGCACAAAACCCAGACTTTTTTAACATCGAATTTTTTGAAGAAACTAGACTGAAAATAAAAAAAACATATTTCTGATAAAACCCCCAAAGTCCAAATAACTCCTATCTCAATTCTAGAATATCCATTATTTTCTAGCCATAATGAAAAAAGTGTGTATAAAGGAGCATGTGCCACAAGCATAAATAATGAAGCTAGTAAAAAGTTTGCTGTTTTAGGAGTAAAAAGTTTTTTTTGGGGACTTAAAAAGTTTTCATTTTTTTTTTGTAATTTTTTTTGTGGTAAAAAAACAGAAAATACAATTAGTAAGATCAATGATAGAAATAAAGCATGAGGTATGAACTTTATTCCAAAAAAATCAAAAATGAATCCACCCACTAGGACAGCAAAAATGAATCCTATTGATCCCCACAAACGTATTTTTCCATATACCCCTAAATTTCCTTTACTCGCATTCATTGCAAGTGACTCAACGATCGGAATATGCCCACTTAAAAAAAAACTTACAAGGCAAAAAATAATAAATAGGGACAGTAAAGACCAATTAAAAAATAATAAAGTTGAACTAAAAACAGCACAACAAGCTGACAAACCAATTAGTTTTTTTGCTAAATATGGATCTCCACTAATATCAGCTAGCCATCCCCAAAAAGGGGGAGCAATAACCCTAGACCATTGCATTGGAGACATCAAAATACCGATCTCTGAAGGTGAGAACCCTCTAAAATTTAACCATAAACCTAAATAAGGTGAAAAAACTCCGATATAAGCAGAATAACTGAAAAAAAATGCAGAAATACTTCGCTTTGGTTTTGAATTATCTACTAACAATTAAATTTAAATGGAACCGGGAATTTTTGGAGTGGAAGTAGAAACGTCGATATTTTGCGCTCTGTCGCGGAGCGCATGATCAATTAAGACAAGGGCGAGCATTGCCTCTAAAATTGGGACAGCTCTTATCCCAACACAGGGATCATGCCGGCCATGAGTTTTAACAACTAAAGGTAAGCCATTAACATCTATGGATTTTTTTTCAGACCTGATGCTCGATGTAGGTTTAATCGCAACATTTACCAAGATTGGCTGACCTGTCGAAATACCTCCCAAGACCCCTCCAGCGTTATTTGTTTTAAAACCATCAGGTGTTAATTCATCACCGTGATCGGTACCTTTTTGGTTGACAGATGAAAATCCAGACCCTATTTCAACTCCTTTTACAGCGTTTATACTCATCATTGCATGAGCAATATCAGCATCTAACCTGTCAAAAACTGGCTCACCTAAACCCAGGGGAACGTTATTTGCGATAACTTTTAACTTTGCACCACATGAATCACCATCCTTACGAATAGAATCCAAAAACTTCTGTAAATTTTCAATTTGCGAACTGTTTGCCGCAAAAAAAGGATTTTTGTCAACATAATCCCAGCTCTCAAACTTGATTTTTAATGGGCCTATTTGTTGGATGCAACCTCGAATTAATAATCCATATTTTTTATAAAGCCATTTTCTTGCAATTGCTCCAGCAGCAACTCTTACTGCTGTCTCTCTGGCTGAAGATCTGCCTCCGCCCCTCCAATCTCTAACCCCATATTTTTGCAACACAGTGTAGTCTGCGTGGCCAGGCCTAAAAGTATTCTTTATCGTATCGTAGTCCTTACTCCTGGCATCCTGATTTCTAATCAACAACCCTATTGGAGCTCCCGTTGTTACTCCTTGAAAAACCCCTGAAAGGATTTCAACTCTGTCCAATTCTTTTCTCTGAGTCACATATCGGGAGGTTCCGGGCCGCCTCCTATCAAGTTCCGGTTGAAGATCACTTTCAGACAATTCCAAACCTGGCGGGCAGCCATCTACAACGCAGCCTATGGCTGGACCATGAGATTCTCCAAAAGAGGAAACTATAAACAACTTTCCAAAAGAATTACCACTCATAACTTTTTCACGTTTCTAATGATTTTAAAATACGTTTGCATACTATTTTTTTACCCAAAACACTCAATACTTTTGCTATAGCAGGAGTTTGACTTTTACCCAACAAAATTAACCTTAATGGTATTGCAAATTGGGGCATTTTAAGAGCAAACTTAATCAGTAGAGTTTTTATGTAGTCATTAATTATTACTTCATCTTGCTTGACAGGATAACTTGCCACAAAATCATTAAAAGCTTCAAACAAAACCTTCTTATCTAATTCACTTGATTTTGTAAATTGTTCTATTTTCAAAATTTCTGAAAAATTCATAATTTTCTCTGTGGGCAAAAAAAACATTTCACATGCATTTGTTAAATCCTCTAAAGTTTGAACTCTGTCATTCATGAGTTCGCATACTAGGGTCAAAGATGGTCCATCCTTTGTTTGCACGTCTCTTTCAGAAAATCTTTTACTAACCTCAGAACATAATTCATCATGAGGAATTTTTTTCAAATAATTCGAGTTTACCCATTTAAGTTTCTCAAAATCAAATCTCGCAGGAGATTTACTGCAATCACCCAAGGAAAACCAGTCGATAAATTCTAGAGTTGAAAATAGTTCACAGTTGCCATGACCCCATCCCAACCTGGCTAGATAATTCAAAAGTGCCTGCGCTAAATACCCCTCCTGTTTGTATTTGAGCACTGAAATTGCACCGTGTCTTTTAGAAAGTTTTTCTCCATCTGGACCATGAATCATGGGCAGATGAGCATAATCTGGAACTCTCTCTTTCAGAGCCTTGAAAATATTTATTTGTCTTGGAGTATTGTTAATGTGATCGTCCCCTCTTATCACATGAGTGATCTTCATATCTGAATCATCAACAACAACACTAAAATTGTAAGTTGGTGTTCCATCTGCTCTGGCTATAATCAAATCATCCAACTCTGTGTTTTTTATAGTTATTTTGCCCTTAACTTGGTCATTCCAACTAACCTCTCCTTGATCAGGGTTTCTGAAACGAATAACTGGGGAAATATTCTTTGGAACAACCATGTTTTTTTCTAAAACATTTTCGGGGCGCCACAAGCCATTATATCTAGGTTTTTCACCTCTGCTTTTTTGAAATTCTCTCATATCGTCCAGCTCATCGTTTGAACAATAGCAAAAATACGCTTGGCCATTAGCCAATAAATTTTGAATTATCGTTTTATATCGCTCTGTTCTTTTTGATTGATATAAAGGTCCCACATCATAATCTAAACCCAACCAAGATAAGCTATCAAGAATAACCTCGACTGATTGCTGTGATGATCTTAATTCATCTGTATCTTCAATTCTTAATATGAATTCTCCACCCATTTTTTTAGCAAAAGCCCAAGAGAAAAGTGCCGTTCTCGCTCCACCTAAATGCAAATAACCTGTAGGACTTGGAGCAAACCTTGTACGAATATTCATAACTCACTTAACCATTAAAATAAAAAAAATAATCATCACTCAATACGCAATGCGTCAACTGGTTGCATTCTTGAGGCTTTCTTAGCCGGATACCATCCAAAAAATACACCAATAAAAGATGATATAAAAAAAGAAATTAATATCGAACCTAGTGTAACTTCCACAGTTATCCCAACTAAGTAAGAAATAAGCCAAGATATACTTATACCCAAAACAACACCTGTAAGACCACCTAGCGCACAAATTATCACAGCCTCTATTAAAAATTGAAGAAGAATATCACTTTGTTTTGCTCCAATAGCCAGTCTAATTCCAATTTCTCTAGTTCTCTCAGTAACACTTACTAACATAATATTCATAATTCCTATTCCACCAACCAGTAATGAAACCCCTGCTATAGAAGCTAGCAATACTGTCAAAGCTCTAGTTGCCGTTGCAGCAGTTGAAGCAATGTCCGTCAAATTAGAAACACTAAAGTCATTAGTCTCGCCATCTCTAAGTCGGTGTCTCTCTCGTAGTAAAGATTTAATTTGATATTCCGTAAATTGTTGGTCACCGCCTTTTATCACTTTAACAATCATATAAGACACTGATGATGGAAATCTGCTCCTAATTATTAATTGCCTGGCTGTTGAAATAGGAACAAATACACTGTTGTCTTGATCCCGGCCCGTGATTGAAGAACCTTTTTTTTCTAAAACTCCAAGAACACGAAAGGGTATATTATTGATTTTTATTATTTTTTCCAATACATCAAAATCACCAAATAGCTCTTGAGCCACTGTTGTTCCAATCAGTGCCACTCTGTTGCGACTTCGAATATCTTGATCAGAAATGAAGTCCCCAGAAATTAAGTCCCATTCTCTAACAAGATGGTAACTCGGTGTGACTCCATTTACTCTAGAACTAGTATTGACGTCTCTATGTTGAATTTGCAAAGTTTTACTTATTACAGGGGCAACTCTATATATCTCAGGAATTTCGGAAATTGCGTCTGCATCCTGAATTGTAAGAGTGACAGAACTGGTCCCAGGTTTTTTTACCCTGCCAGAGTTTTGTAAGCCAGGAAAAATCACCAACAAATCACTACCAATCGAACTTATGCTATCGTTAACTTCCGACTGAACTCCTTTGCCAACAGCTAACATAATAATTACTGCCATTACACCGATAACAACCCCCAATATTGTTAATGATGTTCGAAGTGAATTATATTTAAGAGAACTACATGCCTCAAAGAAACAAGCGTTAAATTTCATAAAGTCTGTGAATTTACAACGTCAGTTAAAATTTGACCATCCCTCATCTTTATGATTCTACTTCCGAATTGTGCAATTTCTTCTTCATGAGTAACCAAAATAATTGTTATTTTGTTTTTGATATTCAACTCATAAAAAGTCTTCATGATTCCACTAGCAGTTTTAGAGTCTAAATTACCTGTTGGTTCATCTGCAAGAATCAATTTTGGGTTGACAACAAGAGCCCTTGCAATTGCAACTCTCTGTTGTTGCCCACCTGACAACTGATTTGGTAACCTGTTCTCAAAACCATCTAAACCTGTGGATTTCAAAACATCCTTTGCCCGATTCTGCGCCAAAAACCTTTCGACACCCTGATATATTAATGGTAAGGCAACATTGTCCAAAACACTTATTCTTTTTAAAAGATTAAAGCCTTGAAAAACAAATCCAAACTGTTGGTTTCTCAATAAAGCTTTTTCGTTTGATTCAAGTTTTGTTATATCTTCTTGATTCAAAAAAATTTTACCTTTGTTCGGGTGATCCAAAAGACCTATTAAATTTAAGAGTGTTGACTTCCCTGATCCAGAAGGACCCATTAAAGACAAAAATTCCCCAGATTTTATCTCCAAATTTAAATCTTTGATAACTGGAATCTCAATAATATTATTTTGAAAATAACTTTTATAAAGATTTTTTATTTGAATAAAAAAATTCATGTAGAAGCAGTTATTTTAATTTAAAGCGAAAACCAGAATTGGACTTTTCAGAATTTGAGCTTGATTTTCTTCTGATAATGACTTCATCAAATTCCTTTAAACCATAGAAGACTTCAATTAACTTACCGTCAGAAAGCCCAGTTGAAATTTTTAATTTTTCTATCTTGCCATTTTTAGCGATCTTAAAAATTGAATCGTTGAAAGATATTTCTGAATTTTTCCCATCATTTAAATCCTTAGAGGATTCAATATAACTTATAGACTCTGGAGGTCTGAACCTTAAGGATGATAGAGGAATTAGTAAAACATTCTCTTTTCTCTCAACAGTTATTAAAGCCTGAGCGGTCATTCCCGGTAACAAAAAACCCTCGGCATTTTCAACATCAACTATAACCTTATAGCTCACAACATTTTGCTCAACCTCTGGCTCAAGTCTTACAAGATTTACAACCCCTTTAAAAAATTTTTTAGGGTATGCGTCAACTTGGAATTTAACCGATTGACCAGATTTAATATTACCGATGTCAGCTTCAGACACTAAAGCTTCAATTTGCATTTCATTTAAGTCTCTAGCAATTTTAAAAAGAGTTGGAGTCTGAAAGCTGGCCGCTACTGTTTGACCAACATCTACCGCTCTTTCAATAATGACTCCATCAATTGGGGATATTATCTGACTGTAGAGTAAATTTTTAACCTCACGGTCGAGTTGAGCCTTTGCTTGAACTACTCTCGCACCAGCCTCTTCGAATTCTTTTTCTGATATTTCAATAGAGCCTTTAGAAATAAAACCTTTTTTTTCTAATTGTTTTTGTCTATAAAACTTGGATTTGCTTGCTTTAAAAACTGCTTTCGCAGCAGATAAGTTTGCTTTAGATTGAGAAATTTTTGCCTGGAGCAACGCTGGGTCAATTTTAGCAAGCAACTGATCTTTCATAACTTTATCGTTATAATCCACAAATACATCTTGCACGATCCCCGAAATTTGTGTTCCTACATTAACAGTAAAAACTGGATTAATAGTACCGTTAGCCGTAATTTTTTTCTCTATTGGTCCTGAAGTTACTAATGCAGTCTTCCAATCAAATCTCTTTTCGGAAAAAGGACCCCAAAAAAGTAAAACGACTAAAACCATTACAAAAAATAATAAAAACATCAACTTCTTACTAATTACTCTCAATTATTTTCCCCAAGTAACAATTAAACATATGATTATGTATACGTTAATTAATTCAATTTTTGACAAAGATTTGTAAAAAAAAAAATATTTCTAAAATTCATAGTTCAAAAAATTAATTTAATAGGCATAATATGAAGATGAATTTAGATATAGATGAAGTAAGAGCGTTCATACAATCCCAATCTAAACAGACAAACATTTACATTGGGGCAGATTCCTTCAGATTTGCCGAAGGGAATCAGTGGTTTGCTGATTATACAATAGTTGTTGTTGTTCACCTTGATGGAAAACATGGATGTAAACTCTTTGGCGAAACAATTAGAGAAATGGACTTCGATAAAAGAGGCGATAAACCACAATTGAGACTCATGAATGAAGTATACAAAGTAGCTGATTTATATCTTAAATTAGTTGATGTTTTCCAGGGAAGAAATGTTGAGATACATCTTGATCTTAATCCTGACCCAAACTTCATTTCTCAGGGAGTTGTTCAGCAAGCAATTGGATACATTAGAGGAGTATGTAATGTTTCTCCAAGAGTGAAACCACACGCTTTTGCTGCCAGTTGCGCTGCCGACCGCTATAGAGGAATTGTACCTTCTCTAAGCCCAGCCTGATTCAATTGCTTATATCTAAATTTAAGTGGATTTTTCATTATTTTAAAGAGGTAGAAATGGCTAGATTAGTAAATTGTGTGAAATTAAATAAAGAAGCAGATGGTTTAGATTTTCCTCCAATTCCTGGTGAAATGGGCAAAAAAATTTGGGAAAATGTTTCAAAAGAAGCTTGGAATCAATGGATTCAGCATCAAACAATGCTAGTAAATGAATATAGACTTAATTTATCTGACGTGAAAGCCAGAAACTACCTAAAGGATCAGTTACAAACATATTTTTTTGGAAGCGGTGAAGCTGACGTGGCAAGTGGGTATGTACCACCAAAAGAAAATTAAATTATTTGTTTATTTGTTTATTTGTTTATTTGTATTTAATGTGCCTTAAATCATTTCCATGGACCATAAATATAATACTTTCAGACATATTTTTTGCATGATCTCCAATTCTTTCTAGAGCCTTGGCAAAGAAAATCAAGTCTATACATTTACTAACCCTAGCTTGTTCCTCTAACATGAACGAAATTAATTCGTTCAATGTAGACCTAAAGCTGTCATCAACCACTTTATCATCCAATATTACTCCCTTCAATTCAGCATCATCATCACGCGCATAGGCATCCAAAACTCTTTTGAGCATGGAAATCACGTTTCCAACAGTTTCAGAAAAATCCAATTTAGGAATTTCTTTATGGATATTTTTGTGAAAATATTGCCCCATTCTTGCCATTTTTTCAGCTTCATCGCCAATTCTTTCAAGATCTCTAATCATTCTTTGCGAGGAAACAATAAAGCGCAAATCGGAGGCGGTCGGTTGTCTCAAAGCTAGAGTGTTATTACATAAAGCATCTATTTCAACTTCCGCGGAATTGATTTTTTTTTCTAATTCAAACACCGTTAAAAAATTTTGCTCATTGGCAGATATCAGTCCCTGTAAAGCTCCTTTAATCATTTCAATAACAGTCCCGCCCATTAAAAGCAACTGAGATCTTATCTGCTCTAATTCATTTTCAAACTGTATGTCAGTATGTTTTTCCATATCTATATTTTAATAAATTTTTCTTTAATATATAAGCAGTAACTCCAAAAAAAATTGATTTATTCATTAATTATTGAAAAGTTTTTAACCCTAAAGTTGTTCCCACTAATAACAGGTCTGCTCTTCTGTTTGCAAAAATACCATTAGTAACAACTCCAGGTATAGAATTTAATTTTATCTCCACATCCATAGGGTTAGTCAAATGTAAATTGTGAACGTCTAAAATTTTATGTCCGTGCTCTGATACAAAATTTTTTCTAATTATTGGTTTTCCACCCAACTCATCTCTAATAGCCCAACAAATAGGTACTATGGCTTCACTAATAACTTCTACTGGAATAGGAAATTTCCCTAGTTTTTGAACATACTTACGTTCATCCACAATACAAACAAAAAAGTTTGCTAGTTCAGCAACTATCTTTTCTAGAGTTAAAGCCCCACCTCCACCTTTGATCATACAGAGCGATTGATCAATTTCATCCGCTCCATCAACATAAATTGGCAACGGCTCTTTTACTTCTGTAAGATTTAAAACTGTAAAACCACGAGACTTTAATCTTTCTTCCGATCTTTTTGAGGTGGTGAAAATTTCAGAAAAAGACAAACCGCTCTCACTTAGCGCATCAATAAAAATATCTACTGTTGAACCGGTACCAACTCCGATTCTCATTTCAGGTTTCAAATATTTTAAAGCCCCATTAGCAGCCAAGAATTTAAGTTGATCTTTCATAATATTAAGATAACATTAAAAAAAATAATCATAATTAAATCATGCCTAAGAAAAATTACAACTGTCTTAAATGTCCAGGGTATTGCTGTAGTTACCCCAGAATAATTGTTTCAAAGAAAGACATTTTACGTCTTGCAAAACATTTCAATTTGAGTTTTGGTATTGCTAAGAAAAAATTTACCAAATCATACAAGTACGAAGACAACGATCAATGTTTTCATGAAATTATACTACGACATAGAAAAGACAATATCTACAAAAGTACCTGCCAGTTTTTAGATCCAGAAAGTAGAAGTTGCACTATTTATGAGGCTAGGCCTAACGTATGTAGGGAGTACCCAGAAAACAAAAATTGTGGATACTATGAATTTATTAGATTTGAACGAAAACAACAGGGTGATAATTCATTCATACCAACTTATTAATAATCAACTGGGGTGGCCGATGGGGCTCGAACCCACGACAACCAGAATCACAATCTGGGGCTCTACCAACTGAGCTACGGCCACCACTAATTCAATACCCTAACACC
>NHCU01000044.1 GCA_002167365.1 Betaproteobacteria bacterium TMED41 | reverse complement strand
ACATAAAAATTTATTTAATTTTAATTTTAATACCAACACTTTTTCCATGCACCATATCTTTTTCAAAAGATAGGTATATTTATAGCAAAAATAACATTATTCCATTATCAATCAAGAATCATAAAATAAATGCAGAAATTGCCGATAATGATCAATCCAGAGCTACAGGTCTTATGTTTAGAAAAAAAATTAATTCAAATCAAGGAATGCTTTTTAAATATGAAAGTTCTAAAATACACTGTATGTGGATGAAGGACACTATGATACCTCTATCAGTAGCTTTTATTAACAATAATCACAAAATAATTGAAATTCATCAGATGAAACCACTTGATGAAACCCCGCATTGTTCATCATATCCCTCTAAATACGCGTTAGAAATGAGATCAGGTTGGTTTAATAAAAAAAAAATTAAGCCTGGTCATAAGGTGTCCGGTATAAAAGATGGAAGATAAATTTCACCCTAAAGGATAATTCTGTTGCGCAACCATAAGATATAACATTGGTATGGATAAAAGTGTATTAATACGAGATGTCAACATTGCATTTTTTGCAGATTTCTTTTTTTGTGACTGATCAGCCTCGACCATACCAAGTGCTCTTTTTTGATTAGGCCAGATGATGAACCATACATTAATTGCCATTATGATGGCAAGCCACATTCCAATTCCTATACCAATAAACCCATCTGAAAAAATGAGAGCTTGATGACCATACCCATTTAACCAGGCCACTATTAAACCGGTCACGACAGTAGCAAGAGCCGAATATCGAAACCAAAAAAGAGCTGCTGGAGCTATAACTTTGGAGATGGCAGGTTTGTGCTCATCTGGAATTTTAGGCATGGAGGGTATCTGAACGAAATTGAAATACCAAAGAAGCCCAATCCACATAACACCTGCCATTACATGTAGCCACCTGAAAGCAAAAGCCACCCAGGCGGGTTCAGAAACCTCAAAGCCTCCAAACGATACCACAATTAAAAAAAGCAATACTAAACCAGCGCCTAAAGTCCTATTCAGTGAACTTAATATAACTCCCATTGTAAAACTCCCCATTTGTTTCAAAAAAAACTTAATAGTGCATTTATAACATTTAATTTAAAACGATATACAAATGTAAAGTAAATTTATTTAAAACTACAATTTCTTCTCAACATTATTGACATTAACTTTAGCATTTCCATCAAACAATTGAACGTCTAAAGTTTTTCCTTTTTTAATTTGATTTATTGTAGAAATTACTTTAACAGAATTGTTCTCATATAAAATACAATATCCACGTTTGAGAATTCCTGAAGGATCTAAGATATCTATCTTATTTTTAAGGTGCTTAAAGCTTAAATATAATTCCTTAACCATGTTTTTTTTTACATTCACTAATCTTCGCTGAGTATTTAAAAATTTATTTTCATTTAAAGCAAGCTTGTCTCTTGGGCTTTTCAACCTCAGAGAAATATAGTCCAATTTTTGCTCTCGTTCCTCTAAAAAAGATTTAATCAGTCTGATCAAATTAATTTTATTTTTTTCAAATTTATCTATTAATTTCTTCTCTTCTAAAACAAGCCTCTCTACAGCAGCAGTTGGTGTTGCTGCCCTCCAGTCGGCAACCAAATCACACAGCGTAGTATCAGATTCATGACCAATACCGGCAACAATTGGTTTTTTAATTTTTGTTAATGCTCTAACTAAATTTTCCTCATTGAAAGTCCAAAGGTCCTCCAATGAACCCCCTCCTCTTAGCAGCAAAATAATTTGGATTTCCGAATCTTGTGATGCAATATTTAGTGCAGCAATTAACTCTGAGGAAGCATTTTCACCTTGAACAGTAGAAGGAAATATTTTTAATTTAACCCTTGCTAATTTATTGTGAAATGTGACTAATGCATCTCTTAGTGCAGCGCTTTCCAAAGAAGTAACTATGCCTACACAGTTGAAAAAGTTAGGTATTTCCAACTTGTGAACTGAATCAAACAACCCCTCTGTTGTTAATTTTTGTTTCAAACGTAAATATTTTTCAAAAAGCTCACCCTTTCCAGCTTTAATAATTTCAGAAACTTTCAATTGAAAATCTCCTCTGGTAGAGTAAACTGTTGGCGAGGCTATCACTACAATTTGGTCTCCATTAGTTGGGGGAAAGGACAATCTTTTTGAATCAGATCTAAACAAAACACACTTTACACACGATTCTGCATCCTTTAGGGTAAAGTATGTATGTCCCATTTTGGATATGATCAATTGCGAAATTTCCCCTTCAACTTTAATCACAGGGTAATTAATTGACAAAGAATGGTTTATAAGAAAATTAAGTCTTGAAACAGAAATTATTTCAGAAGCGCTGATTTTAGTCATTATTAGGAATATCCTAAAAAAAAATTTTCCACAAAATCAAGGGCATTGAAAAATGCCAAAAAAAATTTCCATGGAAAATCAAAGCCATACGTAAAAAAACAAAGTAAATTTATTTTTTTCTTTAAAAACAAAATAAACCTATGATTTTATTAATTTTTTTTATAGTATTGACTTTAGATTTATTTGTTAATATTACCAAAAAGATAATAATCATTCAGTACAAAAAACTATTTGACAAATATCTAAAATATATAACTGGCTGTTTCCACAAAGTTATCCACAATATGCCCTTATAATATGCCCAATATTATTAATAAAATCAAAAGAAAATTTACTGAAATGCTTCTATCTCACTGGTACCCGGATGTTACTGTTCTAGGGTTAAGAAGTAGACCCATAACAAGGGGCAACAAAATACAAAACTTAACAGATATTTTTGTAAACATCACTTCAGTAATCATTTGGTTTATAACAAAACCAGTGCTAAAGTTTTTATCAATCATCACAGAAATATTTTTTTTTACACAAAAAAATTCATCTCTATCCAACACCTTTTTTTATACCAAAAAAAAATCATCGCCAACAATAATAGCAATTGGTAATTTGATAGTAGGTGGAGCTGGAAAAACTCCTTCGACCATATGCTTAATAAAACAACTCAAAACTATGGGTATAACTTCAGCTGTTATTTCAAGAGGATACAAAGGCGAAATCGATAAAAAAAACAAAAAATCCCAATTTGTTGAACTTATTTCTCCAAGTTACGCCTATGAAAAATTTGGGGATGAACCCTGTTTAGTTGCGGAAACTGGTGTGCCAGTTTGTGTTGGAAACAGGGCAGATTCGTTACAGAAAATTAATTCAGCATTTCCCAAAATCGATTTAATTTTATTAGACGATGGTTTGCAACAAAAAAAAATAATGGCCCATAAAAAAATTTTGGTAGTTGACAGTAGATTGGCCGGAAACGAAAGTTTGTTGCCATACGGTCCGCTCAGAGAAAAACTTCCCCTTGTCTACAAAATTGATGCTCTCATTTTAAACTTGATAAGCGATGAACTAGACAAAAATACAGTTTTTGAAAAATTTAAACTTGACAAAAAAACCCCTACAGGACACCTCAGGACTGCTTCGATAACATGGAAAAATACCAATAACAAGGAAATTAAAACCCAAGCTTTTCGAAGAGAATTACATCAAAATTACAAAAAAACTAAAATTAAACCATTAGCTGTAGCTGGGATTGCAGTTCCCAGTAGATTTTTTAAAATCTTAGAAAAACTTAAAATTGATTTTGAACCCCTCTGGCTACCCAATCACGATTCAAATTTTGCTCAAAATCTCTCAGAACAAATATATATTTCAGAAAGAATTGTTTTAATGACAGAAAAAGATGGAGTTCGAATCATATACTCAGGTGACAAGCAAATGAAGAAATATAATCAATTATGGATTTTAAAACTCAATCTTTCATTAGAGTCTAACTTCATTAATAATATTCGAGATTGGATTTAATTAAAAAATGGATAAAAAATTAATTGGTATTCTAATATGCCCTAAAACTCTCAAACCACTAAAATTACATCCCAGCGGTAATGTCTTAATTAACATCGACGGAGACTTCGCCTACCCAATATCAGACGGAATCCCCAAACTTACCATTGATGCGGCAATACCAGTCGAAAAAATAAGTGAATTTGATGGTTCCAGTAAAAAAAATGAAGGTTAGGAAAAATCGATGAAATTTTGGGTCTTAATTCCTGCAAGAGCTGGTTCAACGAGATTGCCAGATAAGCCTCTACTGAAAATAGCAGGGAAACCAATGATTGGACATGTTGTAGAAACTGCAAAAAAAAGTGGCGCCGAGAAAGTGGTGGTTGCGACCGACGATAAAAGAGTAAAAAATGTTGCTGAAAATTTTGGGGCTTCTTCAGTTATTACTGACATAAAACACCAAAGTGGATCCGATCGAATTGCTGAGGCTGCCGGACTCCTAGAAGCACCAGATGATTTAATCATTGTAAACCTCCAGGGAGATGAACCATTGATGCCATCTAATATTATTAAAAAAGTGGCAAAATTAAAATATGCTCATCCAAATGTATGTGTTGCAACAGTTGCGACTCCAATCACTGACATCAGTCATGTTGATAATACAAATTGCGTAAAAGTAGTTATCAATCATCAAAATGAAGCTATGTATTTTTCAAGATCTGTTATCCCCCATCAAAGGGAAGACTATAGAAAAAGTATAGGTTCATTAATAGGTAAATCCTCGGCTGAAATTCAAAATACATATTTACGTCATCTAGGCATATACAGTTTTCAAGTTAGTGATTTAAAAAATTTTGTTTCGTGGGGTCCTTGCCAATTGGAACTTCATGAAAAATTAGAACAATTACGATGGCTGTGGTACAAAAAAAATATCAAGGTTATGATTGAAACGCAAGAGCCTGCTATCGGTGTTGATACGGAACAGGACTTAATTAAAATAAGAACCATGCTACAAAAAAATAAAATTAAAGGGGATATTTAAATGCGAATGATTTTACTCGGCCCACCAGGTGCTGGAAAAGGCACGCAAGCTGAAACAATTTGTAACAAATTTAAGATCCCTCAAATTTCTACTGGTGATATGCTTAGGTCCGAAATCAAAAGTTCATCCGAATTGGGAAAATCTGCAAAAAAAATAATGGATTCGGGCAAATTAGTTGATGATCAACTTATCATTAAACTTGTACTCAATAGAGTTTGTAAATCGGATTGCATTAATGGATACTTATTTGACGGTTTCCCGAGAACGATACCTCAAGCAATGGCATTGAGAGAAGCAAAAGTTATTTTAAATGCGGTTGTGGAGATTAACGTTAAAGATAGTGAAATTATAAGTAGAATCTCCGGAAGAAGAGTTCACCCAGGCAGTGGCCGTGTTTACCATATTTCAAACAAACCACCCCAAAGGCCAAACATTGACGATGTTTCAGGAGAGGTTTTAGTTCAAAGGGAAGATGACAACGAGGAAACAGTAAAAAAAAGGCTAGAGGTATATCACAATCAAACTAAACCCTTGATCAGATTTTATAAATCTTGGTGGCAAGAGGACGAAGAGGCTCCAAAGTTTGTTTCTGTATCTGGTCAAGGAACTATTGAGGAAATTGAAAATAATATTTTCAATTCGTTGAACTGAAGATAAATTTTTTATGAATTTTTCCTGTTGCTATCAAAAATATTTAAACCCTGCGGATATTTACTTTCAGATCTTTTGAATCAGTGATTTCAACTTTAAATTCTTTCTCTGCAAAAGTAAGTTTGTTATCATTAATGAATGAGATGATAAATTTCCACGCTAAAGGTTCGATTTTTTCGATTTCTCTACTTATGAATACAACTTTTTCACCATTGAGGTTTTGAGGATGAGCATACGGGGAATAACTTAAACTTCTTAAATTTAAATTACTGTTGCTTGCGTTTTCTGGCCTATATGACGATAAAACACCACAGAATCTCTCGGCCCAATCGCTTGGTCTAAACTTTTTCCCACCGACTGTCTTGCCAAAAATATAAAATTGATCGGGATAATTTTTCAAAAGATTAATTAAATTCACTAAAATATTTATTTTAAACCAGCAATCATTAAAATAAATTAAAAATTTATAAACTAGCTTTTTTTTATTTCACTCACTAACTAATATAAAGCAAAAATGAGCACTCTAAAAACTTCTGCGATTATGAAAACCTATTCAAGGTTCGGTGTTTCTATGGTGCGAGGTGAGGGTTGTTGGTTATACGATGAGAAAGGTAAAAAATATTTGGATGCTTTGTCCGGAATTGCAGTTAATACTCTTGGACATTGTCATCCCAGATTTACTATGGCCTTATCCGAGCAAATTACAAAATTAATTCATACTTCTAATTTGTATGGAATTCCCTTGCAAGAAAAATTAGCTCATAAACTTTCCAAGCTCTCCGCATTGGATTTAGTTTTCTTTTGTAACTCTGGACTTGAAGCTAACGAGGCGGCTATTAAAATTGCCCGAAGACACGGCAAAAAACTTGGGTATGCAAAACCCAAAATCATCGTTTTTGAAAAATCGTTTCATGGCAGATCAATTGCAACAATTTCAGCTTCTGCGAACCCAATAATACAGAGAGGATTTGAACCATTATTGGAGGGTTTTATTCGCATTCCATTAAATAGTATTGACTCTATCGACCAAATTT
Organism: Betaproteobacteria bacterium TMED41; assembly: GCA_002167365.1. Taxonomy (GTDB): domain Bacteria; phylum Pseudomonadota; class Gammaproteobacteria; order Burkholderiales; family Burkholderiaceae_A; genus UBA7377. The sequence goes on along the minus strand of NHCU01000044.1, from coordinate 59,482 downwards.
CGAGAGCAAATCGAGATATAAGTGCACTTTTTTTAGAGACCATTCAGGGGGAAGGCGGTATAAACATACCCCAAGAAAAATTTCTGACTAAAATTAGAGAAATATGTACAAAAAATAATTGGTTGTTAATGTTAGACGAAGTTCAATGTGGAATAGGACGAACTGGTAAGTGGTTTTCATATCAATGGGAAAATATACTTCCTGATGTAGTGCCACTTGCAAAAGGGCTAGGATCAGGAATACCGATTGGGGCAGTTATGACAAGTGAATTAGCTGGCAACTTGCTTGAACCTGGAAGTCATGGAACTACATTTGGCGGAAATCCATTAGCAATGAGAGCAGGAATTGAAACTTTAGAAATTATTGAAAAGGAAAATCTGTTAGAAAATGCAAAAATTCGTGGAAAACAGATTCTCGATAACCTTAATAATTCACTAAGCGATATTGAAGGAATAGTTGAAATTCGTGGGCGTGGGCTTATGATAGGCATAGAACTAATAAAACCATGTAAAAACTTAGCTAGAGACGCAATTGAGGACGGCTTATTAATTAATGTCACAGAATCAAATGTTATACGACTTCTTCCCCCTCTAATAATCTCTAAAGATGAAGTAGAAGTATTGACTGATAAGCTAGTAATTTTGATAAAAAAATTTTTGGTAAACAACTAATCTATTAAATAATTACATGCGACATTTTTTAAAATTATCTGATCTTAATAAAACAGAGTTACTTTACCTGTTTAAAAGAACAGAACAAATTAAACACGATTTCAAAATCCAAAAAAAAATCTTTTCGTTAAGGGACCAAATTTTAGTAATGATTTTTGAAAAGCAATCAACTAGAACTCGTTTATCATTTGAGTCAGGAATGAGACAAATGGGAGGTTCAGCAATTTATTTAAATACCCGTGATACTCAGCTTGGAAGAGGAGAAACAATAGAGGATTCTGCCAAAGTTATTTCCCGTATGTGTGATTTGGTTATGATTAGAACTTTCGAGCAAGAAAACATAAAAAAATTCGCTGATAACTCGAAAGTGCCAATTATAAATGGACTCACTAACCAATATCATCCTTGCCAAATTCTTGCAGATATTTTTACATTTACAGAATACAGAAATTCAATTGAGGGGAAAAAAATAGCTTGGATAGGTGACGTCAATAATGTATGTAATGTTTGGATGGAAGCAGCCGAGTTACTAAACTTCAACTTGTGTATTTCTTGTCCGCCCAAATATTTTGCTGACCACAAATTGAACGAAAATGTTAATTATTTTGAAGACCCTTCCGAAGCATGTGCTAATGCACACCTTATAACAACAGATGTTTGGACAAGTATGGGATACGAGCAGGAAAATGAACAAAGATTAGATGCTTTCCAAGACTGGAAAGTGACCCAAAAGAAAATGTCATTAGCTTCCAATGATGCCCTTTTCATGCATTGTTTACCTGCCCACAGGGGAGAAGAAGTTGAGAGTGAAGTTATCGACGGCACTCAGTCAGTAGTTTGGGACGAAGCAGAAAATCGTCTTCACACACAAAAAGCACTTATGGAATTTTTATTACTGGGCGAAAAGAATTTATGAAGAAAAAAAAGAAAGTTGTATTAGCTTATTCTGGGGGACTTGATACATCTGTAATTTTAAAATGGCTTCAGGATCACCATGGTTACGAGGTCGTGACCTTTACTGCCGATATTGGTCAAGGTGAGGAGTTAAATCCAGCAAAAGAAAAAGCCCTCCAGCTTGGGGTAAAAAAAATTTACATTAAGGATTTACAAGAGGAATTTGTTAGGGATTTTGTATTCCCTATGTTTCGAGGAAACACGGTTTATGAGGGTGAATATCTTCTAGGTACCTCTATTGCAAGGCCACTGATTGCAAAACACTTGGTCGAAATAGCAAAAAAAGAAAAAACCAACGTTATATCTCACGGTGCGACTGGCAAGGGCAATGACCAAGTTAGGTTTGAAATTGGTGCGTATAGCCTTTTTCCAAACATAAAAGTTGTAGCTCCATGGCGAGAGTGGGATCTAACATCAAGAGAAAAGTTAATAACTTATGCTGATAAACACAAAATCCCTGTCGATTTTAAAAAGAGAAAAGGTGATACTCCATTTTCCATGGATGCCAATTTGCTCCACATCTCATATGAAGGAGGTGAATTAGAAAATATGTCCTCTCCACCTCCTGAGAAGGGTTTATGGAGAATAACTAATCCAATTGAAAAGACACCGGCAAAGCCTGAAGATATTAAAATTACCTTCAAACATGGAGATCCTATCTCAATTAATGATACAAAATTTAAGCCTCATGAATTGTTATCGCTATTGAATAAGATTGGGGGCAGGCACGGAATCGGAAGATTGGACCTTGTTGAAAACAGATATATAGGAATGAAATCTCGGGGATGTTATGAAACACCCGGGGGGACTATCTTATTAAAAGCTCACAGAGCCATCGAATCAATTACGCTGGACAAAGAGGTTGCTCATTTAAAAGACGATCTTATGCCGAGATATGCAAGGTTAATTTACAATGGCTACTGGTGGTCGCCTGAGAGGCATGCTATTCAAAAGCTAATTGATTATTCTCAGGAATATGTTAGTGGATCAGTTATAGTGAGGCTTCATAAAGGAAATGTAATCATAAGGTCACGTTTCTCCCCAAGTTCCCTATACAACCGGAAAATATCTACTTTTGAAGATGATGATGGTGCTTATAATCAAAAAGATGCAGAGGGTTTTATCAAAATAAATTCATTAAGATTAAGGACAGCCAAAAGAAATTAATTTTTTTTCAAAAAATACCCAAGCCATGAAAGGATATATTTAAAAATGCCTTCATTTGATATTTCAATTAAAGCTGATATGACCGAATTAAAAAATGCTTTGGAGCAGTGCTCTAAGGAGGTAAAAAACAGATTCGACTTCAAAGGAACAAGTGCCGAGATAAGTTTTATTGATGAGGTAATTGTATGCATTGGGGACAGTGATTTTCAACTTTCCCAAATCAAAGAAATCGTATATAGCAAATTTGGAAAGAGAAATATTGATACCAAATTACTTCATTTAGGCGAAATTTCAAAGATTTCAGGTGACAAAGTAAAACAAAATATCTCAATCATGAATGGTATTCAAATTGATGACGCCAAAAAAATCGTTAAAACTACAAAAACTTCAAAGTTAAAAGTTCAAAGTTCCATTCAAGGTGATGTAGTCAGAGTTTCAGGTTCAAAAAGAGATGTTTTGCAAAATGCAATTTCATTATTAAAGAAAGAATTTAACAATCTACCATTGAAATTTGATAATTTTAGAGATTAATTTTTAGTAATTTCCTTTACAAATTTTTCAACTGATTGCTTAATTCCAAAAGGGTCCAATCCCTCTCTTTTTAAAAGAGTGTCGCAATCTCCGTGATCAATATTTTTGTCAGGTAAGCCCAAGTGTAAAAACTTAGGGGCATCAGCATCAGGAAAATTAACATTGGATAAAGCTTCCATGCAGGCGGATCCTGCCCCCCCCATTTTTACATGTTCTTCGACAGTAACTAAAATGCCGTGGTTTTCAGCAACTCTCTTAAGCATGTTTAAATCAATCGGTTTTACAAATCGCATGTTAACCACAGTTGCATTCAACAACTTACCTACCTCCAAACATGGCTGGACCATAGATCCAAATGCTAAAAGTGCAACTCTCGATTGTTTTTCGGCAATCAAACCAGTTTTGTCGTGAACAAAATCCATGCATTTTTCAGCTTTTCCTACTTCTATTGGTTTCAATGCATCACCATCCAATGGCGTTCCTGGCCCTGAACCTCGGGGGTACCTTACAGCGACAGGACCATCACATTCAAGTGCAGTTGTAAGCATCCTACTACACTCCAATTCATCTTTAGGCGTCATAACTATCATGTTAGGAATACATCTTAAATAGCTAAAGTCATAGGCTCCTACGTGAGTAGCACCGTCAGCACCTACCAAACCAGCCCTGTCAATAGCAAAAACTACATGTAATTTTTGCAAAGCAACGTCGTGAATCAATTGATCATAAGCTCGCTGAAGGAAAGTAGAGTATATTGCAACTACAGGTTTCAATCCCTCACAGGCCAGTCCAGCAGCAAAGGTTACAGCATGTTGTTCAGCTATTCCAACATCAAAATATCTATCCGGAAAAAGATTTGCAAATTTCAACATTCCTGAACCCTCTCGCATTGCCGGAGTTATTCCAACAACTTCTGAATCCTTACTCGCTACATCGCATAGCCAATCGCCAAATACTTTTGAATATGTTGTTTTTTTTGGTATTTTAGAGGGCAATACCCCAACCTTAGGGTCAAAACTACCAGGACCATGGTAAAGAATTGGGTCCTTTTCAGCTTTCCCGTAGCCTTGGCCCTTTCTGGTAACTACATGTAAAAACTGTGGCCCCTTAAGGGCTCTAAGATTTTGAAGAGCTGGAATCATCGCATCAAGATCATGTCCATTAACAGGACCAAAATAATTAAAACCAAATTCTTCAAATAAAGTACTTGGTGTTAAGAGACCTTTGGCACCCCCCTCTAATTTTTTTGCCATTTCTAAAACTGGTGGCATTACACTTAAAAATTGTTTACTGAATTCTCGAGCTCTAGAGTAAATTTTTCCTGTTAAAAGTCTAGCCAAGTAACTACTTAATGCTCCCACAGGAGGCGAGATAGACATCTCATTATCATTCAAAATAACAAGTAAATCTAAGTCCTTGTTTCCATTTCCCGCATTATTAAGAGCCTCGAATGCCATACCGGCACTCATAGCACCATCACCTATTACAGCAATATGACGTCTTCTATTTTCACCAATATTTTCTCGAGTTACTTTTGCACCAACAGCCATTCCAAGAACGGCTGAAATAGAAGTTGATGAATGGGCTGTACCAAATGCATCATATTCACTCTCCTCTCTACTGGGAAAACCAGAAAGACCATCTACTTTTCTTAATGTTGGCATCAACTCTTTTCTTCCTGTTAGAATTTTGTGTGGATAACTTTGGTGGCCGACATCCCAAACCAACCTATCCTTAGGGGTATTAAAAACATAATGTAATGCAACTGTTAGTTCAACGGTTCCCAGATTTGAAGACAAGTGCCCACCAGTTTTGGATACAGAATTTAAAATAAACTCTCTTAACTCAGAAGATAATTGTTTAAGTTCATGACGATTAAAATTTTTTAACTGTGACGGTGATTGAATCGAATCAAGTAATTTCATACGCTATTCTGACCTTTTTCTTTTTAATTTTCACGGTAAGTTAATTTTTCAGCAAGCGTTCTCAGCGGATCAGCACTTGTATCTACTTTTTCGATTGACTTTAAAGCGTTTGACAGTAATTTATCAGCATATTTTTGTGCTTTTGTTATGCCCATTAATTCAACAAAGTTTGGTTTTTGCAAATCGTGATCTCTTCCAATTTTTTTTCCTAAAACTTCTTCTTTACCTGTTTTGTCTAAGATATCATCAACTACTTGAAATGCTAAACCGAGAAATCTAGCGAAATTTTTTAGTTCACAGTCCTCTAATCTGTTTTTTTTGTCAGCTATTATTAAACCCATTTCAATCGCTGACTCAAAAAGAGCTCCAGTTTTCATACTATGCATGAACTCGAGATCAGCAAGTTTAATTTTTTTTCCAACAACTTTTATATCAACAACTTGACCTCCAGCCATTCCATTGGCTCCGGTTGCAGTTGCAAGATTTTTAATCAAGTTCAGTCTTCTTGACTCAAATCCTTTACTTGAGGTTAAAATTTGCATACTCATAGTCTGTAACGCATCACCAACCAATAAAGCAATTGGTTGGCCAAATTTAACATGACAGGATGGAAGGCCTCTTCTTAATTCATCGTCATCCATACAAGGCAAATCATCATGAACCAAGGAAAAAGCGTGAATAGACTCTATTGCCGCTGCTGCGTCAAGAACAAGATTAAAGAAATCTTTTTCGATTTCCGTTTGAAGTGTTCGTTTATCTAAGATTTTTCCACTAGCTGCCTGAACAGACGCTATAACCAAAAGACCACGAATTCTTTTTCCTCCCATTAAAGAATACTCAATAGCATCCCAAAAATTTCTCATTATTTTTGGTACAACACCATTGACGACTTCGTCTGTGAANTCATAGCTGNANGAAAAATTATGAATAGCAGAATATAATCTGCTGTTTATCAATTCATAATTATGCTCAATCCAATTTCGATCATTCATAGTAATTTGAATTATTNTAAGTTTATTTATTTAAGATTTCTTGATTAGANATTGTTTTCTCGCCAAGNTCATCGATTATCTGTAGNTCGTCTCTTGCAGTGGTTAACAACTCTTTCGCTCTATCCATTATAGCCACAGCTAATTTATATTTTTGAAGTGCATCACTTAACATCAATCCTCCGGACTCCAACTCATCCGATAAAGTTTCAACTTTTTGGAGACAATCCTCAAANGATAGGGTATTGATTTCGGGAGTGTTATCTTTTGGCTCTTTGTTTTTATTTTTATTTGATTTTTTTTGATTTTCANTGCTTTTCATATTTACCTTAAATTTTTAATNCAATATAAAATTAAATTTTTTAAACANGTTTAATAAACATATTAACTGCTTGTTGATAAAATATTCGCAACATTTAATTCGTTTGCTGAAAAAATATCTTGGGGTTATTAACAGATNTGATCGAAGAGACAAGTAAATATCAAAATATAGTTCCGAGTAAAGCCTATTCCAATAAGAAATTTTTAGAATTTGAGCTAAATTCATGTTTTCAAAACTCGCCAAGGTATATCGGGCACGAATTAATGGTTCCTGATTCTGGGGATTTTATAACTCTAACTCATGAGAAACACAGCAGAGCACTAGTTCGAAATAATGATGAAATTGTTCTAATTTCCAACATTTGTAAACATCGTCAAGCCACCATACTTGAGGGAAAAGGAAAAGTTAATTCCATAGTATGTCCCTTACACCGTTGGACATACAACCTCTCTGGTGAATTGATTGGAACACCTCATTTTACGCATCCTCCACACAAACATCTTGAAAGAACTCCTCTCTTCAACTGGAATGGACTGTTATTCGAAAAAGAATCTCAAATTAATTCAATTTTGAAAAAAAACCCGTTTGCTGATTACTTTAATTTTGATAGATTTGTTTTCAGCAATATCAACACTCACATTTGTAATTACAATTGGAAGACATTTGTTGAGGTGTATTTGGATGATTATCACGTTGAAGCCTTTCATCCAGGTTTAGGAAGTTTTGTAAATTGCAATAATCTTTCTTGGCATTTTGAAAAACAATTTAGTGTCCAAGCNGTAGGTTTGTCCGATTTAAATAAACCAACTACCCCCACTTATCGAAAATGGAATGATTCGGTTATTAAATCTTTAGGAAAAAAACCTCCAAAATTCGGGGCAATATGGATGTTAATATACCCAAATATAATGGTTGAGTGGTATCCAGAAACCATTGTAATCAGTACCATACATCCATTGGCAGTTGATAAAACACTAAATATAACTGAATTTTACTACTCAGAGGATGTGGCTTTGTTTGAAAAAGAATTCATAAAAAACCAACAAAATGCATACAATGAAACAGTTCTAGAGGATGATGAAATTGCAATCAGAATTGATAGNGGAAGGAACATTCTTGCTCAAAAAAATCTTAATGAAAATGGTCCGTACCANGACNTACTTGAGGCNGGTATTCCACATTTTTACAAATACTTAAGTCAAAATTGCAATGGCTTATACAATCTAAAAACGGAAATTTAATGAATCCCATAATCAATGTCTCAGAGCTAAACACTCAAGCTAAAAACCTAATTTTAGTCGATTGTAGATTCGATCTCTTTGATCCAAAAAAAGGCAAACTAGACTATCTTAAAGGCCATATCCCAAAATCTTTTTTTTTGGATGTAGAAAATGATCTCTGCACTAAAGAGCATCCTTTATCTTTTGGCAGGCACCCACTACCCTCTAAAAGCTCTTTTNTAAAACTTTTGAACAGTTATGGAGCGAAAGAGAATAGCCTGATAGTTGGTTTAGATGATTCCGGAGGTATCTTTGCTTCACGCTTTTGGTGGATGTGCAAATGGATTGGACATTCNAATTGCGGGGTTCTAAANGGAGGTATTCGGGCGTGGGTCTCTGAAAATGGCGAATTATCTACAGAGTCAGTTGAAAAGAAATTCAATGGAAGTTTATCAATTAGACCAACACTAACTACTGAATGGAAGATTGAGAGTATAAAGAGTTGGGTAAAAAATGGATCAAATCAAGAAATTTTNACCCTNATTGATGCAAGAGCTGNGGAAAGATTTANAGGGGAAATTGAAACGATAGACCCAAAAGCTGGTCACATTCCAGGAGCTATAAACCGGCCTTTCACNGAAAATCTGGATNAAAATGGCAAATTTAAACCTTCAAAAGAATTAAGAAAAGAATTTGAAAATTTACTCATTGATAAATACCCAACTTCAGTAGTTCATACCTGTGGATCAGGAATANCCGCATGCCATAATCTTGTTGCAATGGAGTCAGCAGGTTTGATCGGAAGTTCATTATTTGTTGGTTCATGGAGTCAGTGGTGTCATCAAGGAACCGATGAGTAATTTTCAAACCTAGTAAATTCTCCTAAAAAAGTAAGTCTTATCGTTCCGATTGGTCCATTTCTTTGTTTGCTGATAATTATTTCAGCAATACCTTTTTCAGCAGTCTCTGGTCTATAGACTTCATCTCTGTAAATAAACAAAATAACATCAGCATCTTGTTCAATTGAACCACTTTCTCGCAAATCAGACATAACCGGTCTTTTATCAGTTCGTTGTTCAACTGTTCTATTTAACTGTGACAATGCAATCACAGGACACTCTAACTCTTTAGCTAAGCCTTTCAAAGACCTAGTGATTTCAGAAATCTCAGTTGTTCTATTTTCACCATCACCAGAGGCACTCATTAATTGTAAATAATCAACTATTACTAAACCTAATCCGCCAGTCAGTCTTTTTAAACGCCTTGCCCGTGAACGAATTTCCAGAGGGTTTATTCCTGCACTTTCATCAATATGAATAGCTGCATTTTTCATACTAGCGTTTGCACTCATCAATCGATCCCAATCGTCTTGAGATAATTTACCAGTTCTCACTCTTTGCGCATCAATTTTGCCTTGAGAGCACAGCATCCTTATAACTAACTGCTCAGCGGCCATCTCCATTGAGAAAACAGCTACAGGCAAACCATGATCAATTGCAACATATTCTGCAATATTGATGGCTAGTGATGTTTTGCCCATACTTGGTCTTCCAGCAATTATGATAAGGTCACCCGGATGCATACCTGCTGTTTTTTGGTCCAAATCAAGAAATCCACTAGGAATACCGGTAACGTCGCTAGGATTTGGATTTTCATACAAATCACTTATTTTTTTAGTCACATGTGTCAGTAACTGGTCAAAATCTTTTAAACCTGAATTTCCCCTTGATCTATCCTCGCTAATTTTAAATATTTTTGCTTCGGCCTCATCCAAAATTGCTCTTGTCTCTTTTCGATTTGAACCTAAAGCCATAGTTGAGATTTCCTCACTTACACTAACTAATCTTCGTAAAATTGATTGATCCCTAATTATCTCTGCATAACCCTTGATATTAGAAACAGCAGGGCTAGATTGAGCTATGGAGTTTAGATACTCAATTCCTCCAGCATTAATTTCCTGGCCAGAAGACTTTAATGACTCGAAAACAGTAACTACATCAGCAGCCTTGTTTTGTTCTAAAAGTCTGACAACACTCTGAAAAATAAGTTTGTGTTCAGCTTTGTAAAAATCAGAAGAGGTGATTAAATCCCCAACTTTCTCCCAGGAAGCATTGTCTAACATGAGGGAACCCAGAACGGCGGCTTCTGCTTCAATAGAATGCGGGGGTAATTTAAGTTGTAGTGCCTGAGGTGCAGACACCGTCATCTCACGCTCCTAAGAGTTTTCTTGATTCTCAGAAATTACATTCACTACTAATTCAACTGTAATTTCACTGTGAATTGCAATTCTCGCCAAATGTTGTCCTAGAGACTTTATTGGACCGTCTTTGAATGATATTTGAGACCTGGAAATAGTAATTCCTTCTTTGAGTATATTATCAACAATATCTTGGCTAGTAACTGATCCAAATAATCTTCCATCAACTCCAGCTTTTTGAATAATGTCAATTGATTTACCTTTAAGGCCAGATTCGATTTTCTTCGCTTCAAGAAGTTTTTTTTCAGCCAGTTTCTCTAATTCATTTCGACGTGATTCAAATTCTGCAACTGCCGCTTGAGTAGCTCTTTTTGCAAGTCCCTGAGGAATTAAAAAATTCCTCGCATAACCGTCTCTTACTCGAATGACCTCACCAAGATTACCCAATTTAGAAATTTTATCTAACAAAATAACTTGCATTAAGAAACTCCCATTTAGTGGTTATCAGTAAAAGACAATAAGGCTAAAAATCTGGCTCTTTTGACTGCAGTCGTAAGTTGGCGCTGATATTTGGCAGTGGTTCCAGTTATTCTAGCGGGAATTATTTTTCCTGTCTCAGAAACAAAGTCTTTGAGCATGTCAATATTTTTATAGTCCACTGTTTCTGGATTTGAACCAGAAAACCTGCAAACGCGTTTTCTTTTAAAAAGGGCAGTTTGATTTTGTCTTCTTCCACGCCTTTTGTCACCTGATTTTCCCCCTGATTTAAAAGCCATTTTTTTTCCTCAATAGAAATAATTATAAAGTTTTACAACAAATATTAGTTTGTAGGTTTATTAGATACAGATTGTTTTTCTGTTTCTTTTTGAACTGAAATCATCATTGGTGATGGACCAGTTGGAGCAGAATTGTTTCTAATGCAAAGATGCCTGATAACAGCATCGTTGAACCTAAACGAATGTTCAAGCTCTTCTATCTCTGGCTGGCCGCATTCGATATTTAAAAGTATGTAATGAGCTTTAGCCACCTTAACAATTGGGTAAGCGAGTTGTTTTCTTCCCCAATCCTCAACTCTATGGACTTTCCCACCTTTATTTGTAACTATTGCACTGTATCTCTCAATCATACCCGGGACTTGCTCACTTTGATCGGGATGAACGAGCAAAACGAGCTCGTAATGCCTCATTGTTGAGAGGGTATTTTGGACAACTTCTGACATAGAAACTCCTTTGGAAATGCGCCCTAAACTTTAGTGGCACAGGATTTTTTTAAAGCTCTCCATGTTATCAAATAAGACCAAAATTAACAAGTTTATAAAAAAAATGATGGTTTCCATGATAATCTAATAAAAATAGGTAAATATTTTAAAAACTTGCCACTAGCAATCTAAGCAATTTTAATTTTTAATTAAGATTGCGTTTGCTAATTTTGGCTTATAATTTTAGTGGACTAAAAATGACGCATGTTGTTACTGAAAGTTGTATTAAATGTCGTTACACCGATTGTGTTGATGTTTGTCCAGTTGACTGTTTCAAGGCCGGGCCTAATTTTCTTGTAATTGACCCTGAAGAATGTATTGATTGTGCAGTTTGTATTCCCGAATGTCCTGTAGAAGCAATCTTCGCAGAGGAAGATGTTCCTGAGGGCCAAGAAATGTTCATAGAATTAAATGCTGAACTTTCTCAAAAATGGGAAACCATTTCTGCAATGGAAGATAAAAGTGAAGATGCAGACCACTGGGCTACTATAAAAGACAAAAGGGAATTATTAGAAGATAGTTGAATTATTTCTTATAATTTTTTTATTTATTAAAAAAAAGAAAAGTTTTTTGACACCTAAAAAAACAACACCAATTAAGATAATAAAAGTCAAAAATTGGTCCAATAATCTTGTTTACTTAAGAACAAGTCGGCCTGAGTGCTTCATTTTTAACGCAGGACAATTCGCAAGAATAGCAGCAAAAACTCTTAATGGAATTAAAAATGAAAACTTGGTTTGGAGAGCCCAATCATTAACTTCAAGCCCCAATGATAAATTTCTTGAATTTTTGATATTATTGGGAAAAAGTGGCGAATTTAGTAAAAATGTGAACGAGTTAAGATCGAGAGATATATTGTTTTTGGACAATAAAAACTATGGTTTTTTGACTTTAGATAGATTTCGAGATGTTCAAGATCTTTGGCTATTTGCAACGGGAAGTGGCATAGCTCCTTATCTTTCAATAATCAAAAATTTTCCAGGTTTAAAAAACATCAGCAGAGTTAACTTGATACACAGTTTAAGGGACTCTCAAAATCTTAATCGCTACACTGAGTTTTTAAATAAAGAAATTATTTTTAAGTCTGTCGAAATAAAAAGAAAATTAACGTATTTGCCCATCCTAACTCAAGAAATAACCCCCTTAAACGGTTTGGTAAATGGTGAGTCAATAAANTATNAANCTACAAAAAAAAGGTTTACATTAATGCTTTCTAATGGAGAATTAGAAAAATTAGCTAATTGTAATTTNTTACCAAAAAAATCTAAAGTNATGATTTGCGGTAATCCAAACATGATTCNAGATACCAGAAACATACTAAAAAATATGGGATTTATTGCCAACAGGAGAGATAATGATGGAGAAATTGCAGTTGAGAATTATTGGTAGTCAGTTAATTTTTTATTGATATGAAAAAATTCGACAAAATTTACAACATGCTTCCCCAAACACAGTGTAAGAGGTGTGGGTACTCTGACTGTAAACCATATGCCGAGGCTATATTTTTCGAGAAAGAAGATATCAATAGATGTCCGCCGGGCGGTAATACTTTGATGGAAAAGCTAGCCGACTATATGGGCCTCGAAAAAAAACCTATCAACCCGCAGTGCGGAACGCCCTCTGAACCGAAATTGCTTTTTATTGATGAGGTTGAGTGCATCGGATGCGGTTTGTGTATTCCTTCATGTCCAGTCGATGCAATAGCTGGTGCATTCAAATTCATGCACACAATAATAAAAGAAGAATGCACAGGATGTGAGTTATGTATTTCCCCATGCCCTGTGGATTGCATAAAAATTATCGATCGACCTCTGAAACTATCATGGAACAAAAAAAGAGCTGAGAATAGCCGCCTAAAATTTGAAAGGAAAAAAAATAATCAACTTAAAAATCAAATTTCTACTCCATCAATGAACCACTTGGACAATTTGAAAAAAAAATACATAAAAAATGAACTATGAAAAAAGACAAGCAATATATAGTGTTTTTTCACTTCAAAGACCTAATCCAAAGACAGAACTGATTTACAGCTCAGCTTTCGAACTACTAATAGCTGTAATTCTTTCAGCACAAACCACAGATGTGGCAGTAAATAATGTCACAGGCGAACTCTTCAAAATAGCAAATACTCCCGAGGGCCTGATAAAACTTGGAGAAAAAAAATTACGCGAAAAAATCAAGCACATTGGATTATTCAGAAATAAAGCAAAAAATATAATTTTTACTTGCAAAATTTTAGTAAATCAACACGATAGTATAATCCCTGAAAACAGAGACTTACTGCAAAAACTTCCTGGAGTCGGCAGAAAAACAGCAAATGTAATTTTAAATACTTATTTTGGATGGGAGTTGATTGCCGTCGATACTCATGTTTTTAGAGTTGCCAATCGGACCAAACTTGCAACCGGCAATTCAGTTGACATGGTTGAAAAAAAATTAGAAAAAAATACCCCTAAAATTTTTAAAAGAAATGCACACCATTGGCTAATTTTGCACGGTAGATATGTCTGCAAAGCACGAAAACCATTGTGTGAGAATTGCACAATAAATAAATTATGCGAATTCAAGCATAAAGTTTATGCTTAGCTTAAAACAAACGAGGTTAAACAAAAAACTCTTTCACCTTATCCATCCAATTTTTACTATGAGGGTTGTGCCTATCTTTGTTAACTTCGATTGAATTTTCAAACTCTTTTAACAAATCTTTTTGAACTTGGGATAATTTGACGGGAGTTTCTATCACTACATGACAAAATAGATCACCTTGAACTCCTGATCTAACATTTTTAATGCCTTTTCCTCTTAATCGAAATGTCTTACCTGTTTGAGTCCCCTCCGGAATATCAAAACTAGCTCTACCATTAAGTGTAGGGACATCAATTGAACCTCCGAGAGCCGAACGGGAAAAACTGATTGGTGCCTCACAGTGCAAATCGTCATTGTCTCTTTGAAAAACATGGTGAGGTTTAACTGTTATTTCAACATACAGATCGCCCGTAGGGCCTCCATTTTGACCTGGTTCACCATTTCCAGCAGATCTAATGCGCATACCGTTATCTATTCCCGCAGGAATACTGACTTCAAGAGTTTTGTTTTTCTTTACTCTTCCAGCTCCAGAACATATCTGACAGGGGCTTTTTATACTTCTGCCTGCCCCTCTACATTTGGGACAGGTTTGTTGTATTGAAAAAAACCCTTGTTGCATTCTGACTTGCCCTTGTCCTGAACATGTTCCACAAGTTTCAGGTTTAGTTCCTGGCTTGCAACCTGTCGCACCACATGTGCTACATGACTGCCATGAAGGAACCCTAATTTCAGTAGAGAGCCCATTAGATGCCTCTTCAAGAGATATCTCAAGGGAATATCTTAGATCCGAACCCCGAAATGCACCATTTCTCTGTCCAGACGAGCCCCTCGCGTTTCCACCACCGCCAAAGATGTCTCCAAAAATATCACCGAATGCATCTGCAAATCCAGAAAAATCTCCTGGTCCTTGGCCACCGCCCGGACTTTGATTTACCCCGGCATGTCCAAACCTGTCATAGGCTCCTCTTTTCTCCGGGTCTGATAAAACTTCATATGCCTCTTTGATATCTTTAAATTTTGATTCAGCAGACTTATCCCCCGGATTTCTATCAGGATGATATTTCATAGCTAATTTTCTATATGATTTTTTTATATCACTATCACTTGCATTTTTTGCAACATTCAGTAATTCATAGTAATCACTTTTAGCCATTTAGAAAGATCCGAATTTAACCACGTTTAACTTCTTTAAAGTCAGCATCAACAACATCGTCAGGGGCATTCGGTTTTGTGTCAACTCCACCATTTTCATTATTGTCAGAATTATCTGGCTTATCCTCGTTGTTTGTATGTGAATCACCAGGGGTTTGTCCCTCCGAATAAGCCATTTCTCCTAGTTTTTGAGAGGCCTTCATAAGGTTTTCTGTTTTAGCCTCAATTTGGGCTTTGTCGTCTTTGATCATTACAGCCTCAGCCTCTTTTAATGCCTCTTCAATTTGTTTTTTTTCATCATCAGCTAATTTTTCACCATGCTCTTCCAATGATTTTTTTACAGAATGAATCATCGCCTCGCCTGAATTTTTAGCATTGATCAAGTCAAGTCTTACTTTATCCTCCTCAGCGTTTGCTTCAGCATCGGCAACCATTTTGTTTATCTCATCCTCAGAAAGGCCAGAATTAGCTTTAATTGTTATTTTATTTTCCTTTCCACTGGCCTTGTCTTTTGCGGAAACATGCAATATGCCGTTGGCATCTATATCAAAAGTAACATCTATTTGTGGTGTGCCTCTTCCGGCCGGAGGAATACCCTCTAGATTAAATTCCCCCAAAACCTTGTTAGCGGAAGCCATTTCCCTCTCACCTTGAAAGACCTTAACTGTAACCGCGGGTTGATTATCCTCTGCGGTAGAAAAAACTTGAGAATACTTAGTTGGTACAGTCGTATTTTTTTGAATCATTTTTGTCATTACGCCCCCTAAAGTCTCAATACCAAGTGACAAGGGAGTAACATCGAGTAAAAGAACATCAGTTCTATCTCCTGATAGTACTGCGCCTTGGACTGCAGCACCTGCAGCAACTGCCTCATCGGGGTTTACATCTTTTCTAGGGTCTTTACCAAAAAAATCTCTAACTGCATCTTGAACTTTTGGCATTCTTGTCATACCTCCAACAAGAATTACATCATCAATTTCGTTGGGTGATAAACCTGCATCTTTAAGTGCTGTTTCACACGGAGTAATACTTCTACTGATCAAGTCGCCAACAAGTGATTCAAGCTTTGCCCTTGTGAGTTTTGAAGTCAAATGAACAGGAGCACCATTTGACATTGCTATGTATGGCTCATTGAGCTCAGACTGTTGGCTTGAAGATAACTCAATCTTGGCCCTTTCTGCAGCTGCCTTTATTCTCTGAAGCGCTATAGGATCTTTAGATAGATCAACACCATTTTGTTTGTTAAATTCGTCTATGATATGGTCTATAATTCTTTGGTCGAAATCCTCCCCCCCCAAAAAAGTATCTCCATTAGTGGATAAAACTTCAAACTGTTTTTCACCATCAATGTCAGCAATTTCAATGATAGAAATATCAAAAGTGCCTCCACCAAGATCATAAACTGCGATCTTACGATCTTTTGTTGCTTTTTTATCAAGACCAAATGCTAATGCCGCCGCAGTCGGCTCGTTGATGATTCTCTTGACATCTAAACCAGCTATTTTACCTGCATCTTTGGTTGCTTGCCTTTGCGCATCATTAAAATATGCAGGAACAGTGATGACCGCTTCAGTAACGTCATGGCCCAAATAATCTTCAGCTGTTTTCTTCATCTTTCTCAAAACCTCAGCAGATACCTGAGGCGGGGCCAACTTTTTGTCTCTAACGTTCACCCAAGCATCGCCATTTTCTGCCTTCACAATTGAGAATGGCATCATGTCAATATCTTTCTGCACTTCCTTATCCTCAAACCTTCTGCCAATCAATCTTTTGACTGCAAAGAGAGTGCTTTGAGGGTTAGTGACTGCCTGCCTTTTTGCAGGTGCTCCAACCAAAATTTCCCCATCTTCCATGTAGGCGATTATTGAAGGCGTTGTTCGTGCACCTTCACTGTTTTCAATGATTTTAGGCTGACCAGCTTCCATCACGGAGACGCAACTATTAGTGGTTCCTAAATCAATTCCAATTACCTTAGACATAAATTTCCTTTCATCAACCAAAACTGATTGCTTTTACCTAATTAAAAAGGCGGACACTTTAATTAATAAATCAGATGCCTCAATTAAGCTGCAACTACGACCAAAGCTGGGCGCAAAACACGCCCCGCAAGAAAATAACCTTTTTGTAATACGTTAATTATGTTTCCAGAAGAAATAGGTGGATCATTTTCTTCACCTTTAAGGGTAGAAACGGCTTGATGCTGATTTGGATCAAATTTTTCTCCTACATTTGGATCTATAATTTTCAATCCTGAACGCTCAAATGTTTGATGAAGTTGTTTAAGCGTCAATTCTACTCCAGACTTTAGTTGATCTTCAGATTGATCTTGCAAACCAAGAGCGGCCTCCAGACTATCCACAACAGGAAGTAGATTCAGAGCAAAATCTTCAATAGCAAATTTACAGGCATTAGAAATTTCTATGGATGATCTTTTTCTAAAATTGTCTAATTCCGCTTGGAGACGCAAATTTTTTTCAGTTTCATCAGTTAATTTGAGCTCCAATAGATGAATGTCATCATCACTTTTTTCAGGGTCGTGATTTGGTATATTTTCAAAATCATCAACATGAGTGGTTTTTTCGGGGCCGAAAGTCTCAGAAGATGCGGAATCGACCTGCGATCCTACTAAAGGGTTCTCTTCAGCTTTCAGGCTATCTGTAACCTCTTGATAAGGGTCTTTTTTTGTTGCACACATAATAGTTATGTTTGGACTGTTTTAAAATTTTCAAGTATTTTTGTTTAATTAGTTGCTCCTTTTTTTAGAGCTAGTGTTTTTTGTTTTTCTTTCAAATCTAAAATTTCTTGAGCGTGAGGTTCTGAAGGCCAACCGGCTAACCCTTTAATCACTATTTCGCTGAGCATATTAATTCCCAAAGCGCTATCATTCAGACAAGGGATATATTTGAATTCAACCCCACCAACACTGAGAAAATCGTCTTTCGCCTCCATAGCAATTTCCTCAAGTGTCTCTAGGCAATCAGAAACAAAACCAGGACAGATTACATGAAGGCTTCTTATTCCGTTTCTTGGTAAATTTTTAATCACCTGCGTAGTATATGGCTTCAACCACTCTGCTTTGCCGAACCTTGATTGGAAAGAAACTTTCCATTCCTCATCTCTCAAACCGATTTTTTCAGCAATTAATCTTGCTGTTTTTAAGCAATGGCAGTGGTAAGGATCACCTTTATAGAGACTCCTGACAGGTGTGCCGTGAAAACTAAAAAGTAATAAATCGGGCTTAGCAGTAGACTTCCAAAAATCTAAAACTTGTTTGCTAATACTGTCAACATAATTTTGGTCATCGTGAAAACTTTTTATTGTCCTTACGGCTGGAGGATTTCTTAACTTGATTAACTTTTCAAAAACTTTGTCAAATACCGTGGCAGTTGTGCTTGCAGAAAACTGAGGGTACAGAGGGAGCACTAAAATCTTATTCACATTTTTTTTTCTCAGTATGTCTATAGAATCTGAAATAGATGTTTTGCCATAACGCATTGCTAACAATATTTCGACATCTATACCTCGTTCTAACAAATTTCTTTTTACTTTATCTAATTGTTTTTCCGAATGAACTCTTAATGGAGATCCTTCATTAGTCCAAACCGAAGCATATTTTTCGGCAGATTTTTTTGGCCGGATTGTCAAAATAATAAAGTTTAAAATTGGCCACCAAACAATAGATGGAATTTCCACTACCCTGGGGTCTGATAAAAATTCTTTCAAATACTTGCGTAAGGCAAACGCAGATGGTTCATCCGGGGTTCCTAAGTTAACCAATAAAACTCCAGTTTTCTCGGGTACATCATGATAAAAATCTGGTTCACGACCAATTAAATTAGCAGAAACAGGTATCAAAACACCTTCCTTTCAGAATCAAAAAGCTCAGTTTGACTTAGTGCTGTGGAAACTACTCTAGCTGTGATGTCTACAATCGGTATTACTCTCTCATATGCCATTCTCGTTGGACCAATAACTCCTAGCGTACCAATTACCCTACCTTTCACTTTAAAAGGAGATGCAACCAAAGATAGTTGCTCCTCCGGCATTAATGATGATTCACCTCCAATAAAAATTGTTACACCTTGAGCAGAGGGAAGAGAGTCTAGTAGCTTAACTATGTTAGACTTTTGCTCAAACATTTGATAGACACTTTTCATTTTGTCTGCATTGTCAGAAATCTCACTAACATTAAATAATTGCTTTTGCCCAGAAATCATTACAGAACCCTCAGAATCGCTTAAAACAGCACCTCCTTCTTCAACAGCCTTCAGCATTAAACCAGATAAATCTTTTCTTAATTTTTCAAGTTCTGAGGCAAGTTTTTCTTGCACCTTATAAAAGGATAAACCTGAAAAATTTAAAGTTAGATAATTCCCAGCTTCATTTAATAACTCAGGAGAGTAGGTTTGCTCAACTTTTAGAATTTTATTAAGCACTTCTCCATCAGGAGTAACCAAAATTAGCAAAAGTCTTTTTTCATTCAATTGTAAGAACTCAACTTGCCTAAATGTTAATGCTTTTCTAGATGTGGTTACGACGCCAGCAAATTTGGACAAATTCGATAACAAGTCAGCTGCATGAGATATAACTTCTGCTGGTAAGTCCCCATCAAGTGTCTTTTCTATGATTGCCGCTTCAGTGGCGTTTAAAGGATTAACAGTCAATAAATTGTCAACAAACAGCCTAAATCCCTTGGTTGTTGGAATACGGCCTGCGGACGTGTGAGGACTGGTAACTAAGCCCATATTCTCCAAATCGGACATTACATTTCTGATCGTCGCCGCGGAGACATCTAATTGGGAGGATTTTGCGAGAGACCTCGAGCCTACAGGTTGCCCCTCAACAATATACCGTTGAATCAAAACTTTTAATAATTGGCGAGATCTATCATCCATAATTTATCTGATTTTCTCTAACATATGATTTAATGCAATTAAAGGACTTAGTTTATATTCGATCATGAAATTAAAAATAAACAAAATTGGCATTTTTGGAAAACCCAATAACACTAACCAATTCGATATCATCGAAAAAATTTTTGTCATTGTTAAAAATGTTGCTCCAAATATTCATGTAACTGTGGAGAGCTCAACTGCAAAGGCTTCATTTATTAACAAAAACAGTAATATCGATGGAAAACCTATAGAAATTGAGACAATTGCAACACTTAAAAATTCCATTGATTTAGCGTTAGTGCTCGGAGGCGATGGCACCCTTTTGGGTGTTGCCAGACAACTAGCATCTGCTAAGGTGCAGGTGCTTGGAATTAATCAAGGCAAATTAGGATTTACCACTGATCTTGATGTTGAAAACCTTAATGATAGTTTGGCCCCCTTAATTAAAGGCGAAGGCTTAATTGAGAGTAGGGACATGTTTGATGTGAAAGTTTTACGTAAATCAAATAGAACGAATAGAACAGAATCTATTTTTAATGCCCCTGCTTTTAATGATGCCGTTGTCAGTAGAGGAGCCATAAGTCATATGGTCGAACTTGATATCTTTATCGACAGTAGCTATTTACAAACCATCAGAGGTGATGGATTAATTGTTTGCACTCCAACAGGATCAACAGCATATGCTTTGTCGGTTCATGGCCCCATAATTCACCCCAAGCTTAAAGCTTTAGCCCTTGTTCCAGTGGCTCCTCAAGCACTATCTAGTAGGCCAATTGTATTGCCAATCGATGTTGAGACAAAAATTGTAATAAAAAACGGAAAGGGAACTGCTTTACATTGCGACATGCAAACTATTGCCGAATTACAAGACAATGACACAATTCTCATAAAACGATCAAAGTACCCGGTCTTCCTTCTTCATCCGAGTAATTATGATTATTTTTCAGTTTTAAGAAGGAAGTTAAATTGGAGTTCAAACCCAATTCGTGTAGGATTACCTGATCCGAAACTACCGAAGTAAATAATAAATTTTCGATAGCCAAATGCTTCAAAGTTTAATAATAAAAAATTTTGTCATTGTCGAACATCTCGAATTAAATTTCGAGGATGGTTTTACTGTATTTACAGGAGAAACAGGGGCTGGCAAATCAATGATAATTGATGCTCTAGCACTGCTACTTGGTAAAAGAGCAACAACTCTCAAAATACGGGAAGGTTCTGAAAAAGCTGAAATAACAGCATTTTTTAAGATTTCTTCACCAAAATTAAAAGAATTACTCTTGGGATGGTGTCAACAATTTGGATTTGATTTTGATTCAAATGAAATTTTTATAAGAAGAGTCATTGAAAAATCCGGCAAATCTAGGGCGTGGATTAATGGACACAACAGTTCCGTTAATCAAGTTAAGGAAATTGGTGAATGGTTGATGGAAATTCACAGTCAAAATGCTCATCAAAAGCTTTTAATTCCTGAATACCAGAGAAAAATTTTAGACGATTTTGCCAACATCAAATCAAATGTAGAACAATTAAAACAACTTTGGGATAAATGGAGTAGCTGTAAAGTCAATTTGTCAAAAGCACGTGAAAAAAATCAATCTCTGGAACAATTAAAAATTCAAGCAAACTGGAAAATGTCATTAATTGAAAACCTAAACTTACACGAAAATGAATGGGTTGAAGTTTCATCAAAAGAAAAAAAACTATCGGTAATGGCAGAAATACTAAGCACTGTTGAAGAAGCCTTAAATTTATTTCAACAGAGCGACGGCTCAATAATCAGTAAAATTGAAAAGCTACAAAAAAGAATTTCAAATTTAACTAATAATGATAAATTTTTTGAACAAATCTCTAAATCTATCGAGCAATCTCTAATTGAATTAAAAGACGCCACTGACAATCTAAGTCGATATTTAGGTCAAAATGATTTAGATCCACACGCATATCAACAAGCTTCAGAGAGACTATCTGAAATTTTTCACACCTCACAAAAAATTGGTTGTAAACCTGAGGAACTTGAGGGGGTTTTAGATCAATGCAAAAGTGAGCTCTTAGAAATAGAGACCAAAAGTAACTTAGAAGCTTTAATTTCCAATGAGAAAAAACTTCAAGAAAAATACTTCAGTATGGCAAAATTTATAAGTGAACAAAGAATAAATTCTGCCAAAAGTTTTCAAGCTTTAGTATCAGACTGGCTCAAAAAATTAGCAATGGAAAGTACTGAACTGTATGTTGAAATTTCAAAAAAATATGAAGCAAGTCCATCAGGACTGGATGAAGTTAATTTTAAAATAAAGCATACTGGAATTGAAAAAGTCTTAAAAATTAGTAAAATTGCATCTGGTGGTGAGTTATCTAGAATAAGCTTAGCAATTTCAGTTGTTATGGCAAATGCTTCAAAAACTCCAAGCTTAATTTTTGATGAAGTTGATGCTGGTATTGGAGGCAATACAGCTCATATAGTCGGAAAATTACTTGATTTGTTAGGGAAGGATCAACAAATTTTGTGTGTAACACACCTCCCTCAAATTGCCGCAAAAGGCCATAGTCATTTTTCCATTTCCAAAACTGAAACTAACAACCTTCCAACTAGCCTCGTTCGACAAATTGAAGATGTTGACCGGGTTGAAGAAATAGCCAGAATGCTTGGAAGCAAAGAACAGTTAAATGCCTCAGTAATTCACGCAAAAGCATTGTTAAACAAATAATTGAATTAAGTTTTAAAGGCTAAGAACGTCGTTCATTGAATAAAGCCCGGGGGTATTTTCACACAAAAATTTTGCAGCTAACAAAGCTCCCTTTGAGTAAGAGTCTCTTGAAGAGGATTTATGAGTCAACTCAATCGTCTCACCTATGCCTGCAAAAATTACCGAATGTTCTCCAACTATATCTCCTCCCCTGACAACAGAAAAACCTATTTCGTTTTTTTTGCGCGTTCCAGTGACTCCTTTTCTTCCAAAGCAATATTCACTTTCAATTAAATTTTTTTTAACAGAGGATAATATTTTTGCCATTGCAAGAGCTGTTCCTGAAGGGGCATCGACTTTATTTCTATGATGAGATTCAATAATTTCTACATCATATTCATCTGTAAAAAAACTAGCCGCATTTTCTAACAATTTAAATGTAATATTAACTCCAGGGCTCATGTTAGGTGAAAACACAGCGCCATATTTTTCGGCAAAATTAGCTATTTTTCTTTTTTCCTCACTTGAAAAGCCTGTTGTTCCAATGACAGCAGGTATTTTATATTTTTCACAAAATTCCAGAAGATTAATAGTGGAAACAGGAAGTGTAAAGTCTATCAATACATCTGGAGTAGAAGTGAGTGGTTTTGAAAATTCTGAAGCAATCATAATTCCTGAAGTCTTGCCAATAAAGGCGGTAGCATCTGAACCCACTAAACTTGAATTAGAGCGATCGAAAGCTGCAACAAGTTGAAAATAAGGGTTAGAAATAATTTGTGTAATTATAGCTTTCCCCATACGTCCACTTGCCCCAGAAACAGCAACTTTTATGATTTTATCCTCTGCAATTTCGGCCACTGTGGTTTCCCAAAAGAGTGATTAAACAAGTTTATTTTGGAAGAATCATCATTTCTAAAGAATTTTCGACAGGATCTCCCTCCCAACGACTAAGCTCTTCATTGACAAACTCAACAAAAAAAATTCTATTTTCTTTGACTCCACTATTTTTTTTTATATCAAAAACATAATCCCAACGATCGGGATTAAATGGATCAACCACAAGAGGAGTACCAAGAATAGTTAGAACTTCTTTCTTCGTCTGGCCTTTTTTAAGCCGAAGAATCATACTTTCACTGATATAGTTGCCTTGAACTATATCTGCTTGATATGGAGTCAACCATTCAGGGGTGGATTTCATAAATACATCCCAAAATGAAGCTCTCTCACTACCAGTATCTCTCAAAAAAGTGCATGAAGTGTTAATAATAAAAGCCAAAATAAGGCAAATACTTCTGCAGAATGGAATTTTATTCATTAGAGAAATCATAATAAATATAGTATCCTAATATTTTACTCTATTGAGTGCTATATGAGTACAATTGATGAACATGTTGTAGAATTAAAGAACACAGGATTGCGTGTTACTACAGCTCGCGTTAGCGTCCTGGATGTCTTTGAAAAATCGCCGCGCAGACATTTGACTGCGGATGATGTTTTCAAAATACTACTCAGTAGTTCAAATGACATTGGTTTGGCCACTGTATATCGTGTATTAACTCAATTTGAGCATGCTGGAATTTTAATTCGTTCAAATTTTGAATCTGGTAAAGCTGTATTTGAGCTCAATGAGGGACACCATCACGACCACTTAGTTTGCATCGAATGCGGTGAAGTTGAGGAATTTGTCGACCCAGAAATAGAAAAAAGACAACATAAAATAGCAGAAGAGAAAGGTTTTTCAGTGAAAGATCACTCTCTTACCCTCTATGGGTCATGTAAAAAATGTTGTTTCAAAAGATCAACATAAGTGCGTCCTGAAATGGTTACAGATTTAGATCAATTAATTGAAAAGGTAAAAATATTGATAAATAATAATAAGAAATTGAAAGAGGAAAACTTAGCTTTAGGAAAGAAACTTTCTCTCAAAGAAAAGGAGTGTCACCAGCTCAACCAAAGAATTTCGCTTGCTTCAAAAAAAATTAATAATGTTTTATCACTAAGGCAATAATCTTATGGCTACAAACTAGGATGGAAGATGAAAATACAATTACTGTTTCTATACTCGACAGAAAATATCATTTCGTTTGTCCAAAAGAGGAGCATGAAATGTTTCATGCTTGCCTAGCTTTGTTGGATTCGAGAATGCGAACTGTCAAAAGCAAAAATAAAGTTCACACAACAGAAAGAATAGCAATTATGGCATCTTTAACTTTAGCCAGAGATTTTTTAAGCTCTGGAAAGGCATCAGATGTTAGCGTTGAAAAAAAACTGGAACACCTTGAAGGAATAATCAATGAAGCATTAACTCCTCAAGAAAAACTTTTTGAGTAATGCTGCCTACAGTGCAAACTTTTTTTTAGAGTAATACAACAGCACAAATCCAAAAAAAATCATTGGTAAACAAAGTAATTGTCCCAAAGTTAAATTGATGAATATAAAACCTAAATGTGAATCAGGTTCTCTAAAAATTTCAGCGGTAAATCGAAAAAACCCATAGCCGATCAAAAATGAGGCTGAAAGTGTTCCAATTGGGAGTTTGAATTTTGACAAATTGAATAAAATTAAAAAAAGTAAAAACCCCTCCCCAAATGCCTGATATATTTGCGACGGATGCCGCGGGTCTAACGTACCTGACTGTGGAAAAATTACCGCCCAACTCACTATCTGTGTATCTGCAACCCTTCCGTATAATTCTCCATTTATAAAATTTCCAATTCTGCCGCACATCAATCCCAAAGGAACCAGAGGAGAAACAAAATCAGTAACCATAAGAAACCTAGAGCAAAAACTCAATTTGAACTTTTTAACGATTTTTCTTCTGCCAAATTTAGGTCTATTATAAGAAAAGATTATTAACGACCCAACTACACCCAAAAGCCCACCGTGAAAAGACATTCCTCCTTGCCAAACAGCAAAAATTTCCAAAGGATTTGCAAAATAATATAAGGGGTTGTAAAAAAAGACATAACCAAATCGCCCGCCAAAGATGACCCCAAAAATTCCATAAACCAATAAATCGTCAAGATCTCTTCTTCTGATACCAGAAAAACGAAAATTATTTTTTAGTTGTTTTTTTCCTAATAACAAGAAAAAAATAAAAGCCACTAGGTACATTATTCCGTACCATCTGACCGGAAATGGGCCAAGCCACATTGCGATTGGATCAAATTCAGGGTGTATAAATATATTACTCATTTTTGTACAGCTATTAATTAAAGAAAAATGTTATAAACAAGTTTAGGGGATTCTTTAATCAATTAAAAAAAAGAAAAATTTTAACAAAATATGAAAGAACTTCGTTCAAGTAACATTACTAAAGGCCCTTCAAAAGCCCCAAACCGGTCAATGTATTATGCCATGGGCTACAAGAAGGAGGATTTTTCTAAACCAATGGTTGGTATTGCAAACGGTCAGTCCACAATAACACCTTGTAATAGTGGTTTACAGAGATTAGCTGATGCAGCAAATGATGGTTTAAAAATTTCAGGAGCTAACCCACAAATGTTTGGAACTCCAACCATTTCCGACGGTATAAGTATGGGCACAGAGGGAATGAAATACTCACTTGTTTCAAGGGAAGTCATAGCAGACTGCATTGAGACCTGTGCAAATGGTCAGTGGATGGATGGACTCATAGTTATAGGGGGGTGTGACAAAAATATGCCTGGAGGCATGATGGCAATAGCTAGAGTGAATGTGCCTGCCATCTATGTCTATGGTGGAACCATAAAGCCTGGAAATTACAATGGTAAGGATTTAACAATTGTTTCTTCATTTGAGGCTGTCGGTCAATTCGCTGCCGGTAAAATTGATGAAAAAGAGCTGTATGAAATAGAAAAAAGATCTTGCCCAGGATCTGGATCTTGCGGTGGTATGTTTACTGCTAATACAATGAGTTCGGCATTTGAAGCAATGGGAATGAGCTTGCCGTTTTCATCAACAATGTCCAATGAAGACGATGAAAAAGTAGCAAATGCTTTTCAGTCGGCAAAAGTATTGGCAAATGCAGTCAAGAACCAAATTTTACCAAGAGATATTATTACAAGAAAATCTATCGAAAATGCAGTTGCAGTAATTATGGCTACAGGTGGATCAACTAATGCAGTACTTCATTTTTTGGCCATCGCTAATGCCGCAAAGGTAAAATGGACAATTGATGATTTCGAACGTATCAGAAAAAAAACACCAGTCATATGCGATCTAAAACCNTCTGGCAATTTTGTTACTACTGATTTACATAAAGCCGGTGGAATTCCCGCTGTCATGACTGAACTACTAAATGCTGGACTCTTAAATGGAGATTGTTTGACTATTACAGGGGAGAGTATTGAAGAATCACTCAAAAACAGTTCTAAAGGAATTCAAGGCAAAAATAAAGTAATTAGAAAAATAACCAACCCCATTTACAGAAAGGGGCATTTGGCAATTTTAAAAGGAAATATTTCTCCCAATGGCTGCGTGGCAAAAATTTCGGGTTTAAAAAATCCAAGGATAACTGGGCCTGCCAAGGTTTTTGATTCAGAAGATGAGGCAATGCAAAATATCTTGGACGGAAAAATTATGGCTGGAGACGTTGTTGTCATCAGATATGAAGGTCCAAAAGGGGGGCCAGGAATGCGTGAAATGTTAGCCCCTACCTCAGCTCTAGTTGGTCAAGGGTTGGGCGAATCTGTGGGTCTTATCACTGATGGAAGATTTTCTGGTGGCACCTGGGGAATGGTTGTTGGGCACGTTTCTCCCGAAGCATATGATGGAGGCCTTATTGCATTGATAAAAAATAATGATTTAATTACTATTGATTCCAAAAAACAACTTATTCAACTTGAAGTAACCCTAAAAGAAATTGCAAAAAGAAGGAAAAATTGGAAACCCCCTGAAATTCGATACAAAACCGGGGTTTTGGCTAAATACGCCGCTTTAGCTACCCCTGCAAGTCTTGGAGCATATACTTCGCCACAAAACAATTTGAAATAAAAAAATCAACTTCATATAAAAGGACTCTCCTTTATTGAAGCTAAAAAAGGAAAACAAGAGGTTTTATTAAAATTTTATATATCAAATGGACGTATTACTTCAACAAATATTAAATGGTTTAATTCTTGGAAGTGTTTATTCCCTAGTTGCGCTGGGTTATACGATGGTTTACGGAATTCTCCAACTTATCAATTTTGCACATGGTGAGGTTTTGATGTTTGGAGCAATGGTTGGTCTATCGCTCATTACCGCAATACAAATAATTTTCCCTGGTGCCCCAGGATATTTACTGCTTACGTTCGCATTNATTGTTGCAGTACCNACTTGCGCTATTATTGCAGCTATCATCGAAAGAGTAGCGTATCGTCCACTAAGAAATGCTCCACGATTAGCCCCATTGATTACTGCTATTGGAATTTCAATTATTTTGCAAACCATCGCCATGATCATTTGGAGTCCAAATCCAAAAGTTTTTCCTGATTTGCTCCCTATTGAAACTATTCAACTCTTTGGTGCGGTTATTTCTCCAAAGCAAATTTTAATAATCATAACTGCAACCATTTCCATGATTCTACTGATGGTATTTGTTATGAAAACAAATTTTGGTAGAGCAATGAGAGCTGTTTCGGAAAACCCTGAAATGGCATCTTTAATGGGAATCTCTGTGAACAAAGTAATCTCAATAACTTTCATGCTTGGTGCAACACTGGCAGCAATTGCAGGGATTTTAGTGGCCTTAAATTATAATTACGTTCACTTTACCATGGGATTTATTCTCGGTTTGAAAGCTTTTACCGCTGCTGTTTTAGGTGGAATAGGAAATCTTGCAGGTGCAGTCTTGGGTGGTTTGTTACTTGGTTTAATCGAAAGTCTTGGAGGAGGATATCTTGGAGATTTAACCGGTGGATTTCTCGGTAGTCACTATCAAGATGTCTTGTCATTTGGTGTGTTAGTACTGGTACTCATTATTCGACCCTCAGGAATTCTCGGTGAAAGAGTCTCTGACAGACCATAATATGAACGGTAACCTTTACAAAAAGAACAAGTTAGCTATTCTTGCTTTGCTAGTAACAATACTTTTATTTTTGCCTTTTTTTGCTGGGTTTTTTGGTAATGCATGGATAAGAATCCTTGCCTTTTCATTACTTTACGTTATGTTGGCGTTAGGCTTAAACATCGTGGTTGGATATGCGGGTTTGCTTGATCTGGGATATGTTGCTTTTTATGCAGTTGGTGCCTATTTTTATGCATTAGTTACCTCTCCACACTTACACGAGCAATTTGTATTTATTAATCAGTTGTTCACAGTTGGATTTGGACTAAATAGTCTATCGATTATCTTTATGGCAGCTGTTTTAGCTGCATTCTTTGGCATTTTGCTAGGCTTTCCGATTCTAAAACTTAGAGGTGATTATTTGGCGATAGTTACACTTGGTTTTGGAGAAATCATAAGAATTTTTTTGAATAATTTAAATAGTCCGATTAATTTGACAAATGGACCTCAAGGTATAGGCTCAATCGAACCAATATCTATGTTTGGTGTTAACTTTTCAAGCTCCCTCGAGATTGGTTCTCTTACTATTCCTTCAGTACAATTACATTATTATATATTTTTATTATTCTCAATAATAATCGTTGTATGTAGTTTTAGATTAGAAAACTCTCGTATTGGAAGAGCTTGGCTCGCAGTTAGAGAGGATGAGATAGCAGCGAAATCAATGGGTATTAATACTCGAAATATGAAGCTTTTAGCTTTTTCCTTAGGGGCTTCATTTGGAGGCATCTCCGGTGCCATGTTTGCAGCCTTTCAGGGTTTTGTTTCTCCTGAAAGTTTTGTTTTAATGGAAAGTATAATTATAGTTGCAATGGTTGTTTTGGGGGGGCTAGGCAATGTATACGGTGTTATTTTAGGAGCGATAGTTCTTTACGCAATTCCTGAAGTTTTAAGATTAACTGCAAGACCTATTCAGGATGCAATTTTTGGATTTGAAGTAATTGCACCCGAGGCCCTAAGAATGCTAATTTTTGGGGTTTCCATGGTGCTGATAATGCTCTATAGACCCAATGGAATTTTTCCAAGAGTAGCAAGAGGGAATGGGTAAATGAATGTCTGATTACTTACTTCAAGTAAAAAATACAAATAAAAAATTTGGTGGCCTTGTCGCATTAAATAACGTTAGCATCAGCATCCAAAAAAAAAGTATTTCAGGTTTAATTGGACCTAACGGGGCAGGTAAAACAACTCTTTTCAATGTTATAACTGGATTTGTCAAGCCTGACTCAGGGCTTTTTGTACTCAATCAAAAAAAATATACTCCAAATTTTATTCATAAAGTTGCAAGAGCGGGAATTGCCAGAACATTTCAAAATATTCGTTTGTTTTCACAAATGAGCGCTTTAGAAAATGTTATGGTGGGCAGACACTTTCACACTGAGGGAGTACATTCAGGGATTTTGGGGAGTCTAACAAGAACTAAAAAGTTTAGAAAGAATGAAACTGAAATAAAAAGAAAATCAATGGAGTTACTAGAATTAGTTCAAATTGAAGATAAAGCTAATTTTATTGCCAATACTCTCTCTTATGGTGATCAAAGAAGATTGGAAATTGCGCGGGCATTGGCTACTGAACCTTTACTGCTTGCCCTTGACGAGCCAGCAGCTGGAATGAATCCAAAAGAAAAACAAGATTTGAAAAAACTTTTATTTGATTTGAACAGCAAAGGTATTTCGATCCTGTTGATAGAACACGATGTCAAACTTGTTATGGGCCTGTGTAAATATGTTCATGTTCTTGACAGAGGGCAGATAATTTCTTCAGGTGAACCAGAAAAAGTACAAAAAGACCCTAAAGTAATAACTGCTTATTTGGGCAAGTGAACAAGGTATAAAGTGAATCTTGATACAAACTCAAAAAAAATTTTAGAAGTTAAAAACTTGTGCATTAATTATGGTGGAATTCAAGCCGTCAGAAATGTAAATTTTACTATTTTAAACGGTGAAAAAATTTCTCTCATTGGAGCAAATGGTGCCGGAAAATCAACTACACTTAAAGCTATATCAGGGCTTATTAAGCCATTCAGCGGTTCTGTAATTTTTAAAGATAAAAATTTAAATAACCTATTAGCTAATAAAAGATCTGATCTCGGAATAATTTTAGTTCCAGAGGGAAGAGGTATTTTTTCTCGAATGACTGTTCACGAAAATCTTAAAGTTGGAGCATTTAATAGAAATAAAAAAGATCGTGCTAGCATCAAATCAGATATAGATGCCAAACTCGATCAATTTCCAAGACTCAAAGAAAGATTGAATCAGCTGGCTGGTTCCCTATCAGGAGGAGAGCAGCAAATGTTGGCTATAAGTAGAGCTCTAATGACAAGGCCAAAATTACTCCTATTAGATGAGCCTTCTATGGGTTTGGCTCCTATTCTTGTAGACCAGATTTTCAATGTCATTGACTCAATCAGCAAACAAGGAATTACTATTTTAGTCGTAGAGCAAAATGCCAAAAGAGCCATGGAAATATCAGACAGAACCATTGTCATGGAATCTGGCAATATAACTCAAATAGGTAAATCGAAGATAATAATTGACGACCCTAAAATACAAGAGGCTTATTTGGGTGCCTAACAGACACTAGGATGTTGACAAATGAATAATTATGAATTGAAACATAATAAAAAAAGATTGCTTATAGTTGGGTACGGAGATATTGGAAAAAGATTTTTGGAGCAAAGACTAAAATATGCTTACTTTGGTGAAAAAAGAAATATTTTTTATGAGCACTTTCGAACGATTGTAATTTCCAGAAGTGGTTTGAGTAATTTAAATGAAAGAGCAGTCAAAGATTTTAAAAAAATTGGTGTGGTTGAACTAAAGTTAGATTTAGATGACCATAAAAATATAAAAAGAATTGCCAAATTACCAACCTATGTGATTGTTTTAATTCCAACAAAACACTCAACTATTCAATCCACTGACCCTAGGATGAAAAAATTTTGTGTCTTTTTAAAAACTAACAACGCAAAATGCAAGGGTGTATACATAAGTACAACAGGGGTATATGGAGATACAAAAAGCAAACTTATAGATGAAACACATCACTGTAAACCAAAGCAGCTTAGATCCAAAAGAAGGCTTTTTAATGAAAAAATTTTCAAGAATGGGCCAAGATTTCACATACTGAGGGTGCCTGGGATTTATGCTAAAAATAGGTTGCCAATCGAAAGGATAAAGACAAATAAGCCAGCTCTAGTTCCATCAGATGATGTGTACACAAGTCATGTACATGCTGAAGATCTGGCAAGGATTGTATTCATCAGCATTTTTAAAGGTAAACCAACCAGAACGACGAATGCAGTCGATGATTCCCGGCTAAAAATGGCAGATTATTTCGATGAAGTTTCAAAAGCATTTGATTTGCCCAAAACACCTAGGATAAGCAAAGTAAAGATGAACAAATTTGCTGAAGAAAAAAAAATAAGTTCAATGATGGCAGGTTTTTTCAAGGAATCCAGGCGCTTAAAAAACAACAGGCTGAAAGAGGAGTTAAAAATAGCTTTAAACTATCCTAATGTTGTCGATTATCTAAAAAAACTATCAAATAAATGATTCATTAATCACCTACAAACGCTCTTTCAATTACATAATCTCCAGGACGGCCAAGGCCTGCTGAAATTTTAAATCCTTTTGAGTCAAGAATTTCAGATGTCTCTTTAAGCATTGCAGGACTTCCGCATATCATTGCTCTGTCATGTTTTGGATCAAGTGTCGGCAAATTAATATCCCTAAAAATCGAACCATTTTTAATCGCAGTTGTGAGCCTACCTGTGTGTTTAAAGGCTTCACGAGTAACAGTAGGATAGTATATAAATTGAGATTTTACTTCATCACCCAACAATTCATCGTTTGGGAATTCACTTTTAAGATAACTGGCATATGCCAGTTCGGCAGATACTCGAACCCCATGTACTAAAATTATTTTCTCAAATCGATCATAAGTTTCTGGATCTCTAATGATACTCATAAAAGGAGCAAGCCCCGTTCCAGTTGAAAAAAGGTAAAGTCTTTTTCCAGGGTTTAAATCATCCAAAACTAAGGTGCCAACTGATTTTTGACTTATTAAAATTTGGTCTCCAGATTTTATATATTGTAGTCTAGACGTTAAAGGGCCATCAGGAACTTTGATAGATAGAAACTCAAGATAGTCTTGATAGTTTGGACTCACCACACTGTAGGCCCTGAGTAGGGGTTTTTCGTTAACTTGAAGTCCTATCATGAGGAAATGCCCATTTTTGAACCTAAGACTTTTATCTCTTGTTGTAGTGAATGAAAACAACGAGTCAGTCCAATGGTGGACACTTAAAACCTTTTCTGTATTACAAATGGCCATTTTTTTAATTATTCAGACAAAGCATGATAGGTTAGATCAGCCTTTGAGATTATGTTTAATGCTTTTTCATGCGTACACTCCAAAATCACAGGAGGGGCAATCCCTTCCTCCGCAGCCTCTTTCCATCTAGAAGCACACACACACCATTTGTCTCCCGATCTTAGGCCTGGAAAGTCAAACTCAGGTCGTGGAGTAGAGAGATCATTGCCTTTAGAGATGGAAAATTGCAAAAAAGAATCAGTGATTTGAACACAAACGGTATGGCTTCCAGAGTCGTAACTGTTTGTATTGCAACATCCATCTCTGAAAAACCCAGTTAATGGGTTGTTACTACACGGTACTAAATTTTCTCCTAAAACATTTTTAGCGGACAAATCAAACCTTTAAGTAAAAATTTGCTAGGTTAAATCACCCACAAGAGAAGTACGAGTATCTGTAGGCAAAGGGTCTATTGCAACTGAGTAATTTGAGTGATCAACACCTATTGCTAAGGAAACTCCGTATTTCAAAGCAGAAACCATATCTTGATTGAGTTCAAACCTTAAAAAATGAACTGCAGAGGTTTTCTCTTCATTTGACCTATCTAAATCTTCATCGGCAATGCTCCATACCTTATCACAACCTTCTACCCCAACCCAAACTTTATGTTCTATTTCTTTTAAAACTTTTAGTTTTTCCCTTCGGACATTCTCTTCAGGATACTCAATCATCATGGTACATTTGAAGTTCTTGCCATCCGGTATCAATGGATTGTAAGCCTCTAGTTCGTCCATTATTCCAGAAGAATCAAAGGTTTTTTCAATTCTAAGCATCTCTTGAATTTGGTAACGAACCGTTTTTTCATCTTCAAAAATAAGAGTAATGTGATCGCCAAGAGCTACTCTTCTGTTCTTTTTATGCTTCAATATTTGCTGACGAAAATTATTACGGATTTTGGAATAATGCTCTAGAGTCCATAGCGATTCTTTATTGATTTTTGTGTTCATTTTCACCTCTAAAATTTTAATTATAAATTCTATTTAGTTTTTTCTAAACCATATGCCTTAGCCAACAAGCTTAAAGGGTGACTAACAACAACTCCACCAGGTTGACCATTAGCCTCGACCCCTTGCTCTATGTGATGAGCTGCCAATTGACAATCAGATGCAATGACAACTTTCTGCTTCTCTGTCAAATTTGGATGTTGCTTCATTTTTCTAAAAACAGGTCTTCCAATTTTCATTGCAGNCTCGTGAAACTCTTTCTTTACACCCCATGTGCCGGCATGGCCAGAACATCTTTCTACTGTATTGATTGATGAACCAGGGATCATCTCTAAAGTTTCTCGAGTTTTTTGGCCAACATTTTGTACCCTTAAATGACAGCTAACATGGTAAGAAACTGTTCCCAAACTCTCTTTGAAATCAGTATTTAACAAACCATCTTTATTTCTTAATTGCAGATATTCAAAAGGGTCAAACATCGCTCTTTGAACTAATTTTACATTCTCATCGTCTGGAAACATTAGCGGCAACTCTTGTTTAAACATAAGCGTACATGAAGGTATTGGGCTAATGATTGCGTAACCTTCGGCAGCAAATTTAGCTAATTGCACAATATTTTCCTCTTTTAATTTGGCTACTGAATCCAAATCTCCCAATTCCAGTTTCGGCATTCCGCAACAAGATTGCTTGTCTAAGAGCACAAANGGAATTTGATTTTTATTCAATATTTTAATCAGAGAGTGACCAATACCTGGTTCATTCCAATTAACGTAACAAGTCGAGTAAATAGCAACTTTTCCCAAGGACTTTTTTCCATCAATGACGGGAAAGTGACTAGTTTTTGGCGCTGTTTTTTCAAACGTATTGGATGTAAATTTTGGCAACCAAGCTTCCTTGTGAACACCAAAAAATTTATGACCGAGGTTTCGAACAATTTTATTTTTTGTGGNGAAATTTACTAAACTAACAACGACTGGAATAGATGCAAGCTTTCCATTAGCAGATGTATTTGATAATGTTTTATCCCTAAATTTAGTTTTGGTTCCTTTTTTAAATTGTATTGCTTTTGCTCTTAGCATAGTATGCGGAAAGTCAACGTTCCACTCATGTGGTGGAACGTAGGGACATTTGGTTAAATAACAAACATCACAAAGGTAACATTGATCTACAACTTTCCAGAAGTCTTTTTTATCAACGCTATCCAACTCCCCAGATTCTCCTTCATCAATCAAGTCAAAGAGCGTTGGAAATGATCCACAAAGACTCACACACCTTCTACAACCATGACAAATATCAAAAATTCTTTCCATTTCATCAACACAATTTTTTTCATCATAAAATTCCTCAGATTTCCAATTTAATGCGTGACGTGTTGGGGCCTCTAAAGACCCTTCTCTTGATGACATAAATAATTCCCCAAAATTATTCAGACTATATAAATAGTTGNCCATGCCTAAACTTGCATGGACAACTGTTAGGCAAAATTAAGCGTCAATTGTATCCAAAGCTCTTTTAAACTTGTTGGCATGGGATCTTTCCGCTTTTGCTAGCGTTTCAAACCAATCGGCAATTTCATCAAAACCCTCGTCTCTTGCATCTTTCGCCATCCCCGGGTACATATCCGTGTACTCATGTGTTTCTCCGGCTACGGCAGAAGCAAGATTAGAATGTGAATTACCAATAGGAAGATCTGTAGCGGGGTCCCCAACCTCAGCTAAATAATCCAAGTGGCCGTGGGCATGCCCTGTTTCCCCTTCAGCAGTCGCCCTAAATAAGGTGGCCACCTCAGGATAACCCTCGACATCGGCTTTATTAGCAAAATACAAGTATCTTCTATTTGCCTGGCTTTCGCCTGCGAATGCATCTTTAAGGTGTTGATGCGTCTTACTTCCTTTAAGTTCTGACATTTTCTTCTCCTTGAATAAAAAACTACAATACAAATATATTGATAGGTGTTAGAAAAGTCCAATTAAAACTTTAAAACTGATTGATTAATATAATCAATCNGNCACCAAAAATTATAGGAAAGTAAATATGACAGATTTATCTCAANTAAGAANAGAATACAAAAAAGCAAGCCTTGANCCTAACTCTTTACCGAAAGATCCTTCAGAGCTATTGGAGAGATGGCTCGAGGAATCCTTTAAAGCTCAATTACCCGAACCTAATGCAATGATATTGTCAACAACAACCTCTGACGGAAGAGTTACCAGCAGAGTCGTATTAATAAAAAAATTAGATTCAACAGGTATTACATTTTTCACCAATTACAACTCGGCAAAATCACTTGCAATAATGGCAAACCCATATGTAAGCCTACTTTTTTTCTGGCCGGAACTTGAGAGACAAATTAGAATTGAAGGGATTGCTAAAAAAACTTTAGATGAAGAATCTGATCAATACTTTAGTACCAGACCCTATGGAAGCAAAATAGGAGCNTGGTCATCACCGCAAAGTGAAGTGATCCCCTCAAGGGAATGGCTAGAACTTAAAGTCAAAGCAAACACTAAAAAATTTGGTGAAAGTCCTCCAAGACCCTCATTTTGGGGAGGTTTTAGAGTAGCTCNACAGACCTGTGAATTTTGGCAGGGAAGACAAAGCAGACTTCACGATAGGATTTGTTTTTATTTAAAAGATAATGAGCCAGAAAAAAATTGGGCAATCAGACGACTAGCTCCATAAATTAAACCCTCTATTGTTTGATTAAATTTGAATAACTATTCTGCACTTTTTCTATTTTTGGTTTAATTACTAAAGAACAGTAAGAGTTATTTTGATTTTTATTGAAGAAATTTTTGTGGTAATTCTCGGCAGGCCAAAAAGTTTTTTTTATATCTCCCGACTTGCCTAACCAATCAAAAGGCTTTACAGGTACGATTTCAGTTACAAGTGGTTTTTCAAATACCTTCGACTGACTTGCCTCATCTAAAAAAATTTTTGCATCATGATAATTTTTTTCCTCTACAAAAATTACGGATCTATATTGTGTTCCAATGTCAGCCCCCTGTCTATTGATCGTGGTTGGATCATGCAAAGAAAAAAAAATTTCACAAAGTGATGAACCTGTTATCAAACTGGAGTTGTATTCAATTTTGATAACTTCTGCATGGCCAGTTTGCCCAGAGCACACGGATTCATATGTGGGAGATTTAAGATGCCCCCCCATATAACCAGGGGTAACATCTTTAACTCCTTTTATCAAAAGAAAAGGAGCTTCAATACACCAAAAGCATCCGCCTCCAAAAAAAATAGTATCCATAAACCTCCCAATTATCTATAACAAAAAGTAAATAACTTATGAAAAAAAGACAGAGAAAGAATAAAACAAAATGGGTAAAATCGAATTCAATCAATAATGAAGTATATTCAAAATGTTAAGAGTTACCAAACCTATAAATCGATTTCTTATGAGATTAATCGTTGTTTTGATAGCAGCNGGTGTAGGTTTATATGCAGGTCTGTCAAGATCAAGTACTAAGGNCCAANTTAAGGAAACCCATAAAGTTATCAACAAAACTNACTTTGCTACATCGATCAAAAACCAGTTTNTTTGACTTGAAATCAACAACATATCTGAACCCTTAATAAAATAATGNAATCCTGCATAATATGCGAAAAACAAGAAGGACAAATAATCTGGCAAGACANTTTCTGTCGTCTGGTTTCCATTCTTTCTGCAAATCAATTTGGAACTCACAGACTAATTTGGAATGATCATGTAAAAGAGCTAAGTTATTTGTCAAAACCAAATCAAAATCATATNTTTGATCAATTAATAAAAGCAGAAAAATTTGTGTTAAAAAAGTTTAACCCTCATAAGATTAATGTTGCGAGCTTGGGAAATGTTGTACCTCATCTTCATTGGCATATAATACCCCGTTGGAAAACAGATCCATGGTGGCCCAATTCTATTTGGGACAAAATCCCAAAAGCAAAATGGTCTAATCTTNCTAATAATAATGTTTCTAAAAAATCTGATTTAATTTGTGTCTCAGATTGGATAACTCTCAAGGCTCATTCAAAACATGTTAGAGAAAAGGTATTTCCAAGTAAAAAAGAATCAGACGGATGGGATTTTGTAAGTCGTCATGTGATTATCAAAAAAGAAAATGAACCAATTGCTACTGGCAGGTTGAACCCCAATGGAAAAATAGAAAAAATAGCTGTTTTGGAAAACTTTCGAAAACAGGGATACGGTAGAAANGTTTTAAAAAAAATGATTTCTGAGGCTTTTAGTAAAAACATATCAAAAATTCAAATTCATTGTAAAGCTCACGAATGTGAATTTTATAAAGCCGAGGGATTTATAGAAGATGGCAACTCATTTGTTAAATACAATCACACTTACCAAANATTGATTAGAACGCTTACTAGCTAACTGCTAGCTTTTTCTAATCTATTATTAACAGCTTCCCATTCAAAGTTTTTTGGAGGTGACTCAAAAAAAATAGATGTATAGTTTTCTTCATCTAAATCATTTAATTTAGAATATAAATTTCTCCCGTATTCTTTAGGATCGCTGGGGGCTATTACTTGTTTTAGTTGTGTTGACTTTAGAGGTATAAGGCGAAAACCCCAATAAAAAAACCGTCCTTGTTTTGGATATTCATTCAAAAACCTCTCAATTTTTTTTATCTGATCCAAAAAACTCAAAACATATAGAGGCGTTCTAGGACAATAGTGCTTTTCAGAGCATCCTGGCACGAGAGGAGCTGAGTCATCTAAGTCAAAACTCTCAATCTTAATATTTAAAAAATCACTTATATCGTTCCTGCTGATCCCTCCTGGTCTGAGAATTCTCAAATTTCCAGACGATAAATCTATGATCGTACTTTCAACTCCATAGGAACAGTTCTGGCCTTCAAGGATAAAGTCTGAAGTGGTTAAATAATTTCCAATTGATCTTTTTACATCCCAGTATCGAGTATTACTCAATAAGCCATATATATTTGCTGAAGGAGCTGCAACATATCCACTGCCATTTTTGGCGAATTGTTTTAGCAAATTCAATGCCGTATGATTTGATGGTATTCTAATTGCTACGGTATTCTGTCCTCCTGTTACACATTCTGGCAATAAGTTATTTTTCTTAAAAACGAGTGTCATTGGGCCCGGCCAAAATTTATTTGCCAATTTATCTGCTAATTGTGGCCAGTCATCAACAATTTTTTTTGCCATATCAACCGAAGCAACGTGAACAATTAGGGGATGGTTTTTTGGACGTTTTTTAATTTCAAAAATGCGATTTGTTGCCTTCTTATTCATAGCATCTGCACCAAGCCCATAAACAGTCTCTGTTGGGAAAGCAACCAGCCCCCCATTACACAAAATCTTTACAGCAATAGTAATGTCATTATTTAAATTCAAAAAAAACCTTAAAGTTTGAGAAAATCTAATTTAAAAACTCTATCCAATTACTTCAAAAAAAGTTCAGTCAAGTGTCCCATTTTTCTACCAATGCGAGGAATAGTTTTTCCATATAAATGAATAGTGACCCCGGACTTTTTATACAAATTCCAATTTGGTTCGACAATTTTTTTATTATCTAGATCTTTAAACCATAAATCACCCATAAGGTTTTTTGTCCTGGCAGGACACCGTAAAACAGTTGAGCCCAAAGGCATGGAAGTTGAAATTCTGACTTGTTGCTCAAACTGGCTGCATAAACTTGCCTCGATAGTTTGATGCCCACTATTATGTGGTCTTGGAGCAAGTTCGTTAACAAAAAGCTGATCCTCAGACAAGAAAAACTCAATACACAATACACCGCAATAATTCATCCTTTGAATAATAGTTAATGCATAAAGATAAACCTGATCTTTAATTTCTCTTGCGACATCTCCAGGCATAGTGCTGGTATCCAAAATTCCGTCTTTATGCTGGTTTTCAGCAATTGGATAATTTGCTACGTTTCCTGAGGAATCTCTAACCAAAATAATCGAAAGTTCTTTGGTCAAATTGATTTTTTTTTCTAAAACACACGGCAAACTTCCTAACTCGTCAAAAACATCAATAAGGTTCTGTTTTGTTTTAATGTTAAATTGGCCTTTACCGTCGTATCCAGACTTAGCTGTCTTTAAGATACTAGGAGGCAATTTATTAGGTAATTTTTTTATATCAGACACACTCTTTATTTTATAGTGAGGAACAACTGGAATTCCGATACTAGATATGAAAGCTTTTTCCTTTATTCGATTCTGACAGATTGAAACGCAATTGCCCGAAGGTCTTACGGGTCCAAAGTTAGAGAGAAAGTTTAAGGTTTCAACTGGAATATTTTCAGTCTCGACTGTAAATGTATCACTTTGATTGGCCAACAACTCCAAAGTTTTACGATTTTTATAATCTCCCGATATGAAAGAATCGCATTTTTTACTTGCACAGCAATTTTTATCCTTATCTAAAACAATTACCTTATGTTTTAATTTGTGAGCAGCCTCTATCATCATAAGCCCTAATTGCCCACCCCCTAATAGGCCGATATTCAAAAATCACCCAAATTAAAATTCATGGACTTAGCAGCTAATGTTTGAGTTTCTCTATACTTGTCAAGTTTTTCTCTCAAAGAATTATCGTTTAAAGATAAAATCGAAATAAGATGCAATGCAGCGTTAATTGCCCCAGGTTTTCCAATTGCAAAAGTGGCAACAGGAATACCTTTAGGCATTTGAACTATTGAATATAAAGAATCTTCACCATTCAAATATTTTGTAGGAATTGGTACACCAAAAACTGGCACTGTAGTTTTTGAAGCGAGCATTCCTGGTAAGTGAGCAGCACCTCCTGCTCCCGCTACTATTCCTGCAATTCCTCTGAAATAAGAATCCTCTGCAAATTCATACAAATCATCAGGCATCCGATGGGCAGACACTACTCGATACTCACAAGGAACATTAAATTTTTTGAAGGTTTCCACAGAGTGCGACATTATTTCCCAATCAGATTCAGAACCCATAACAACACTCACTAAAGGCCTATTACAACCAGATATTATATTGAAAGCTTTTCTGTATCTTGACGATAATTGAAAAATAATTTTTTTTGGAAGTGGAGGAATAGGTTCTATTTTGTTCCAATTAATTTCTACAAAATAATCTCTTATATATTGTTTGTCTAAACTTTCCTGAGACAATTGATATGTATGACATGTCTCTAATAAAAATCTAGATGAATCTGGGGTAAGAACCTCATCAATTAGAGTAAGTTCATTTCTACTATTAACTCCAAACTCAAATTTTGTATCAACTAAAGTTATGTTTTTACTTTTCAAAAATATACTCGCTAATTCAAAAAGTTTTAAACTGATAGTTCTAACCTGCTCCATTAACACTGCACCAATTTCCTTACTACAATTTTCAAAGGATATATTCTCATCATGATTTCCAACAGGCGCTTTTCTTGCTGGTGTAAAAATTGGGCAATCTAATTTATCTCCCTCCTTTAACCCTTCCGGCAGTCTTAAGCCACATACTTTACCCTCATCACAATATTCTTTCCATGCCGAACCAGTTATAAAGCCTCTGACAACAGCCTCGATCGGTAAAGAAGTCAGCTTTTTCGCAACAACGGATCTGCCACAAACCTCGTTAATTTCATTTTTGTTTACAAAATCTTCAGGTAGTTTTTTAGTCAGATGATTGGGGATAATTTTAGAAAATTTTTTCATCCAAAAGATGGATAAGGAATTAAGTATTATTCCTTTGTCTGGAACAGGTGTTGGAATGACAGAGTCAAATGCTGAGACGCGATCGGTTGTAATGATTAAAATATTTTCATCATCAATGCGATAAATGTCTCTTACTTTCCCTCTAGTGATTAACTCTAATGAAGTAATTTTGGATCTAAAAATAGCCATATTTCTATCTTGAATGTTTGGATTAGAAACTCAATTGATTGGAAGTTTCAATGGGTGAAAGAGAAACTCTTACTATTTTCATAGTATTAGTGCCACCCGATTGACCAATTGGTTCGCCTATCGTAACAACTATCAAATCACCGACAGTAACTACACCCTCGTCAACAAGCCTTTGTTCCGAAAATTTAATTAAAGCCTCCCTATCACTCAATTCGTACTCTAAAAAAATTGGTTCTACAGCTCTGTAGAGGGACATTCTTTTTCTGCTTTTTTCATCTGGTGTGAAAGCATATATCGGAACTTCAGAATTTAACCTTGAAATCCACAATGCAGTCGATCCTGATTGAGTAAATGATACTATTGCTTTGATTTTTAAATGGCGGGCGACAAATAAAGATGCCATAGCTATAGATTGATCTATACGTTC
This sequence comes from Betaproteobacteria bacterium TMED41, assembly GCA_002167365.1. Classification (GTDB taxonomy): domain Bacteria; phylum Pseudomonadota; class Gammaproteobacteria; order Burkholderiales; family Burkholderiaceae_A; genus UBA7377. The sequence continues at coordinate 17,300 of NHCU01000044.1, read as the reverse complement.
AAAGGTTCTATTTAAAAAGTGACTATCAAGTGTCCCCTCAATGAACTTTTCAGCCTCAATACAAATTCTAGACATTTTTTCAACGGTTCTAATTGGGTATTTTCCAGTGGCAGTCTCTGCAGACAACATAACAGCATCAGTTCCATCTAAAACAGCATTAGCCACATCCGAAACTTCCGCACGTGTTGGCACCGGCGAGCTAATCATTGATTCCATCATTTGGGTAGCTGTGATAGCTAGTCTGTTACTGTCACGGGACATTTTAATCATTTTTTTTTGTAAAGCAGGAACAGCAGCCTCGCCCACCTCGGTAGCTAAGTCTCCTCTTGCAACCATTAATCCATTGGAAACTTCAAGAATCTTTTGAAGGTTTTCGATGGCTTCAATTCTTTCTATTTTTGCAATTGTCCAGGCATTACTTCCAGCCGCATTCAATAATCGACGGGCTTCAATCATATCCTCTGCGGATTTTGGAAAAGACACAGCCAGGTAATCAGCACCAATTGCTGCAGCTGTTATAATGTCTTCTCTATCTTTTTTGGTCAAGGCTGGTGCAGACAGCCCCCCACCTTGCCTGTTAATCCCTTTGCGGTCAGATAATATTCCTCCATGGACAACAGTACACTCAACCGTTGTTTTTGTGACAGATTTAACTTTCATCGAAACTTGCCCATCATTGAGTAGCAAAATGTCACCTTTGTCCACATCCTTAATTAATTCTTTATAATCAAGGCCAACTCGCAAATCATCCCCAAATTCACAATCTACATCAAAGGAAAAAGTCTGCCCTATTTTTAAATCAACTTGACCGTTTTTAAATTTTCCAACCCTTATTTTAGGTCCTTGAAGATCAACCAACACTCCAACGTCCCTACTCAACCGACTTGCTGCCTCGTGTACCCATGTTGCTCGTTTTATATGATCCTCAGATAAACCATGTGAAAAATTCATTCTTACCACATCTACTCCGGCAGAAATTAGCCGCTCAATAACTTGAGGAGAGTTTGTAGAGGGTCCAAGTGTTGCCACTATTTTTGTGGATTTGACGGAAGAACTCATGATTTGCTTTTATTTTTTGTCAAAGAAATAATTGCTGGCAAATTCATTCCTTGTAAATATTCCAAAAAAGCTCCCCCACCAGTAGAAATATAATTAATATTATGCAAAACGCCAAACTTGTTAGCCGCTGACACTGTATCCCCACCTCCAATTGCAGAATAACCTTTGCTACTAGCAACAGCCCTAGCTAGACTAGAGGTGCCTGATGAAAATGCGTTTATTTCAAATAGCCCAACTGGGCCATTCCAAATGATAGTTTTAGCTTGCATGATCAAATCTTCAAAAATTTTTGAAGATTTAGAACCCACATCCAAGATCATTTCATTTTTTGATATATCACTAANATTCACTTGCCTTTGACTAATTCCTTTGTTTGGAGATTCAGCTACAATTACATCGATNGGAATACANATTTTACCACTACCTCTAACGGATAAATTAATTAAGTCTGTCGCNACTTGAATCAAATCATTTTCAACTATAGACTTTCCAATCTCGAAACCTTGGGCCTTTATAAAAGTGTTCGCTATTCCACCACCAACTATCAAAAAATCAACTTTTTTTAATAAGGACGATAGAAGTTCAAGTTTAGTTGAGATTTTTGAACCGCCGATTATGGCAACTAATGGTTTTATAGGATTTTCATATATTTTTTTTAAACCATTTAATTCTGCAGTCATTAAAAAACCTGCACAAGCTTCTCTTACTTTTAAAGGCAGGCCAAAGGTTGTTGCTTCAGCCCTATGAGCAGTTCCAAAAGCATCGTTTACATACACATCACATAAGCTAGCCATNTTTTNAACTAACAATTTGTCATTATTTNTTTCACCAACATTACAACGGCAATTCTCAAGTAAAAAAATCTCATTTTTGCGAATTTGAAAGGGCTTATCAATCCAATTAGAAATCAAAAAAACAGGTTTATTAATAAGCTNTGATAGCCTTTTTCGTACAACTTCAAGAGAACAATTTTTTTCCAAAAAACCCTCATTTGGTCTTCCTAAATGAGAGGTAACCATCACAAATCCACCATTCTCAATTGCATAAATAATAGTTCGTAAAGANGCTTTGATTCGAGTATCATCAGTGATGTTTCCAAACTCATCAATTGGAACATTGAGATCAGCTCTAATAAACACTCTTTTATCATTTAAATTTAAATCAGCAATATTTTGAAAATCCATTAAAAAATTTTCTAGTTTTTTTAAAGAGTTTCAGCAAGTTTAATTGCAGTATCAACCATACGATTTGAAAAGCCCCACTCATTGTCATACCAAGATAAGATTTTAACCAATTTACCATCTGGAGAAACACGAGTTTGGGTGGCGTCAAATACACTTGACCTGGAGTCGTGATTAAAATCAATCGACACTAAAGGCAAAGAATTGTATCCTAAAATTTCAGTTAATTCAGAGGACTTACTAGCTTCATTGACAATTTTATTTACCTCTTCAACATTAGTTTCTCTGGATGAAACGAAGGTTAGGTCAATAACTGAAACATTAGCTGTTGGAACTCTCATGGCAAAACCATCAAGTCGACCTTTTAGCTCTGGAAGTACTAATCCAACTGCTAGAGCAGCCCCTGTTTTTGTTGGAATCATCGACAAAGTAGCAGACCTTGCTCTTCTNACATCGGAGTGATAACTATCGATCAAAATTTGATCATTTGTGTAAGAGTGGATAGTNGTCATCAAACCAGAATCAATTCCAAGTCTATTGTTTAAACATTGNGCAACAGGTGCAATGCAATTAGTTGTACAAGATGCATTTGAAACNATTATGTGTTCTTTTGAAAGATGGTTNTGATTGACTCCATAAACAATAGTTGCATCTGCATCAACTCCTGGAGCTGAAATCAATATTTTTTTTGCTCCTGCTTGAATATGTTCAATCGCTCTCTCCTTTTTGGTAAATAAACCAGTACATTCAAGCACGATATCAACACCTAAATCGGCCCACGGTAATAGTTTTGGGTTGCGTTCAGATAACATNTGAATTTCATTCCCNTTAACTACCATCTTTTTTCCATCAAGTAGAACATCTGCATTAAATTTGCCATGTACCGAATCAAATTTAGTTAAATGACTATTTACCTCGGGACTTCCCAAATCATTAATGGCCATAATTTTAAGTGGGGGAGAGGAATAATCTCTTTCAAAATTTGCTCTAAGGATTGCTTTTCCGATACGGCCAAAACCATTTATACCAACTTTTACAGCCATCAACTTACCTCTTTTAAATTAATAGTTATTCCTGTTACTGCTGAAACAGTTTTAATAACTGTACTCACAGTAAACCCAAAATGTTCAAAAACATCCCCCGCAGGTGCAGACTCTCCAAACTTATCAATTCCCAAAACTGCTTGCGGCCTGTATTTCCACCAATAATCTGTCACTCCAGCCTCGATTACAACTTTTGGAATATCCGCAGGCAAAACTGACTCTTTATACTGTNGAGNTTGCTTATCAAAAACACTAGTAGATGGAATTGAAACCACCCTAGTACGAATACCAAAATCAGTTAACCTGCCAGCCGATTTCATAGCTAGGCCAACTTCAGATCCAGTAGCNACAAGGATTATTTGGGGTAGNTTTACTTCACTCAAAANATATGCCCCTTTTGAAATTTTATTTGCATCTTTNATTCTTTTAACNAANGGCTCTAAACTTTGCCGAGAAAGTAATAAAGCCGTGGGCCCACTCTCAAATAAAATGGCTTCTCTCCACGCTATTGCTGTTTCAATCGGGTCACACGGTCGCCATACGTTTAAATTTGGAATCAACCTCAAAGAACTAATGTGTTCAACAGCTTGATGTGTNGGACCATCTTCNCCAAGACCAACCGAGTCATGGGTGAATATAAAAATAACTCTTTTCTTCATCATTGCTGCCATTCTTATGGCATTTCTTCCATAATCTGAAAATGTCAGGAAAGTACCGTTGTAAGGTACAAAGCCACCATGTAATGCTATGCCATTACAAATAGAGAACATACCAAACTCTCTAACTCCAAAGTTTATGTGTCTTCCACTAATTGTCTTTCCAGAGCCGATAAGTCTAACTGGCTCAGCACCNACCCATTGGGTTAAATTACTACTTGTCAAATCAGCAGAACCTCCTAGNAAAAAATCAAACCTCGGACCTAAAAAATTAAGAACTTTTTGTGAAGCTTTTCTGGTGGCCATTGCTATNGGCTTTTTTAGAAATTGATTGATTAAAATAAATACTTCTTTATCNAGTTTNAATTTATCNACTTTACAGGCTAGTCTGTTAATCAACCTTTGAGATTTTTGAGGGTATTCTGTTGCGTATGACTCAAATAGGTGGTCCCAGGCATCTTGCCTTGCTTGACCAATTGTATGCGCATTCCAAGCTGTTAGGATTTCGTCAGGGATTTCAAAAGGTTTATCCCCCCAGCTCAAAGAAGTTTTAAACGCTNTAATTTCTTCNATTCCCAAAGCTTCGCCATGCGCTTTAGCGGTGCCCTCTTTACTAGGGGAACCTTTGCCAATTAGTGTTTTACAAATTATCAATGTTGGAGCAAATTTACTTTCATCTCTTGAATTATGATTATCAATTGCTTCGTTTAAACCTACTAGTAAATCATTTACATTGTGGCCATCAAGAGGGCCAATTACATTCCAACCATAAGCCTCAAAACGCTTCTTTACATCTTCGTCAAACCAAGGGTCTATTTGTCCATCTATTGAAATGCCATTACTGTCATAAAAACAAATTAATTTCGATAANTTCATAACACCTGCCAATGAGCAAACTTCATGACTCAACCCCTCCATAAGACAACCATCTCCGAGGAAAACATAAGTGAAATGATCAATAATCGGAAAACCAGGCCTGTTAAATTCAGATGCCAGTAGTTTTTCAGAAAGGGCCATTCCTACNCCGTTGGCTATACCTTGTCCCAATGGACCGGTGGTAGTTTCTATTCCAGGAGTCACATCAACTTCAGGATGCCCGGGTGTTTTAGACCCTAGTTTTCGGAANTTCTTTATATCCTCAATATCAAGATCGTATCCAGTGAGATATAACAATGAATATATAAGCATTGATCCATGACCGTTGGACAAAACAAATCTATCTCTATTAATCCAATTTGGATCAAGAGGATTATGTTTTAACTTACTACTCCACAATGCNACAGCGATTTCAGCCATTCCCATGGGCATGCCGGGATGCCCGGATTTTGCGTTTTCAACAGCCTCAGCAGCTAAAANTCTAAGAGCATCGGCCATCTTTGATGATTCAACTCCATTAATACAAATTTCATCAGACACATTGAAAGATCGTTCATTTTTCATTAAACCAACCTAATCTTTTTTTATACGTTAAAAGTTTACTTAATTTAATATTCAACTAAAGTTTATAAATAANGGCAGAACAAAGGTAAAGACNGTCATTTCATTAATNGAAAAATTTTTACTACATTTAAATTATAAGTAAAAAAGGAGAGTTAATTGATACCTCGCTTNCTATATTCAAACTTAGATTTAATAGATCTTACATTAGACAGGAAACAAACACATTATTTAAAAACCGTGTTGAGACTAGAAAGTGGTGACAACTTGATACTTTTTGACGGTAAAGGTCGTGAGGCAGTGACAAANTTTATTATGGATAGTAGTGGAAAAATTTTTTTACAAATAAAAGAAAGAAATAAAGTTTGTAGAGAAACNTCTATTAATATAACCGTAGCCCAAGCNATGTGTTTGTCAAAAAAAATGGAATTTGTAATTCAAAAATCGACAGAGCTTGGGGCTAAAACAATACAGCCAATTTTAACCAGTAGGTGTCAAGAAAAATTACAGAAAAATNTAAAGCANGAAAAATTAATTAGATGGCAGAGAATTGCTGACGCAGCTAGTGCCCAATGCGGTAGAAATATCTCACCCAAAGTAATGATTCCAAAAGATTGGAAAGTTTTTATTGGATCGGCTAACAAAAAANAGGATAAGGCAACAAAATGGTTGCTTGACCCANTTTCAAAACAATCTATCTCTGATGCTAATCTTGATTTAGAAAATGATTTAATTTTAACAATTGGTCNGGAGGCCGGTTTTTCAGACCAAGAAGAGCAAATGGCTATTGAAAAAAATTTCCAAAAAGTAAGATGCGGCATCAGAATTCTTCGGACTGAAACTGCACCGATAGTCGCACTATCAGTAATTAATAATAGACTCAATGAAATGTAATCTCAAAAAAATTATTGGATATTTTTTGTGATTGCTGAAATTCTAGAGCGTAACCTGAAAACTTTTTGAGGGTAACTGCTTTTGCCATTTGCGCCTACACCTACATACCTTAATAAAGCAATATTAAGTGAGGAATGAGCATCGAGATATTCTTTCAAAATTTGTGCTCCAACCATGATGTTTATGTTATAAGACAATGCTGGATCTGCTTGCTCAAATCTTTGGAGTTTGTCTTTATGATATTTTGGCATTATCTGCATCAATCCCTGAGCGCCTGCTCCACTCTCAGCAAATGGGTTAAAACTTGATTCAATGGCTATTATCGCCAAAATCAAATGAGGGTCCAAATCATACTTTTTAGCAGCTTCATACGAAATTTCAACAATTTTTTCAACTGCTGATTCAGCAACTCTATATTTTTTTGAAAGCCATTTTGAAACCAGTCTTTTCTTTATATTTATTAACTCTTGGTCTCGATCTGTGGTTTTAAATTCTTTATCGTAACTGATCTTGGTTGATAATATTTTTTTCCAAATCTCAGTTCTTTGCAATCCTTTATCTGAAAAAACTGTAGAAAACCCTATAAATAAAAAAATCGACAAAAAAAATAAATTAATTGGACTAAAAAAATTGTTAGTTTTCATAAATTTAATACTAATGTTATTCGCTATTTGTTAAAGTAAACCCACTCTACCAAACTATCCATTGTCTTTTTTGCTTTTTCTGCAAATTCATCATTTATTAGAATAGTAAGCACAAACCAATTTTTTTTAACTGTTCTGATATATCCGCTATAAGCTTGGACTCCTTTCAAACTTCCGGTTTTAAGCCAAGCGTTTCCAACAATTGGTTTATTTTTGAAGCGTTTACTCACTGTTCCCTCCAAACCTACCATAGGGAGAGTGCAAATCCAATCGAATGCATTGGAATCCCCAAGGGCATCTATGAGCAAACTTGTCAAATTATGAGATGTAATCCTCACTTCTCGGCTGAGGCCAGAGCCATTATGAATAATCATTTCAGGGAAGGCAAAATTTCTTTCACTCAGCCATTTCTGAACAACTTTTTTAGATTTTTCAATCGAAGCTTGCTTAGAAGTTCTAGCTGACAAATTTAAAAAAAGAGTTCTAGCCATTGGATTGTTGCTCATTGAATTGATATCTTTTATCAATTCAATGAGTGGTCTTGGTGATTTCCACTTCACTAACAATTTAGAATTTTCTGGAGTTTTTCCTTTGAAGACTGAGCCAGTAAATTTTCCCCCAGATTTGTTCCAAGCTTTTTTAAAGACTGAAAAACCAAATTGGTGGTGATTCATTAAACTTACATAAAAACTATGTTTCTTGCATTTCCTCCCAAACTTACCAAAAACTCTCAAAACTCCATTGTTTAATCTTGTGGAGATCAAATTTTTATTGCAGCCACCCCTGATTTTTTTTAAATTATTTTTAATTCTTACCCCTGCCAGCTCTGGCTTAAGCATAATACTGACACGTCTTTTATGAAAATTCCTGATAATGACTTGAGAGGATTTAAAATTTACCATTGCCGCATTGGGTCCCACATTGTAGGGCTTAAATGGTTGACCGTCAAAATTGGATGGATTGATTTCAGATTCTCCAAACAAAGAGTCATCAACTATCCAATTACCATTTATCTCGTTTAATCCCGAATCTCTCAATTTAGTTACTATTTGCTCAATATCTTCAATAACTAGCTTAGGGTCTCCGCCACCAGTAATAAAAACATCTGCATTAAGTACTCCATTTATTACCTCCCCATTTGTAGTTAGGGTTGTTTCAAATCTGTGATTTCCACCCATTAAATCAAGTGCTACTCGGGTTGTGACAAGTTTGACTACTGAAGCTGGATTGAAAGGTAAATTCTGGTTAATACCAAAGTTTTCTGTTTTTACAGGATAAATTTGAGTTGGTGCTTTGGTTATGGAAATTCCAATGGATTCCTTCGGAATACCAAGTTTTTTGAAATCATTTAAAATTTTATTGAAATCTGAACTGAAGCCTAGTCCAGGAGCCAAAAAACACAGTAAAATTATAATTTTAGAAAAAAATTTAAAAAAAAATCTAGACATGTTTTTAAAAATAAATTTTGTTTTTTTTCAAAAAAATATTTATCAAAAAAAAACTAAATGTTAGACTTCGTGTCTGTTAGTAAATGTATCATAATTGTTGTTATTAATATTCAGCTTTCTTAGGGTTATGTCTTATCGATGTAATGATTTCAAAGTATATAATATTAGTGGTGTATGAAAGGAGAATTTAAGTGGCACTTGAAAAGAATGAAAATTTTTTTGAACTTACTGACGAAAGTGACAGAGCTTCTGCAATTGAAGCTCAATTTAACGAGGACGCTTTAGAAATTGCAAGAAGAAAAACAGCTCCGGAGACAGATCCGGATTTTGATGGAATTCACTGCATCGAATGTGCAGAAGGTATTCCTGCTGCAAGGCTCAAGCTTGGAAAAATCCGATGCATAGAATGCCAGACAGTTATTGAAAAACAAGGTAAATTCTTTGCCTAATCCTAACTTTTGAGCCTAATTATTTTTTTTCCGGTTTTTTTTTTTAAAACTCTTGATTTTCTAAAGCTTCAACCTAACCTAATAATTAGCACTCATTGTTTGTGAGTGCTAACTTTTTTTAACTTTTTTTTGGAGCGTGTTTTTATGAAATTGCGTCCCCTGCATGATCGGATTGTAGTTAAAAGGCTTGATAATGAGCGTACCACCGAATCTGGAATAGTGATTCCTGACAATGCTGCTGAGAAACCTGATCAGGGTGAAATTGTAGCTGTCGGAAATGGGAAGATACTTGATGATGGAAAAACCAGACCAGTGGATGTATCAGTTGGAAATAAAGTTTTGTTTGGTAAGTACTCAGGACAAACAGTTAAGGTTGATGGAGACGAACTTCTTGTACTTAGAGAAGACGATATAATGGCCATCATTGAAGGTTAGATTCATTTGTATCAAGGAGAATAATTAAAATGGCAGCAAAACATGTTTTATTTAGCGACGATGCTAGAGCAAAAATGGTTACGGGAGTCAATTTACTCGCCAATGCCGTTAAAGTAACACTAGGTCCCAAAGGAAGGAACGTAGTGCTTGAGAGGTCTTTCGGAGCTCCTACTGTTACCAAAGATGGAGTGTCAGTTGCAAAAGAAATTGAACTGAAAGATAAATTTGAAAATATGGGTGCTCAAATGGTTAAAGAAGTTGCATCCAAAACTTCTGATAATGCTGGAGACGGTACAACAACAGCTACCGTTTTGGCACAGAGCATCGTAAGAGAGGGAATGAAGTTCGTGGCGGCAGGTATGAATCCGATGGATTTGAAACGTGGGATTGATAAAGCAGTGACTGCAATTGTTGACGAACTTAAAAAAATTAGTAAACCCTGCACCACTACCAAAGAAATTGCTCAAGTAGGATCTATTTCAGCCAATTCTGATCAAGAAATTGGGGATATTATTTCCCAGTCTATGGAAAAGGTAGGGAAAGAAGGTGTGATCACTGTTGAGGATGGGAAATCTCTTTCTAATGAACTCGATGTTGTTGAAGGAATGCAGTTTGACAGAGGTTATTTATCCCCTTACTTCATTAATAATCATGATAAACAAGTTACTGTTTTGGAGAATCCTTACATTCTCTTACATGACAAGAAAATTTCTAACATCAAAGATTTACTACCTGTTTTAGAGGCGGCAGCTAAAGCTGGAAGACCTCTTTTAATTGTTTCCGAAGACGTAGAGGGAGAAGCATTAGCCACCCTCGTTGTCAATAATATTAGGGGCATTTTAAAAACTTGTGCTGTAAAAGCTCCTGGTTTTGGTGATAGAAGGAAGGCTATGTTAGAGGACATGGCTATCTTGACCGGTGGTACAGTGATTTCTGAAGAAACTGGAATGACTTTGGAAAAAACATCATTGGATCAATTAGGGGGTTGTGCCAGAGTGGAAATTGGTAAAGAAAACTCCACAATTATCGATGGTGAAGGCGAAACTAAAAATATTGAGGCCCGAGTTAAACAAATTAGAGTGCAAATCGATGAAGCAACCAGTGATTACGATAAAGAAAAATTGCAAGAAAGAGTAGCCAAACTTGCTGGTGGTGTTGCAGTAATCAAGGTGGGTGCGGCTACTGAAGTAGAAATGAAAGAAAAAAAAGCAAGAGTTGAAGATGCATTGCACGCGACAAGGGCCGCAGTAGAAGAAGGGATTGTTGCCGGTGGAGGGGTTGCTTTTATGAGAGTTAAGGTGACCACGAAAGTTAAAGGTGATAATGCAGATCAAGACGCTGGTGTCCAAATTGTTATGCGTTCAATTGAAGAACCTCTCCGCCAAATTGTTTACAATAGTGGTGATGAACCTAGCGTTGTGGTTAACAAAGTTTTGGACTTAAAAGGTAATGAGGGATATAACGCCGCAACTGGTGAGTATGGTGACTTAGTTTCTATGGGTGTTGTTGATCCAACAAAGGTTACTCGAACTGCAATTCAAAATGCTGCATCTATAGCCGGACTAATGCTTACTACCGAAGCCATGATTTCAGAACTTGTTGAGGAAAAAAATTCTGAAGCACCGGGTGGTATGGAAGGTATGGGTGGTATGGGTGGTATGGGTGGTATGGGTGGTATGGGTGGTATGGGTGGTATGGGAATGTAATTATACTTGTCCAATCCATATCAACACATCTTTAAAGGGCTTCAATATTTTGGAGCCTTTTTTTTTAGTATTTATATAGACTCAATTAAAAAACCAATAAATGTATTAAAAAATGATCCCATTTAATGAAAAACTTTACGAGGCAATTATCAAGCGGAGCTCTTCTTTATGTGTTGGCATAGACCCCTGCATAGATAAGTTACCAGAATCCATGATTAAGCAATCAAAAATTAATCCTGCAGAAACATTAGAGAAGTTTTGTAAACAGGTGATAATATCTACAGCTCCCCATTGTTGCGCTTTTAAACTTCAAATTGCAATGTTTTCATCAATAGGTTGTGAAAGTGTACTAGAAATCATTTCTAAATGGATAAGAAAAAATTTTCCTGACCATATTTTGATTATTGATGCAAAAAGAGGAGATATAGGATCTACAGCAGAGCATTATGTATCTGAATTATATGATCGATATAATGCTCAAGCAGCAACAATAAACCCTCTTATGGGTACGGAAAGCATTTCACCTTTTCTCGCTCGAAGGGACAAAGGTTTGTATATTTTATGTAGAACATCAAATCCAGGGGCTAATGAAATTCAAAACTTGCGATTAGAAACTGGTGAAAGACTATTTGAAAAGATAGCCTCAATTGCAAGGGACAAATGGAATAAAAATTTTCAAATTGGATTAGTAGTCGGCGCCACAGTCCCCGAGGAACTTAAAACTGTAAGAAAATTATGTCCAAATTTACCTCTTTTGATCCCAGGTGTCGGCGCTCAGGGCGGTTCAATATCAGAAGTAATAAAATCAACGATAGACGCGAAGAATGTCCTTATTAATTCCTCTCGTTCCATTATTTTTGCCTCTAAAAATGAAACCTGGGCTGCTGCCGCATCAAATGAAGCACAAAGAATAAATAATAAAATTAATAAACTACAATCTAGCAATGAAAACTAAACCGAAAGTGACCTATATTAAAAAATTTAAAGGTGACGAAAATTGGGCTGTATATGCTCTTTTAAAAAAAGAAATTCTTAGGTTTGGAAAAGTATGGGTTCAAACTATTTTGGCTCCGGTAATTTCATCTTTGCTTTTTTTAATCATTTTTTCGTATCTGTTGAATGGAAGACTAGAACCTTTACCAGGGGTTACATATTCTTCTTTTCTTGTTCCTGGATTAGTAATGATGACGCTACAACAAAATGCTTTTTCTAACTCCAGCTCAAGTTTGACTCAAAGTAAGATAAGTGGAAATTTAATTTTTTTAATGCTATCGCCAATGCGTCCTTGGCAATGGTTTATAGGTTACTTAGGCGGTTCAATTGTCAGAGGTTTGTCGTGTGGCATTGTTCTTTGGTTATTTTGTCTTTTCGTCGTTCAAACCCCTGTAAAATATCCTTTATGGGCATTATGGTTTGCTGTAATGTCTTGCGTTTTAATGGGGGGTCTGGGAATCATCGCAGGTATATACGCTGAAAAATACGATCAAATATCTGCATTTCAAAACTTCCTAATTAACCCATTAACTCTGTTAGCAGGTGTTTTTTATTCAACAAGTAATCTTCCTGACGGATGGAGAAGTATAAGTCTTTTTAACCCGTTTTTTTATTTAATTGATGGTTTCCGATTTGGAGTTTTTGGTGTCTCAGACGTTACTCCTTGGGTAAGTATGTTCATATGCAACCTCTCTGCAATTATCGTGAGCACATTATGTATTTATTTAATTTCATCAGGCTGGCGTTTAAAAAACTAAATTCCCCCCGAGTATTGCTGCACCAATTACGCCTGCCGAGTCTCCTAAACTATTTTTAACGATCATTGTTTTAAAATTTTCGGAAAAAACATATTTTTCTACTGCTTCAATGCCTAAGGAATATAATGTCGATTCATTGCTCAATCCACCACCAATCACTATCAAATCCGGATCCANTATATTGCAAATATTTGCAATGCCCCTTCCAAAAGCATCGTAAAATGTTTTTCTAATTTCGACAGAGACATCTGATTGTGAAGAAAAAATCTGTTTGGCGGAGAGTTTATCACCAGTTTTTTCTCTATATTGTTTTTCAATACCAGAACCAGAGAGATATGTTTCTAAACATCCCCTATTGCCACACCAACATTTAATTCCATTAGTATTGATGCTATGATGCCCCCACTCACCAGCGATTAAATTTTTCCCTACAAGCCTTTTTCCTTTCAAAACTATTCCACCACCACAACCAGTCCCCAAAATCATACCAAAAACATTTTTAAAATTCTTTCCTGCACCCATAAGCGACTCTGCCAAGGCAAAACAATTGGCATCATTTTCAAGGATAATGGGACAATTCAGTTCATTTTCAATCAAGTCCTTTAGAGGTTTATTATTTAGGCAAGTAGTATTAGAATTTCTTAGCAAGCTATTTTGGGGGGATAGTGAACCTGGTGAACCCACACCTACTGTATATGAAANATGGTTCACTTCTCCCAAAACTTCTTTGGCAATTACTCCTATCCTTTTGATGATATGCTCGTATCCAAGGTTGGCTTCAGTTGATATTCTTTTTCTAGACATAATCAACCCATCTGGTGCGAGTAAAGCAGCTTCGATCTTGGTTCCCCCAATATCTATTCCTAGCCTAAGCATCAAAATCTCCAAAAAATTGACTATTTGCAAATCGGGAATATATTCCGTTGTTGGCTATGAGTGTGTGATGATTTCCTTTTTCGACTATCTTCCCTTGATCAAAAACTAAAATTTGATCAGCATTGGTAACAGTTGACAGCCTATGTGCAATCACAATAGAAGTTTTGCCNGGTAGTAAAATCTTTAATGCATTCTGAATTTCTTTTTCAGAATCTGAATCCAAAGAGGATGTAGCTTCGTCGANTAGTAAGATTGGTGGATTTTTTAATAAGGCTCTAGCTATAGCTATGCGCTGTCTTTGACCTCCTGACAATCTAATTCCTCTTTCNCCNAAANAACTCTGATAACCATGTGGCAGTTTTTTTATAAACTGATCAGCGTTTGCAGCGATGGCGGCGTCTATGACTTCAGAGTCGGAAGCCTCTAATTTCCCGTAGCGAATGTTTTCCAGCGCGCTTGCCGAAAATATTACAGGTTCTTGAGAAACCAAACCAATAGACTTTCTCAAATCTCCTAAGTTAAATGTTGCAATTTCATTCTGGTCAAACAAAATTTNACCACTCTGAGGAGTATAAAATCCTANAATTAACGCAAATATTGTGGATTTTCCTGCCCCAGAGGGNCCAACCAGAGCAACACTACTTCCTGTTNTCACAGAAAATGAAATTTTTGATAGAGCTTTTTCATTCATCCTTGATGGATATGAAAAACAAATATTTTCAAAAACTAGATTTCCAATAATTTTCTTTTGNTTCAATCCNCTGACTTCTCTTNTGGACTTNGTNTNAATACCCAAATAATTAACAGGCCCCATTAACTCTACCAATCTCTCAGTTGCACCTAAGGCCCTTTGCAAATCTCCCCAAACCTCTGATAAAGCTGCTATAGAACCAGCTACAAGCCCAGCGTATAAGATGAACTGTGCAAGCTCACCGACTGTCATTTTGCTCTCTACAACATCAGAGGTTCCAAGCCATAGAGTAAAAACTATTACAGAGAAAGCAAGAATTATTGCAACTGAAGTCAAAATGGAGCGAGATAAAATTCTCTTTCTAGCAATACTAAATGACCTCTCAACAAAAACTGAAAATCTATTTTTTTCGTAACTTTCTCTGGCAAAGGCCTGAACGGTTAAAATATTAGCTAAAACTTCACCTGCCATTGCAGTTGCATCTGCAATTTTATCCTGACTCTCACGGGAAATAGACCTGACCTTTCTACCCAAAGCTAAAACAGGTAGGACAACCAAAAATAACAAAAAAACCATGAAGCCCGCAAGAAATGGGTTAGTTACCAACATCATCAAAATCCCCCCAAAAAAGAGCACAGTGCTTCTCAAAGCTATTGAAACGCTGCTACCAACAAGGGTTTGAATAAGGGTCGTATCAGCAGTTAATCTAGAGAGAACCTCGCCGGTTTGTAAGGTTTCAAAAAATTTAGGAGGTTTGTGAATGACAAAATTGAAAACTGATTTCCTAATTTCAGCCACAACTCTTTCTCCAATCCAAGACATGATGTAGAATCTGGCAGAAACTAAAATACCAAGCAAAATAGAAAGTGCCAATAGGCTAATAAATTTTTTGTCTAATTGTTTTGATTCTAATCCGATGTCAATTAGATCTTTAAAAGCCAGTGGAATACTTAGTGTTAGTGACGCGGCTAAAACCAACAAAATTAAAGCAACAATCCACTGTACCCGGTATAATTTAAGTATAGGAATTAATACTTGAAATTGAGTTTTAAATTTTAAAGTAAATTTTTTTTTTATGGTTTCGGTCATAGTTTTTTATAATTTCACACATGCAAAAATAAAGATTAACAATAAAAAAATTTGAATTTTTATCATCCAATTATTTATCACTTTAAATTACTGTACACCAATTATTCTTCAAAAAAGCCAGGTCTAAAAAACTAACTTTTAACAATCTGAAAAAATTAGTATTAGTTATTACCTTTGATAAACTTAGACATACTTAATGTCTAGAATCAATTCAGAGTCAACCTCTCAAATAAAAGAATTATTTGGCCATAAATCTTTTTGTGTTTTTTGGATCAGCCGTGTTGTTGGTGTTTCTGCACATCAAATCCTAGTGGTTGCTGTAGCTTGGCAAATCTACGACTTGACCTCAAACCCACTAGATTTGGGACTAATAGGCTTATTCCAGTTTTTACCGGTTTTATTTCTCTCTCTTCCTGCTGGTCACATAGTAGATCGTTTTTATAAAGTACACATCTTAGGTTTGTGTTTCTTTGTTCAATCTCTTGTTACTGCTTGGCTTGCATACAGCACACTAGAGGGATCAATTTCCAGAGAAAATTTTTTCTTANTGGCAACCATTCTTGGTATTGTCCGGACATTACAGATGCCCACCCAACAGTCATTAACTCCCTCTTTGGTTCCAAGACATCTTCTTCAAAATGCCATAGCCTTTAGTTCAAGCGGAATGCATACAGCAATCATCGCTGGCCCTGCAATAGGAGGCTTCTTATATTTTTTTGGTGCTGAAACCGTTTATTTAATTTGTATGGCATTGTTATTTTTTTCCTTTACTTTAACGTTTTATATTAAATACAATCACCAAAAAAATAATGAAAAAATATCTGTTGATAATTTTTTTGCAGGTTTAAAATTTATTTTTCAGAATAAAATATTGTTAGGGGCTATCTCTCTTGATCTATTTGCCGTGCTTCTGGGTGGTGCAACAGCTCTTTTACCAATATACGCAAAAGATATTCTAAATGCTGGGCCTGAAGGACTGGGTTTATTGAGAGCTTCTCCTGCATTTGGCGCATTAATTTGTGCATTATTAATTACGAAATGGCCCATAAAAAAGCAAGTCGGCAAAAAACTTTTTTTTTCAGTGACAATATTTGGAGTTTCCATGCTGGTATTTGGGTTATCTACAAATTTCATGCTTTCTATATTTGCATTAATAATTGCAGGTGCGGCAGACAGTTTTAGTGTGATTATTCGAATGTCTTTAATTCAGCTAGACACCCCAAACCGAATGAGAGGNAGGGTTTCATCCGTTAATGCTATTTTTATTGGAGCATCAAATGAACTTGGAGAGTTCGAATCAGGGTTGACTGCAAGTTTTTTTGGACCTGTTGGTTCTATTGTAATGGGNTCAATTGGCACCATTTGCATTGTAGTTACNTGGGCTAAGATCTTTCCAACTTTATTGAGAAGAAATAAATTGTGAATTTTTCCATATTCTTTTAAATGAAAAGTCTCATAATTAAAATTCAACTTAACTTAACTAATTTGTTTAANAAAATTANATAAGACAAAAATTTTTTTATTTAAAGATACAAGCCATATCTCAATAATGTGTAACTTACATCATAAACATATATACTATTCTTTGGGAATGGCGAATTAGCTCAGTTGGTTAGAGCGACGGAATCATAATCCGCAGGTCCGGGGTTCGAGTCCCTGATTCGCCACCATTTTTCAATAAAATCAATGACTTAGGACAAATCAGTACTTTACAAAACTTAACTCTCCTTAACACTATCTTGCTGTTTTTCAAGGAGTTTTGTCTAATGTTAAATTGTGTAAAATAAATTTGCCCCCAGAATCCCCCACTTTTCAATTGTCAATTTTCTTTATGTGGCTCAGGTTTTTTTGAGAAGTAATTTTAGAAAAAAATAATAAAACTTGGATTAAATCCCCCACTTTTAAAATAAATACCCCTCTCTGCTCCAGAGAATCCTTTCA
>NHCU01000043.1 GCA_002167365.1 Betaproteobacteria bacterium TMED41 | reverse complement strand
AGCACCAATAGCAATGGAGCAAGGATTGCGTTTTGCTATAAGAGAGGGTGGAAGAACAGTCGGTGCTGGCGTCGTTTCTAAGGTTACTCAGTAAGGTTATAGATGACTTCGCCAATCCTTGTGAAATTAAAGGGGCATAGCTCAATTGGCAGAGCGTCGGTCTCCAAAACCGAAGGTTGGGGGTTCGAGGCCCTCTGCCCCTGCCAATTTAAACTTATAAACTAGAATTTTAAAACAAATGCCACAAAGTAACTCTTCATTCATTGATCGTATACTGTTAGCTTCTGCAAGTATTGTTATTTTATCATCAATAATATTCTTTCAGGTTCTCTCAGAGGAGGAATTTTTTATAAGATCCTCGGTTTTGGCTATCGGAATTTTAATAAGTTTAATTTTGGCATTTAAGTCATTGCCTGGAAAAAACTTTATTAGTTTTTTTAGAGACTCGATACAAGAGATGAGAAGAGTCGTATGGCCCACAAAAAAAGAGACTTTTCAAACTGTCCTAATTGTGTTTATTTTTGTTCTGTTGGTTTCAATTTTTCTTTGGATGGCTGATAAATCTTTTGAATGGATCTTATACGAAATTGTACTGGGGTGGAAGTGAGCAAAATAGAATTAGAGGACAAGAAATGGTATGTAGTCCACGCATTTTCTGGAATGGAAAAAAGTGTTGCACTAGATTTGCAGGAACGAATAGAGCGAGAAGGGATGGAAAAAAGCTTTGGTGAAATATTAGTACCTGTCGAGGAAGTAGTTGAAATTAGGAAGGGTCAGAAGTCTATTTCTGAGCGAAGATTTTTTCCTGGTTACGTGCTGGTTGAAATGTCAATGAATGAACAAACCTGGCATTTGGTCAAGAATACGAACAAAGTTACTGGATTTGTTGGCGGTAGTTCCAGTAAGCCAAGTCCTATTTCACAAGCGGAGGTGAATAAGATAATGGCGCAGATGAAAGAAGGGGTTGAGAAGCCAAGGCCCAAGGTTCTTTTTGAAACCGGAGAAATTGTTAGGGTAAAAGAGGGTCCTTTCGCTGATTTTAATGGGAATGTTGAAGAGGTTAATTACGAGAAGAACCGTATGAGAGTTTCAGTTACTATTTTTGGCAGGTCAACCCCAGTTGAGTTGGAGTTTGGACAGGTTGAAAAACTTTAAGTTTTTATGATTTATAGAGGCGAAATAAATGGCTAAAAAAATTGTTGGTTACATAAAATTGCAAGTTCCTGCTGGTAAAGCCAATCCATCTCCTCCAATCGGACCAGCTCTGGGTCAAAAGGGACTTAACATTATGGAGTTTTGTAAAGGTTTTAATGCGCAAACCCAGTCTATGGAACCAGGTTTGCCCATCCCAGTTGTCATTACTGCTTATGCGGACAAAAGTTTTAGTTTTATAATGAAAACCCCTCCGGCTTCTATTTTAATAAAAAAAGCAGCCAAATTAGAAAAAGGTTCTTCTAACCCATTGACTACAAAAGTTGGTTCAATCACTAAAGAGCAGTGTGAAGAAATCGCTCGCTCTAAGGAACCAGATTTAACATCNGCCGACTTGGATGCTGCCGTAAAAACAATCGCTGGGAGTGCCCGTAGTATGGGTATCACAGTCGAAGGAATTTAAATGAAAAAAATACCCAAACGTTCTCAAGAGANAAATAAANTCATCAAAAAAGACTTTCTTTATCCTGTTAATGATGCGATTAAACTTGCTAAACAGTCGGCNACANCAAAATTTAAAGAATCAGTTGATGTAGCCATCCAGCTTGGCATTGATGCCAAAAAGTCAGATCAAACTGTTCGTGGTGCTATTGTACTTCCCTCTGGAACCGGAAAAAAGGTCAGAGTTGCAGTTTTCGCTCAAGGTGAAAAGGTTGAACAAGCTAAATCCGAAGGTGCCGATATTATTGGAATGGAGGATTTGGCAGATGAAATAAAATCAGGAAAAATTGACTTTGATGTTTTGATTGCTTCTCCGGATACTATGCGCTTAGTCGGCGCACTTGGCCAGATTTTGGGTCCAAGAGGTTTAATGCCAAATCCTAAAGTAGGGACTGTAACGCAAGATATTGCTCAGGCTGTCAAAAATGCCAAAGCTGGACAAGTTCAATTTAGAACTGATAAGTCGGGTATTGTTCACTGTTCAATTGGTCAAGCTTCATTTGATGAGAGTGATTTAAAAGAAAATTTAGTTGCTGTTGTTGATGCGTTAAATAAATCAAAGCCAACTTCTTCAAAGGGAGTTTATTTACAAAAAATAGCATTGTCTTCGACCATGGGTCCTGCAGTAAAGGTGGAACCTCAGTCGTTGTCAACCATTTAAAAAATTTTAGGGCTATTTGTACTTTTACAGATAGATTGTCAAAGACCGTTGGGGAGTAATCTTAATTCCTTTTGGGCCCAACATAGATGGTGTTCTCTAGAGCTTCTTTGAAGATTTTCAATCTTCTCGGTTTAGAGCTTTCACCGGTATTTTATAAACCTGATTAATTTTGGGTTTTGCTGGGAGGAATTTATGTATGGCAAAAAGTAAGGAAGTGAAATCTGCTATGTTGGATCAGATTAGTGACAATTTAAAAACAGCTGAATCAGTTGTTTTTGCCGAATATAGTGGGCTAGATGTATTGGGTATGACATTACTGCGTAAAGAGTCCAGATCACTAGGAGTTGACCTGAGGGTTTTAAAAAATACACTTGTTAAAAAAGCNATATCTGGAACCCCCTTTGAAGATTTAANTGACCAACTAAGTGGTCCTTTGATTTATGGGTTCTCAAGTGANCCGGTTGCACCAGCAAAATTGCTTGCTAATTTTTCAAAAGATAACGAGGCAATCGTCATTAAGGGCGGTGCTTTGCCCGGAACATTACTAAATGCNGATGCAATCAGGTCTCTNGCTTCAATCCCACCTAAAGAAGAACTTTACGGGAAGCTTATGGGAGCAATGCAATATCCAATTTCTGGTTTTGTGAGAACACTTAGTGAAGTTCCATCTAGTTTGGTCCGAACACTTTCAGCTGTNCTTGAGGCTAAAAAATCACAACTTAATTAGTTAAANAAATAAAAAAAGAATGGAGTAAATTATGTCAATATCAAAAGAAGATATCTTAGAAGCTATTAGTTCAATGAGTGTACTTGACTTGTCTGAGCTAATTAAAGCCATGGAGGAAAAATTCGGAGTTTCAGCTGCAGCGATGGCAGTTGCTGCACCTGCAGCGGCAGCTGGGGGCGGTGAGCAGGCCTCTGCTGAAGCAGAAAAAACTGAATTCACAATTGTTTTGGCGGCTGCGGGTGAAAAGAAAGTTGAAACAATCAAAGTGGTCAGATCAATTACTGGTTTAGGANTGAAGGAAGCNAAAGAACTAGTTGATGGTGCACCAAAACCTATTAAAGAGGGGGTCAACAAAGCCGAAAGTGATGATATTGTGAAGCAATTAGAAGCTGCTGGAGCTAAAGTCGAAGTNAAATAGTTTTCAAAATTTCAGACTTTTTTAAAACAATTAATCTTAGGAGCAATTCNCCTGATGCTATATAACTTTACGGAAAAGAAACGAATTAGAAAAAGCTTTGCCAAAAAAAATTCAGTGCTAGAAGTTCCATATTTGTTAGAAACTCAGCTCGCATCTTATAAGGATTTTCTTCAGGCAGAGCTCTCAACTGATAGCAGAAAAGACCAAGGACTCCAAGCTGCGTTTAAATCTGTTTTTCCAATTTCTAGCCATAATGGTTTCGCTAAATTAGAATTTGTCTACTATGCTCTAGGTGACTCTGTCTTTGATGTCAGAGAGTGTCAGCAGAGGGGTTTAACTTATGCTTCACCTTTGAGGGCAAAAGTAAGGTTAATCATTATGGACAGAGAAGCGGCTAAACCTACTGTGAAAGAGGTGAAGGAGCAGGAGGTTTATATGGGTGAAATTCCATTAATAACAAATAACGGTTCATTTGTTATTAATGGCACAGAGAGAGTCATTGTTAGCCAACTTCATAGATCACCAGGTGTTTTCTTTGAACATGATAAAGGAAAGACCCACAGCTCAGGTAAGTTATTATTCTCTGCTAGGGTAATCCCTTACAGAGGGTCATGGTTGGATTTTGAGTTTGATCCAAAGGATTTTCTTTACTTTAGAATTGATCGCCGCAGAAAAATGCCCATAACAATATTGTTAAAAGCTTTAGGGCTCAATGTTGAACAAATCCTAGATAAATTTTTCTATTTTGATAATTTTTTACTAATGGATGATGGTGCTCAAATGGAACTGGTAGTTGAAAGGTTAAAAGGCGAGGTTGCACGATTTGATATCAGTAGCAATAGTGGAAAGATAATTGTTAATAAAGACAAAAGGATAAACGCTAAACATATTAAAGAGTTAAAAGAAGCAAAAATCAATAAAATCAGTGTCCCTGACGATTTTCTGTTGGGCCGTACACTCGCAACCTCAATCATTGATGAACAAACTGGAGAGATTCTCGGTAAAGCTAACGACGAAATAACTGAGGAGCTTTTGGATACCATTCGTGAAGCAAAAATAAAAGAAATTAAAACTATTTTTACAAATGATTTAGACCATGGTTCCTATATTTCATCAACATTAAGATCTGATGATACGACCGATCAACTATCTGCAAAAGTTGCAATATATAGAATGATGAGACCTGGTGAACCTCCGACTGAGGATTCGGTTGAAGCCCTTTTCAACAGACTATTTTTTAGCCCTGACACATACGATTTATCCCGAGTTGGAAGAATGAAGTTCAACAAGCGTTTACAGAGAGAAGAATCTGAAGGAGATATGACTTTAAGTTATTCTGATATAGTTGATGCGATAAAATTACTTGTTGAATTAAGAAACGGCAGGGGTGAAATTGATGACATTGATCATTTGGGAAATCGCCGTGTTAGGTGTGTAGGAGAGCTAACAGAAAATCAATTTAGATCTGGGCTTGTTAGAGTCGAAAGAGCTGTTAGAGAACGATTAGGTCAGGCAGAAACAGACAACCTCATGCCGCATGACCTAATAAACAGTAAGCCTATTTCAGCTGCTATAAGAGAGTTTTTTGGCTCCTCTCAACTCTCTCAGTTTATGGATCAAACTAATCCTTTGTCTGAAATTACCCACAAAAGGAGAATTTCTGCATTAGGTCCCGGAGGCTTGACAAGAGAGAGAGCTGGTTTTGAGGTAAGGGATGTTCACCCAACTCATTATGGGCGCGTATGTCCTATAGAAACCCCTGAGGGCCCCAACATTGGGTTGATAAACTCCTTGGCTTTGTTCGCCAGATTGAATGATTATGGGTTTTTGGAAACGCCATATAGAAGAGTATCTGATTGCAAAGTGACGGGAGATATTATTTACTTGTCTGCAATTGAAGAAGGTAAGTATGTGATTGCTCAGGCTAATGCAACTGTTGATGACAAAGGAGCAATAACTGGCGATTTGGTTTCAGTAAGGGAAAATGGTGAGGCCACACTCTCCAGTGCCGAGAAGGTTCAATACATGGATGTTGCCACAAATCAAATTGTGTCTGTTGCTGCCTGTTTAATTCCTTTCCTTGAGCATGATGATGCTAATCGAGCTCTAATGGGTTCTAATATGCAAAGGCAGGCAGTTCCTTGTTTAAAGCCTGAAAAAGCCTTAGTTGGAACTGGCATAGAAAGAACTTGTGCTGTTGATTCAGGAACGGTTGTTAGAGCTATGAGGGGTGGAACAGTTGACTTTATTGATTCTAGAAGGATAGTAGTAAGGGTCAATGATGATGAGACTCAGTCAAGCGAAGCAGGTGTAGATATATATAACCTCATTAAATATACTCGATCAAATCAGAATACAAACATTAATCAAAGGCCAATTGTTGTAACTGGTGATAAGGTTGTCGCTGGGGATGTCATAGCTGATGGTGCGTCTACCGATTTAGGTGAATTGGCTCTTGGACAAAATATGTTGGTAGCTTTTATGCCTTGGAATGGTTACAACTTCGAAGATTCAATTTTAATATCTGAGAAGGTCGTGGCTGAAGACAGGTATACTTCTATTCACATTGAGGAACTCTCAGTTCTTGCAAGAGACACTAAATTGGGCTCTGAAGAAATTACTAGNGACATTTCAAATCTTTCTGAAGCACAGCTTGGAAGACTGGATGATTCAGGCGTCGTTTANATTGGGGCTGAGGTCGANTCAGGTGACGTTTTAGTTGGAAAAGTAACACCCAAAGGAGAAACTCAGTTAACACCAGAGGAAAAACTTTTAAGAGCTATTTTTGGAGAGAAAGCCTCTGATGTTAAGGATACTTCGTTAAAGGTTCCGTCTGGCATGAATGGAACAGTTATTGATGTTCAGGTTTTCACTAGAGAGGGCGTTGTTCGAGACAAACGTGCTCAAGAAATTATCGATAGCGAGCTCCAAAGATTTAGAAAAGATTTAAATGATCAGTTGAGAATTGTCGAATTTGATGCTTTTGAGAGAACAAAAAGACTTTTAATAGGATCTGTTGTTAATGGCGGGCCAAATAATCTTGGGAAAGGTGAAAAAGTTTCCGAGGATTATCTCTCTAACGTCAANAAGCATCAGTGGTTTGATATNCGATTGTCAGATGAGCCTAAAGCGCGAGTTCTTGAGACGTTGAAAGAATCTCTTGATCAAAAGAGACATCAGTTTGATTTGGATTTTCAAGAAAAGCAAAAAAAGCTACTTCAAGGTGATGAGTTACCCCCCGGAGTTTTGAAAATGGTTAAAGTACATTTGGCAGTAAAACGACGGCTCCAGCCAGGCGANAAAATGGCTGGTAGACATGGGAATAAGGGTGTTGTTTCGAGAATAGTCCCAGTTGAGGATATGCCTTACATGGCTGATGGTAGACCAGTTGACGTTGTTCTTAATCCGCTAGGTGTTCCATCTAGAATGAATGTTGGGCAAATTTTAGAAACTCATTTAGGCTGGGCTGCAAAAGGTTTGGGGCATAGAATTGGCGAATTATTAACAACTCAAAGTACCGTTGAAAATCTTCGTATTTATATGCAAAAAATGTATAACTGTGGNGGAAAATCTGAGGATCTGGCCCAGCTATCTGATAAAGAAATATTCGAGCTTGCGAAAAACTTGACTAAAGGAGTTCCATTTGCAACACCGGTTTTTGATGGTGCCGCTGAAGGGGAGATTATGGAAATGCTTCAAATTGCTTATCCTNAGGAAGTTAGTGAAAAGGTAGGCTTGACAGATACACGAACTCAAGTTTTTCTTTATGATGGCAGAACTGGTGAGATGTTTGATAGGGCAGTTACAGTTGGATATATGCATATGTTAAAACTCCATCATTTAGTCGATGATAAAATGCATGCCAGGTCCACGGGTCCTTANTCTTTGGTGACCCAACAACCTCTTGGAGGCAAAGCCCAATTTGGTGGCCAAAGATTTGGAGAAATGGAGGTTTGGGCCCTTGAAGCTTACGGTGCCTCCTACACTCTTCAAGAGATGCTCACTGTGAAATCTGATGATGTTAATGGCAGAACAAAAGTTTACGAAAACATTGTTAAGGGTGACCACGTAATTGATGCAGGTATGCCTGAATCGTTTAATGTTTTGGTCAAGGAGATTCGCTCCTTGGGTATTGACATTGATTTAGAACGAAATTGATTAAAGGGGCTCATTAAATGAAAGCATTACTCGATCTTTTTAAGCAAGTCCAGCAAGAACAGCAATTCGATGGAATTAAAATTGGATTGGCCTCTGCTGAAAAAATACGTTCTTGGTCTTTCGGTGAAGTTCGGAAACCAGAGACCATAAATTACCGAACTTTTAAACCTGAAAGAGAGGGGCTTTTTTGTGCAAAAATTTTTGGTCCNGTTAAGGACTATGAATGTTTATGTGGCAAATATAAAAGACTCAAGCATCGTGGTGTTGTTTGTGAAAAATGTGGGGTCGAAGTCACCCTTTCAAGAGTTAGAAGAGAAAGAATGGGTCACATTGAGTTATCAACATGTGTCTCACATATTTGGTTTTTAAAGTCTCTACCATCAAGGATGGGAATGGTTTTAGACATGACTCTTAGAGATATAGAAAGAGTTCTTTACTTTGAGGCATTCGTTGTTGTTGATCCCGGAATGACTCCTTTGAAAAAGGGGCAGATCATGACCGAGGATGATTACGTTGCTAAAAATGACCAATATGGACAGGGAGAGTTTGAAGCATTAATGGGTGCTGAAGGAGTCAAAGAGCTTTTAAAATCAATTAATTTAGAGCGCGAGATAGAAACCTTAAGGGAAGAATTGGAGACAACCTCCTCAGATGTAAAAATAAAAAAAATTGCCAAAAGGGTAAAAGTTTTAGAGGGTTTTGTTAAGTCCGGCGTGAAGCCTGAATGGATGATTTTAGAAGTTCTTCCGGTTTTACCACCTGAATTGCGTCCTTTAGTCCCACTCGATGGTGGTAGGTTCGCTACATCTGATCTCAATGATTTGTATCGGCGAGTTATAAATAGAAATAATCGCCTTAAAAGACTTTTGGAATTAAAAGCACCTGATATTATCGTGCGGAACGAAAAGAGAATGCTTCAAGAATCTGTTGATTCACTTCTTGATAATGGCAGAAGAGGAAAAGCCATGACCGGTGCAAACAAAAGGCCTCTAAAATCATTAGCAGACATGATCAAAGGCAAGGCTGGTCGTTTCAGACAGAATTTGCTTGGCAAAAGAGTTGATTATTCAGGTAGATCAGTGATTGTTGTGGGACCGACACTAAAACTTCACCAATGTGGCCTTCCTAAACTTATGGCGTTGGAGTTATTTAAGCCATTCATTTTTAACAAGCTAGAGCTCAGAGGCATGGCTACAACAATTAAAGCTGCAAAAAAACTTGTTGAGCAACAAGTTCCAGAGGTTTGGGATATTTTAGAAGAGGTCATTCGTGAACATCCAATTCTTTTGAATAGGGCACCGACACTCCATAGACTTGGTATTCAGGCTTTTGAACCAGTTTTGATTGAGGGTAAAGCAATACAGCTTCACCCATTAGTTTGCGCGGCTTTTAATGCCGACTTTGATGGCGATCAAATGGCAGTGCACGTTCCACTATCCTTGGAAGCTCAAATGGAGGCCAGATCTTTAATGTTGGCATCCAACAATATCCTGTTTCCGTCTAATGGAGAACCTTCAGTTGTTCCATCGCAAGATATTGTTTTAGGTCTATATTATACAACCCGAGAAAAGGTTAATGGACTTGGAGAGGGTATGATTTTTTCTAATGTAGATGAGGTTGAAAGAGCTTATTTAGGAAAAAAAATAGAGTTGGGCTCAATAATAAATGTTCGTATTAAAGAATCTGTAATTGACAAATCGACGCGGGAGGTTTTGTGGCGTAAAACTAGGTATAAAACTACTACTGGAAGAGCATTGCTCTCCAGGATATTACCTCCTGGATTGTTGTTTAAACAATTAAATGTTGTTTTAAAGAAGAAAGAAATTTCCCGATTAATTAACGAGGCTTTCAGAAAATGTGGACTTAGGGCTACTGTTATATTTGCAGATAAACTTTTGCAGTCGGGTTTTTCTTTGGCTACGAAAGCAGGATTGTCCATAGCCGTTGATGACATGTTAGTTCCTCCTGAAAAAGCCGAAATTTTGGAAAATTCTGAAAAAGAAGTCAAACAAATAGAGCGTCAATATGCTTCAGGTTTAGTAACACAGGGGGAGAGATATAATAAGGTTGTTGACATTTGGGGAAGAGCCGGTGATTCAGTTGGCAAGGCTATGATGGAGCAATTAGCTGGGGAGTTGGTCAAAGACAGGTTAGGAAAAGATGTTCCCCAGGATTCTTTTAATTCTATATTCATGATGGCCGACTCTGGTGCGCGTGGATCTGCAGCTCAAATAAGACAGTTAGCTGGAATGAGGGGTTTGATGGCAAAACCTGATGGCTCGATTATAGAGACCCCAATTACTGCAAATTTTCGTGAAGGCTTAAATGTACTTCAATACTTCATTTCTACTCATGGAGCTCGAAAAGGTTTAGCTGACACAGCTTTAAAGACAGCAAATTCTGGGTATTTAACTAGAAGACTTGTGGACGTTACTCAAGACCTTGTAGTAATTACTGATGACTGTGGAACTACCCAAGGGATAACAATGAAGGCTGTCGTTGAAGGTGGTGAGGTTATCGAGGCTCTCAGAGATAGAATACTAGGCAGGGTAACTATTTCTGATGTTGTTAATCCTGAAAACCAAGAAACTCTAATTGAAACTGGGGTAATGTTGGACGAGGATATGGTTAATGAAATCGAAATGAAAGGGATTGACGAGGTTAGAGTTAGAACACCGTTGGCTTGTGAAACAAGGTTTGGGTTGTGTGCCAAGTGTTATGGTAGGGACCTTGGTAGAGGTAGTTTGGTCAATGTTGGTGAATCAGTGGGCGTTATAGCCGCCCAATCAATTGGAGAACCTGGCACGCAATTAACTATGAGAACATTCCATATTGGTGGTGCTGCCTCAAGAACAGCCGCTGCCTCCGGTATTGAGTCTAGATCAAGCGGGACTGTTCGTTTTTCCAACACAATGCGTTACGTTACTAATCCAAAAAATGAACCGGTTGTAATCTCTAGATCAGGTGAAGTATTGATATATGACGAGGCTAACAGAGAAAAAGAGCGGCATAAGCTTCCTTATGGAGCTACTCTTTCAGTAATTGATGGGGATGTTGTCAAGGCTGGGGCAATTTTAGCCAACTGGGATGCTTTAACTCGCCCTATAATTGCCGAATATTCTGGAAAAGCTAGTTTTGACAATGTTGAGGAAGGTGTTACAGTTGCTCGACAAATTGATGAGATTACTGGGGTCTCCACACTTGTTGTAATAGATGCCAAGAGAAGAAGTGCATCGGTAGCAAAAGGTGTAAGGCCTGTTGTTCGTTTAAAGGATGAGGGTGGTAATGATGTAAAAATTCCTGGAACTGATCATGCAGTTAACATTAGCTTTCCAGTAGGAGCCTTGATAACTGTTAAAGACGGGCAAAGTATTTCTGTGGGCGAGGTTTTGGCGAGAATCCCTCACGAATCTCAAAAAACGAGGGATATAACTGGCGGATTACCCAGGGTTGCCGAACTTTTCGAAGCTCGATCTCCAAAAGATGCTGGGGTTCTGGCAGAGGTTACTGGAACAGTTTCCTTTGGTAAGGATACAAAAGGGAAACAAAGGCTAGTGATAACTGAAACTGATGGTGAGTCGCATGAGTTTCTTATACCAAAAGAAAAAAATGTCCTTGTTCATGATGGTCAAATAGTTAACGCTGGAGAATTGATAGTTGATGGCCCCGCTGACCCTCAAGATATTCTAAGGCTTAAAGGCGTAGAGGCTTTGGCTACTTACATAATTAACGAAGTTCAGGATGTTTATCGATTACAAGGTGTAAAGATTAATGACAAACACATTGAGGTCATAGTTCGACAGATGTTAAGAAGGGTTACAATTGACGATGCTGGAGACACTAGGTTTATACCTGGAGAGCAAGTTGAACGTTCCGAACTTTATGCGGAAAATGAATCCATCATTGCAGAAGATAAGAGACCAGCAAGCTATATCAATGTGTTGCTGGGAATTACAAAGGCTTCATTATCCACTGACTCTTTCATCTCTGCTGCGTCTTTTCAAGAAACCACTCGAGTCCTTACCGAAGCCGCGATAATGGGCAAAAAAGATGATTTACGTGGATTAAAAGAAAACGTGATTGTTGGGAGGCTTATTCCTGCTGGAACCGGTCTAAGTTATCATGCTGCCCGCAAACAAAGAGAAATAACTGAGGCAGCCGAGGCCAAAACACTTGCCGAGCAAGCTGCTTTGGATGCGGAAGCCTTATTTGAAACTCCTGTGGAATCTTCAACTGAAGAGGTTAAACCAGCTGATGGTCCGATTCCGAATGAATAAAGTTTTAACTAGTAAAAACTTGACACAAAACTGGAAGTCAGTAGAAAATAGAAGGCTTTGTATTTATGAGAGATAATTGTGCCAACCATTAATCAGCTAGTAAAAAAACCCAGAATCAAAGAGTTTGAAAAAAGTAAAAGCCCAGCTCTAGATTCTTGTCCACAAAAAAGAGGAGTGTGTACTCGCGTCTACACTACCACTCCAAAAAAACCTAACTCTGCACTTAGAAAAGTTGCAAAAGTTAGGCTTACTAATGGTTTTGAGGTTATAAGCTACATTGGTGGTGAAGGTCACAATTTACAAGAGCATTCAGTTGTTCTCATACGCGGTGGAAGAGTTAAAGATTTGCCTGGCGTTAGGTATCACGTGGTCAGAGGTTCTTTGGATTTACAAGGTGTTAAGGATAGAAAACAGGCTCGATCTAAGTATGGTGCAAAACGAACCAAGTGATATTTCTAACTTTTATCTGTTTTTGTTGTTTTAATATTGAAAGGTTTTGAGCTTATGCCGCGTCGGAGAGAAGTTCCTAAAAGAGTTATACTACCTGATCCAAAATACAAAGATATTGATGTATCAAAGTTTGTGAATGTTGTTATGTTGCATGGCAAGAAAGCTGTGGCAGAAGGGATTGTTTACGGTGCTTTCAATTTTATTGAGAAAAATGCAAAAAAGGATCCAATCGAGGTCTTTCAACAAGCACTTGCTAATTGCAAGCCTTTAGTTGAGGTTAAAAGCCGTAGAGTCGGAGGGGCTAATTATCAGGTTCCAGTTGAAGTTCGTCCCTCGAGAAGGATGGCCTTAGGAATGAGATGGCTAAGAGAGGCCTCAAAAAAAAGATCTGAAAAGTCCATCAAGCTTAGGCTTGCCAATGAAATTTTAGAAGCATCAGAAGGCAAAGGTGGTGCGATCAAGAAAAAGGATGAAGTTCACAGAATGGCCGAAGCTAATAAAGCTTTCTCACATTTTCGTTTTTAAGAAAACATATAGTTTAAAAAAATGTCACGTAAAACACCAATTGAAAGATATAGAAATATAGGGATCAGTGCTCATATTGATGCTGGTAAAACCACAACTACAGAGCGAATACTTTTCTACACTGGCATTAATCACAAAATAGGGGAGGTCCATGATGGTGCTGCAACCATGGACTGGATGGAACAGGAGCAGGAGCGAGGTATTACTATTACTTCAGCTGCAACAACTTGTTTTTGGAAAGGAATGAGTGCCAATCTACCTGAACATAGAATTAATATTATTGATACTCCTGGCCACGTTGATTTTACGATTGAAGTGGAGAGGTCCATGCGGGTTTTGGATGGTGCGTGTATGGTCTATTGTGCTGTGGGTGGCGTACAACCTCAATCAGAGACAGTATGGAGACAAGCTAATAAATACAATGTCCCAAGATTAGCTTTCGTAAACAAAATGGACAGGACTGGAGCTAATTTTTTTAAAGTTCATGATCAACTTAAATTAAGACTCAAAGCAAGCCCAGTACCAATAGTTATTCCCATTGGAGCAGAAGAAAGTTTCAAGGGGGTAGTTGACTTGATTAAAATGAAAGCTATTTTGTGGGATGAGGGCAATATGGGTACTACGTTCTCATATGCTGATATTCCCTCGGAGCTAAATGAAGATGCCATTTCATGGAGAGAGAGGATGCTAGAGTCGGCTGCTGAAGCTGATGAGGACCTCATGAATAGGTATTTAGAAGATGGCGATCTTTCCGAGACAGAAATAATTAATGGAATCCGCAAAAGAACTATTGCGGGTGAAATTCAACCAATGCTCTGCGGAACGGCATTCAAGAATAAAGGTGTTCAAAGAATGTTGGACGCTGTGATTGATTTTATGCCCAGCCCTGTTGATGTTCCTGCTATTCAAGGAACTGTTGGTGATAATGAAATTGTTAGTCGTGAGGCATCTGATGGTGAGAAGTTTTCTGCACTTGCTTTTAAATTAATGACTGATCCTTTTGTAGGTCAACTTACTTTCATAAGAGTTTATTCTGGAGTTCTAAAGTCAGGAGAAGCCGTTTACAATTCTGTCAAAGGTAAGAAAGAGCGTGTTGGAAGAATTGTTCAAATGCATGCAAATAATCGGGAGGAACTTACAGAAGTTTTAGCTGGTGACATCGCTGCAGTTGTCGGCCTAAAAGACGTTACGACTGGTGAAACGTTATGTGATGGTGATGCGGAAATAGTTCTTGAAAAAATGGTTTTTCCAGAGCCGGTTATTGCTCAAGCCGTTGAACCCAAGACAAAGGCGGATCAGGAGAAAATGGGGCTAGCACTGGGTAGGCTTGCAAGAGAGGATCCTTCGTTTAGGGTAAAAACCGATGAGGAATCAGGTCAAACTATTATCGCTGGAATGGGCGAGCTCCATTTGGAGATTTTAGTTGACAGAATGAGAAGAGAGTTTAATGTTGACGCATCTGTTGGAAAACCTCAAGTTGCTTACAGAGAAACACTGAAAAAGCCTATTGAAATTGAAGGAAAGTACATTAAGCAGTCGGGTGGTAAAGGCCAGTACGGCCACGTTTGGATTAAAATTGAACCACAAACTGAGGGAGATGGCTATGAATTTGTTGACTCTATCAAGGGAGGGGTTGTTCCTAAGGAATACATTCCATCTGTTGATAAAGGCATTAAAGACACAATGAACTCGGGTGTTCTTGCTGGTTTCCCTGTTGTTGATGTAAAAGTGACATTATTTGATGGTTCGTTTCATGACGTTGACTCATCGCAAATTGCTTTTGAACTTGCGGGTTCCTTAGCATTCAAAGACGGGATGAAAAGAGGTAGTGCTGTTTTGCTTGAACCGATGATGTTTGTTGAGGTTGAGACTCCAGAGGAATATGCCGGAACAGTAATGGGAGACTTGTCATCAAGGCGAGGAATGGTTCAGGGTATGGAAGATATTATGGGTGGTGGTAAGGCAGTAAAAGCAGAAGTGCCCTTAGCTGAAATGTTTGGTTATTCAACAACGCTTAGATCGTTAACGCAGGGAAGAGCAACGTACTCAATGGAGTTCAAACATTATTCAGAAGCGCCACGCAATGTTGCAGAAGCAGTAATCACAAGTAGACAATAGTAATAACTTTATAACTTAATTTTATTTGAAAATGGAAGGAAGTCGGAGATGGCCAAGGGTAAGTTTGAGCGAACAAAGCCACATGTAAACGTTGGTACTATTGGGCATGTTGATCATGGTAAAACCACATTGACTGCTGCCATTACTGCTGTTTTATC
>NHCU01000042.1 GCA_002167365.1 Betaproteobacteria bacterium TMED41 | reverse complement strand
GAATAACAACTAAAGTATGTAATTTTACTTGTTTAAAAAGTTTAAGCTAAAGACTCTCCATTAAGTGCACTAAACTTTGCCCTCTCGCAACAGCTGCCGTTGCTTGGTTCCAAGATTGTCTTCTCCAACAATTGAAACCATGAGTAACATTTTTATGCACAATGATTCGAACTTGTTTCTTGTTGCTAAATTTCTTCTTAATATTGTTAATCGTGTGACTGGTTATAAACTCGTCTTTATCGGCGAAATGAAAAAGTATAGGGCAAGTAATGTCGGGAACAAGTTCAAAATAATTTTCTATACCACATCCATAGTAGCTTACGGCGCTGTCTACCCCAGCTCTTGCTGCTGATACATAAGAAAGCAAACCTCCCATGCAAAACCCAACCGACCCAACTTTCCCATTACAAGAGGGAATATGTCGAATTGCTTCAACAGTTCTNTGAAGATCACTTGCTGCCAAATGGATATTTAAATTACTGTATAGATTCTTCCCTATTTTCACACTTTCGGAATCATATGATAGATCTGTTAAAGGTTTATCTCTCCAAAATATATCTGGTGCTACAGCCACAAAGCCATCACTAGCATATTGGTCACAAACGGCTTTGATGTGTTCATTTACACCGAAAATTTCTTGAATAATAAGTAATCCTGGCCCAAAACCAGCTGGGGGCAGGCTAACATAAGCCTTGAAAGTTCCACCACTTGCACTATCGACTGAAATCCATGAAGTTGACATAGNTCTCCCGCAGTTTAAAACTAGTTAAATAAAATGCTAATCAGTACAGACGAATTAGGCAAGATTAATTCGTTCTTATATGAGATAGTTGTTGCAATTGTATGATTTTTATATTTTTTAATTTNTTATTGTAAATAGTAGTTAATTCATTGTTTTAAGGTATAAATGTGTTGAATTTGATTATAAAAAAGTGGCCTTTTGCATTGTTAGTTTTTATGGCCCTTTTAGTNGTATGGATTTGGTTTGCTTCGAATAAAAAAACTGTTCAGGTAGCTCCTGTAGTAATGTCGTATCCTTATCAGTCCCTAACGATTTTAAATGCAAGTGGTTATGTCGTAGCTCAACGTAAAGCATCACTCTCTTCCAAGGCTAGTGGAATTCTAGAGTGGCTAGGAGTCCAAGAAGGTTCAATAATTCGAAAAGGAGAATTNATTGCTCAGTTGGAACGAGATGATCTCACTGCTCAGTTAGAACAAGAGAAAGCAAGAATTGGTTTGGCAGTTGCTGAGCTCGAAAATGCCACACTCGCACACGGTAGGTCAGAAAGCTTGTTGCAAAAGGGTTATATATCCCTGTCCTCTCACGATGATACCCTTGCAAGACTCAACAAAGCCAAAGCCAGTCTGAATGCGGCTAAAGCTTCAAAAAATGTAATTTTGGCCAATTACACTCAAGCCGAAATTAGAGCNCCGTTCGATGG
This sequence comes from Betaproteobacteria bacterium TMED41, assembly GCA_002167365.1. Classification (GTDB taxonomy): domain Bacteria; phylum Pseudomonadota; class Gammaproteobacteria; order Burkholderiales; family Burkholderiaceae_A; genus UBA7377. Next base: position 7,788 of record NHCU01000042.1, on the reverse strand, counting down.
AGTTGTNCTAACTAAAAACGCAAATGTGGGCGACAATATAACACCATTTTCCTCAGCAGCAAACGCAAAGGGTGCTGTCGTTACGATTGCCGACATGTCAACTCTCGAAGTTGAAGTTGATGTCTCCGAATCTAGCATGTCTAAAATTAAAATTGGTCAACCTGTGGTTATTGCACTTGATGCATTAATTGGTGAAAAATTTTATGGTAAGGTTGTTCGCATGGTTCCAACCATAGATCGTNCNAAGGCTACTCGGATGATCAAAGTTGGATTTGATGCANTAGACAATAGAATTCTTCCTGATATGTCATCAAAAGTTGCATTTTTAAAAAGAGAATTAGCTAACGAGGAAAAAAAATCTTTTTTAGCCATCAGTAAAGAGGCAATATTGCAAGATGGAAAAGATAACTATTTTTTTTCAGTTACAGAGGGTGTTATTAAAAAACACAAAATTAACATTACTATTTCCTCTGATAGNGATGTTTTGCCGGTTCAAGGACTNGAACTTGGTGATGTGGTGGTTATAAAACCCTCTAAAACCCTTAAGTCTGGGGATAAGGTCATGGTTTTAGAGCCTTGATTGAAATAAAGAATGTAGACAAAAGTTACTTTAGGGCTGGGCAAGAAATTAAAGTCCTAATNTCTCTTTCCTTNTTTGTNAAACAGGGAAGTTTCACTGCGCTCATGGGCCCATCGGGTTCAGGAAAAAGNACCCTTTTAAATTTAATTGCTGGAATAGATCAACCAGATTCAGGTGAAGTTTTAATTAACGGCCAAGAAATCTCACATATGTCTGAATCCGATCTTTCAAGCTGGAGAGCCAATAATATAGGGTTCATTTTTCAGTTTTATAACTTAATCCCAGTTTTGAATGCTATAGAAAATGTAGAGTTACCTTTGCAACTTTTTAATTACAATAAGGATAAAAGAAGAGAAATGGCTATCGATGCCATAACCCAAGTTGGCCTCCTCGACAGGCTTGACCATAAACCTAACGAATTATCTGGTGGACAGCAACAAAGAGTAGCTATTGCAAGAGCAATTGTTACGAGGCCCCCTTTAATAGTTGCTGATGAACCAACTGGGGATCTTGATAGAGATTCAGCTGAGGAAATATTGAAACTCTTACAGGTTCTGAATAGAAAGCAAAATCGGACCATTGTAATGGTCACCCATGATCCAAAGGCTGCTGAAAAGGCTAACTCGATAGTTTCTTTAGAAAAGGGTCAGCTTATAGGAGAGAACTCATTTTAATAGTCAAGTTAATATTTTTTAACCTCTTTAGACATCCAATACGAACACTACTCACTACTTTTGGTTTGATAGTTGCAACCCTTTCATTCGGTTTGCTCTCTACGGTTGTTGATGCTTGGTATGCTGGGGCAGAAGGGGCAAGTAATGCAAGATTAATAGTCAGAAGTTCCACCTCCTTAATTTTTCCAATCCCCATGTCGCATCTCAAAAGGATTGAAAAATTAGAGGGAGTAAATCAGGTAAGTTGGTCTAGGTGGTTTGGAGGCGTGTATAAAGAACCTAAAAACTTTTTCCCCCAATTTGCTGTTGATCCAAAAAGTTACTTATCGATTTACCCAGAGTACTTGATAACAAATCAACAAAAGGATTTATTTTTGAGAGATAAAAGGAGCACTTTGATTGGGCGAAAAATTGCTGATGAACATAATTTAAANGAAGGCGACCTAATGGTGTTAGATGGGCAAATATTTCCTGGCAAATGGGAGTTTATGGTTGCTGGAATTTATGATGGTAAAGATTCCACAACTGATACNGCACAAATGTTTTTTCATTGGGGTTATCTCAATGAGGAAATAAAAAAAAGATCTATTTTGAGAGATCAGGANTCAGTGGGAGTTTTTATAGTTGAAATAAAAAATATTTCAGATGCTGCTAATATTTCACTAGCAATTGATGAACTATTTAGGAATTCTCCAAAAGAGACCTACACTGAGACTGAAAAGGCATTTCAATTGGGATTTGTTGCAATGACTGAAGCTATTGTTGTTGCTATAAGGTTGGTTTCTTACGTAGTAATTTTAATAATTATGGCTGTCATGGCAAATACGATGAGCATGACTGCTCGTGAGAGAATTAGTGAATACGCAACAATAAGAGCAATTGGGTTTTCACCATATTATTTAGTAAAACTAATTTTTTTGGAATCATTGTTTTTGTGNTTTGTGGGAGGGGTTCTTGGGATTNTTTTGACATTTCCGGCAGCATCTATTTTTAGTTCAACTACAGGCACATTATTTCCAGTGTTTGAGGTTTCAAAATCAACTGTTCTCAGCCAAATTTTTTTAGTTTTTCTTACTGGTTTTGTCTCCTCATTATTTCCATCGATAAANGCAATAAGTATAAATATAACCTCTGGCNTAAGATCTATATGACTTTAAATTTTTCAGAAATTCCTTTTTTTTATAGCTATCGAAATCTTTGGNTCAGGGGAATAACAACACTACTAACTGCTTTTGGATTGGCTTTGGTGGTGTATGTATTTACTGCGGTTTTAATGCTAGATGAAGGATTAAAACAGACTTTAGTTTCTACCGGGGAGTTTGATAATGTAGTTATAACCAGAAGGGGCGCAGTAAGTGAAATTCAAAGTTCTATCAATAGAGAGCAAGCCTCTATCATAAGTCAATTGTCTGAAGTTGCCAGTATTCCATATCCACAAGTCTCAAATGAATTAGTTGTTCTAGTTAATTTGCCAAAAAAGAAAACCGCAAAACAATCAAATGTAGTAGTTAGAGGATTAAACAAAATTGGTGTTGATTTGAGAAGACAAGTCAAGATTGTAGGGGGTAGAAATTTTAAAGAGGGCTCGAACGAAATTATTATTGGTAGTGCAATTGTTAAGAGATTTAGTAATATGCAAATTGGCCAATCGATTAAGTTTGGAAGCAGATCATGGAAAATAGTTGGGTATTTTGACAGTGGTAGAAGTGGGTTCGATTCTGAAATTTGGGCAGATGTTGAAATTTTAATGCAATCATTTCGTAGAAACAGTTTTTCTACAATAGTAATTCGTCTCATTGATACTTCAAAATTTACCACAATCAAAAAAATTATAGATCGAGATATCCGATTACCTCTGCAAGCAAAAAGAGAAAGAATATTTTTTTCTGATCAATCAAAAGCATTATCTGCATTTATTAAAACTCTTGGATTAACACTTACAGTAATATTTTCAATTGGTGCAGTGATTGGAGCAGCTATTACGATGCAATCAGCTGTTGCAAACAGAGTTTCGGAAATAGGAACTTTGAGAGCATTGGGTTTTAAAAGAAGAGCAATTTTATTTGCATTCTTATTTGANTCAATTTTTTTGTCAATTATTGGGGGAGTGGCAGGATTGTTTTTTGCAGTTTTCATGATGCAATTGGAATTTTCAACAACTAATTTTACAAGTTTCTCTGAGTTAGCATTTGGTTTTTCACTTTCCCCTAAAATTGTATTTTATAGTTTGAGTTTTTCTGTAATTATGGGNGTTTTGGGCGGTATGGTACCCGCCCTAAGGGCTTCGAGAATTAAAATAGTAGATTCTCTTAGAGCTAGTTAAAATTTTGATCTGAGGTTTTTTTAATAAATATGAATATGAATTTCTTCATTAAAAACTTTTATAGAGATTTACGTGCCGGAAATCTTACACTTATNTTATTCTCTTTGATAATTGCTGTGAGTTCAATTAGTTGCATTAGTTTTCTTTCCGACAGGGTTAAACAGTCTTTAAACAAAGACATGCAGTCGAGCTTGGGTGGTGATAGGAGAATAGTATCTGATAGGGCAATACCAANAGAGTGGATCGAATTAGCAGAAAAACTTAAANTTTCTTGGGCCCAGGGAAGTAGATTTCCCAGCATGATTCTTTATCGTGATTCAAGCAAATTAGTTTCAGTAAAAGCAGTCTCTNAAAACTATCCCCTAAAAGGGCAACTTCGAATTGACACTGTCGATGGGATCTTATTAAATCCAAAACTTGGAAATGATGAGGCATGGGTAGATGCATCATTAATAAGTCAACTCGATTTAAAGATTGGAGACGAAATTTTTATTGGAGAAAAAAANATTTACAATTTCAGGAATTGTCGCATTTGAGCCAGACAGAGGTGTAAATTTTGTAAATTTTGCCCCAAGAGTATTTATAGACTATCAGACGCTACCTGACACTGGGCTCATACAAGTTGGTAGTAGAGTAAATTACAGGCTGTGGTTGGCCTCCACAGACAACGAAAAACTTGATGCTTTTGATAAAGTAATAGCTAATAAACTGGTTAATGGCCAACGTGTGGATACAGCTAAAACTGCAAGACCAGATCTCAATGATGCTCTAGATAGAGCTAATTCTTTTTTATCACTTATTGGAATGGTAACTATATTAATGTCATCAGTTTCTATTGCATTAGCTTCAAGGCAATTAGCAAATTCAAAAAAAGAGAGTTTTGCTCTTATGCAAGCATTGGGCTGTGATTTTCGTATGTTAAGAAATATTTCAGTTTCGGAGCTCATATTAATTCTTTTTTCCGGGGCTGTCTGTGGATGTTTAATCGGTTATNTGGCTCAANTATTCTTAGGCTGGTCTTTGGTGAAATTTTTTACTATTAATTTACCAAGTACTGAATTGCCTTCTTTTTGGGTNTTTTTGCAATCATTCATTGTTGCAGTTTTATTGGTATTAACTTTTTCTTGGCCTTTATTTCATCGAGTATTCAAAAGCAATCCAATTTCCACTTTGAGACTAGAGAACAGAAAGAATATAAAAAAAATTTTCCCAAACAAAGAAAATTTTTTAGTTTATTTANTCCTTGCAATTGGCATACTTTNCATGCTTTACATAGTTACAAAAAATCTTCAATTAGCACTTATAGTTAGTTTGGGATTTATAGTAATTGCATTGGTTTTTTGTGCTGTATGCTTTGCGTTTCTTAAGTTCATTTCTTTTCTTNATTTTTCTTTTATTTTCAAAAATTTTCACGAATTAAATTGGATCTGGATTAATTTTAAGAGGTCAGCAAACAGAAGAGGTTTNTCAATTTCTGCTCAAATCATAGGTCTTGGCCTATCGATCGCTGCTCTATCCACTTCTGGATTTATTCAAAAAGATTTGGTTCGGGTATGGAAAGATATAATACCGAATGAAGCACCAAATAATTTTGTGATTAACATTCAAGAAGATCAAAAACCTGATTTCAAGGCTTTTTTAAGATCAAATGATATTGATGATGTTGACTTATATCCAATGGTTAAAGGCAGATTGGTTATGATCAACGAAAAAGAATTGTTGTTAGAGGACTATCCATCATTGTCAACTAGGCGTTTATTAAAAAGAGAAATTAATCTTTCTTATGGAAAAAAAATACCAGCTCATAATGAAATCATTGAAGGGCTAGAACTAAATTCTGAAAGATTTGAGGTGTCTGTGGAACAAGATTTTGCTGAAAAATTTAATATTCGAGTAGATGATTTGCTGGGTTTTGATATTGCTGGGGAAATACTAAATGTAACGGTAAGTAGTATCAGGTCTTTAAAGTGGGAGTCAATGCAAGTGAATTTTTTTATGTTTCTGTCCGAAGCCGCTCTGAGGGAAAAACCGCAATCAGCCGTAACTGCCTTTTATTTAAAACCCTCTAAAGAGATTTCAAACAGCAACAAACAAAATAAAATTTCCAGTTCCGATTTCAAAAGTGAATTATTAAAAAAATTTCCTAATTTGACTATCGTTGATACAGATTTAATTGCCAAGCAGGTTCGTGGACTGATAAATCAATCAGTATTTGCTGTACAGTTTTTATTTGTTTTTTGTCTTATTTCTGGCTGCCTTGTAATGTGGTCGTGTCTCAGTTCTTCGCGAGATGAAAGAATGAGAGAGGTNCTCTTACTNCGATCGTTGGGAGCTAGTGCAAGACAATTGGCTTATGCACAATGGTTTGAACTTATTGCAATTGGTTTTATTTCGGGCTTTATAGCCACGGGTATGGCTCAATTATTTGCAAAGATTGTTGGTCTTAAAGTGTTTGGTTTTGATTTGCCTTTAAGTTTTCTCCCCTTATTTATTGGTGGNGTAATTGGAGCTACTTTTTCTTTTATTTCAGGCACATTTGCCCTTAGAGGTATTTTGTCGACACCACCAATTAGAGCTATAAGAGAAATATCCTAAAAATAGGGTGATAAAATATAATATAATGATAAGTTAATTAAATCTTTATTATCTTTTTGGTCATTGGTTATTTATCAACATTAATAGTTCTCAAAGAACTATTTTTTTTTGCGTTAGCTTTAATTTCCAACAACTTTGTACAACAGAGGAGAGTTTCTATGCGGTCTAGGAGTGAAGAAGCAAAAAAGCTTCAAAAAGAATGGTCAGAAAACACTAGATGGAAAAATGTGAAAAGAGGGTATTCAGCTGAAGATGTTGTGAAACTCAGGGGATCAATTCAGATCGAGCACACTTTAGCAACTCGTGGATCTCAAAAACTGTGGAACCTTGTCAATAATGAGCCATTTGTAAACGCTCTTGGTGCATTGAGTGGTAATCAAGCTATGCAACAGGCAAAAGCTGGATTAAAGGCGGTTTACCTTTCTGGGTGGCAAGTTGCGGGGGATGCAAATAACGCTGGTCAAATGTATCCCGATCAATCTTTGTATCCGGTAAGCTCAGTACCGGATGTTGTCAAAAAAATTAACAACAGCCTTGCACGTTGCGATGAAATTCAATGGATGGAGGGTAAAAATGTTTCTGATTCAGATTATATAGATTACTATCTTCCAATAGTTGCTGATGCAGAAGCGGGTTTTGGGGGTGTTCTTAATGCATTTGAATTGATGAAAGCTATGATTACAGCAGGTGCTGCTGGTGTGCATTTTGAAGACCAACTGGCAGCCGTAAAAAAGTGTGGTCACATGGGTGGTAAAGTTCTTGTCCCAACTAGGGAGGCAGTATCTAAGCTAATTGCCGCTCGTTTGTCTGCTGATGTGATGGGAGTTCCCACCTTGCTTTTGGCTCGAACAGATGCAGAAGCAGCGGATTTGCTTACCTCTGATATTGACGACAATGATCGCGCATTTTGCACAGGGGAGAGAACAGTTGAAGGTTTTTACAGAACGAAACCGGGAATTGATCAGGCCATTTCTAGAGGATTAGCTTACGCTCCTTATGCTGATTTACTCTGGTGTGAAACTGGAAAGCCTGATCTGGATTTTGCTAAAAAATTTGCTGACGCGATACATAAGCAATTTCCTGAAAAATTATTAGCATACAACTGTTCGCCTTCATTTAATTGGAAAAAACACCTTGATGACAGTACGATTGCAAGATTCCAACGTGAATTGGGAGCTATGGGATACAAATTTCAATTTATTACATTAGCTGGTTTTCATAGTCTAAACTATGGAATGTTTAATCTTGCACATGGATATGCGAGAAACCAAATGAGTGCCTATGTTGAACTTCAAGAAGCAGAATTTATGGCGGCCGAAAAAGGCTTCACTGCTGTGAAGCATCAGAGAGAAGTGGGTGTAGGTTATTTTGACGCGGTTACAACAACAATTGAAAAGGAATCCTCTACGGGTGCCTTTGAGGGATCAACTGAGGATGAGCAATTTTAAGTTTTTTAACTAGCACATCTTTTCTTGTTCGGTCATGGAAAGTAATTGCTTTCCATGATCAGGGTTTACCAATATTTTTTTCCTGTGTTACACGCGGCGATAGTTTAGCAAAAGTAACTCATGCCTATTGGTTTGGGGCAAGATTTTTCATAAAGCTGGCTATTATAA
>NHCU01000041.1 GCA_002167365.1 Betaproteobacteria bacterium TMED41 | reverse complement strand
AATGATCTTGATCAAGCCTCCTTTAACATTTCACTAGCTACTGCTAAAGTTGGGACAGAAATGGCAGTTGTTGAAACCCAGAAACTAGTTAATGAGGAAACAGTGCTTCAATTAAAAACAGCTTTATCGACGGTAGAAGATTTGGATTATGGGGCTGCAGTAACTGAAATGCAAAAAAATATGCTTGCTCTTCAAGCTACACAAAGTAGTTTTTCTAAAATCTCATCACTAAGTCTATTTAATTATTTGAGATAAAAATTTAATGATTAAAAACTAAAGTTTTTTTAATTAGAGTCGATAAGAAAGGTGTTGTACTGTATTAAAAATAATAATAATTACGAGGTATTTAAGTGGCAAATTCAACGACAGATTTCGTTAGTAGTCTTGGAGCAGGTTCTGGCATTAATATAAAAGAGCTATCTCAAGCATTGGTTGACGCCGAGAAAATACCAAGAGAAAGTTTAATCCAAGGCAAGATTGATAAAAGCACTGCAAAAATATCTGGTTTAGGTGTCGTTAAGGCTGTTTTAGAACGTTTCAGAACCTCATTCAAAGCACTTGATTCTTCTGCAGATTTTAATGAATTTACTACAAGCAATTCAAACTCTTCTGCTTTAAAAATTTCTACCTCTTCCCTTGCTAAGAAAGGTTCTCATACTATTGGNATTAACGCTCTTGCAAAAGCCGCAAGGGANCAATCATCNGGTTTCTCGTCTACGGCAGCTGAATTAAACGGTGGAGAGGCATTTGCGATACAAATAAGTACCAGAGAACAACAAAAATTGACTTTTTCTGCCGCATCTGTTGCGGGTACTTTGACAATATCTGGTATCAATGTTTCGGTNGCTGCAGGGGACTCTGCGGCAACAGTTGCTGCAAAAGCAAAAGAAGCGTTACAGGCAAGTGGTAGTTCTTTCATTTCCTCAAATTCCGGNAGGGAAATAACAGCAAAATCCGATGGTACTTTGACAGTTACTTATGAACTAAGCGAGGGTGACGTTGTTTCTTCTGCTTTAACTGTATCCTCTGTTGGGTCCTCAGATGTCACTGCATCGTTTACTACTGTGAGAAATGGCTTACAGGAGTTGACTATAGGTTCAGCTGAGGCGACACCACTTGGGGTCGTGAGTGCTATCAATTCATCCACTTCCACTTTGGGTATAACGGCACAACTTATTAATGATGGATCTGGTGGAGCCACTCCTTATAAGATTTTATTAACAGGGGAAACTGGCATTAATAACCAGTTCAGTGTTTCTTCAACTAGTTCTATCCCCGAANCACAAAGAGTTAGTTTTGGAACTGCCCAATCAACTGGTGCATTCACTGTAGCNGGGGTTTCGATTGCAGTTTCAGCTGGTGAGAGTCCNTCTGTGATTTCTGCTAGAGTCAAGACAGCGTTAGAAGCAGATGTTTTTATTACTAATTCGGCTGGCCGGTCGATTTCTCAGTCCAGCGACGGATCATTATTGATTACTTACACTAGATCAGACGCAGACGCCGCGTTTCCTACTTTTGCAAGCCTCTCTGGAGTTGTAGAAGCGACTGTTGCTGAGCAGCAAGCCTATTCGGCTAATTCTACGAANTCAACTATGACCTTTAGTACTGTACAGTCAGCATCAAATTCCGTTTTGGTGGTAGACGGTATGTCAGTTGAGAGGGCTACAAATTTAATTGGTGACGTGATTTCTGGGGTGACGATGGAGTTGTTAAGTACAGCCTCAGCAGCAGCAGCNGCTAACATTGCAATTGCAAGGGATACGTCAGCTGTAAAAGCCACTCTTACTGAATTAATTACAGCATACAACGAAGGTGTATCTGACTTTGCGATTCTGACTGGGACCCCTAATGAAGAAGATCCAGAGGATACATATAGCGGCTCCTTGAATGGCGAATCATCAGTTCGTTCNATACAGTTTAAATTAAGAGATATGTTAATTAATAATTCCTCAACTCCAAGCAACAACTTGTCAGCTTTAAGGGATATAGGTATAACTCTTGATAGAAACGGCATTATGCAAATTGATGATACTAAATTAGATACGGCTTTAAACACAAAATTTGATGAAGTTGTTACTTTGTTTGGAGCGGACGCTACGATAACTTCTTCAAGTAAAGGTATAGCAGGAGATGCTATAACAAAACTTGACGAAATGTTGTCTACTACCGGCTTGGTTAAGCGTCAAGAGACTTCAGCAAATAGCAACGTAACAAAGTATAAAGAGGATTTAAGTAAATTAGAGGCCAGAATGGAAGTGCTTTTAGAGAGGTATACAAGACAATTTGCGATTATGGATGCCTTGGTTGGGCAATTAAATGCTCAAAGAGAGAGTTTGAAAGGCTCATTCGATGCTTTGATGTCTACTTATACTAAATAGAAAAAGTTAAAAAAATCTTATATAAATCAGTAATTTAAAAAAAATTTAAAAAAAAGTTAATTTTTTACTAAAGTTTATTTATCCACTGTCGATTCCCTGATTAACTGCTTTTATTAGCTGAATTAATAGATGCGTTTACAAATGCACTGGGATGATAGTGGATATGATAGATAAAATTGATAGCTTGAGACCGACTGAAGTCTCTACGACCCNTCAAGGACAGCAACCTAACAATGGTGCTATTTCTACTGGCGTTTCTGTACCGAATGCTACTTCTTCAACCGATGTAGTTCAAAAACTTGAACCAATAAAATCTGCTACAAGTAAATTATCGGAAATAACATCCGAAACATTAGCTCAAAAACAAAAGAATTTGCAGCTAGCTGTGGAACAAATCAACTCCGAACTTACTTCTCTTCAAAGTGAGATTGGATTTTCGGTTGATTTTGAAACCAACAAAAACATTGTAACCGTTACCAGAAAAGACTCTGGAGAGGTTGTAAGACAAATACCAAGTGAAACTGTCCTAAATATTGCAAACAATATTGAGAAGTTAAAGGGTGTTCTTTTTGATAAATTAATTTAAAAAAATGAAATTAAATGTTGCATAAATAATTCATATGTTGTATTTTTGTATCAAATGTTGTTAAATTGTTATATTAATCAAGTTGTAGTTATTAACCATCACTAAAAATAAAAGAGCCTACGGGGGATTTACATGTCAGTAATNAACACAAATATCAAGTCACTAGTTGCNCAGGATGTTCTGACGCAAAATAGTAAGAGATTAGCAGTAGCCATGGAAAGACTTTCAACTGGAAGAAGAATCAATTCTGCTACAGATGATGCGACCGGTCTTGCCATCGTTACTAAACTAGATTCTCAAACACGAGGTCTTCAAACCGCCATTAAAAATGCAAATGACAGTATGTCTGCCGTTGAGACAGCTGAGGGTGCAATGCAAGAGGTCACCTCTATTCTTCAGAGAATGAGAGAACTGGCTCTTCAGGCTTCATCTGATACTAATAGTGATTCCGACAGGGCTTACTTACAAAACGAGGTTAATCAGTTATCAACTGAGCTGGATAGAATTTCAAATACTACCCAGTACAATGCCATTAATCTTTTGGATGGTGGCTACCAGAACAAGGTTTTTCAAATAGGTTCAAATGGTGGCCAAACAATGAACATCTCGATTGGTAGTATGAATACAGCTGTTTTAGGAGCAGCCACTTCTAATGCTGGACAGGTTACAACAACAACTTCAGTTGCTGCATCTACCTCTTCGCAGACTGTTACATCTGGTGGAAGTACTGCTAAGGGTACCGATGCTGTTCAAACGGTTGTCAATTTAGAATTTTTAAATAATTCAGGCTCTGATGCATATGGTTTTAATATTGTAGACAGTCTCTCGGGGTTGACTGCATCAGTTAGTAATTTAACAGTAGACATGACAAATAGTGTGAGCAAAGACGCTTTTGTGGCTGCTCTTAATTTGAGTGCTGCAACGGGTCAAACTGATACAACTATTACCGGAGCTGCAGCTTATTCATCTGCTATTACCGGTGCCTTAGATATAACTTCATCTAGTAATTACGGTAAAGTTCGTTTCGCTATTTCTGTTGATGGCGGTGCTACCACCCAGGTTGATCTCAGAAGCAAGTTAGTATCTACCTCAGGTGTTGACTCAAGCTCGGTTACTCAGACACAAATTATTGCCGCTTTAGATTCAGAACTCGAGCGTTTATTTGATGCTAGAGTTGGCGCAGCTAATTCTTCAGACAAACTAACCATTACTGATGAGGCTGGAAGACGTATCAAGGTTACTCAAGGTGCAGGTGATGGAACAATGTTCGGAACTGATGCCACAAATAATGGTGGTCTTCTTGCGATAGAAACCACAAGAAACAACATTAGTGCGGCTTGGAGTGGTGATAATTTGGTTGTTACAAATACTGCTGGTGGTAAAGTTGCTCTGAGTGGATATACTGCTCAATCTAGTAGTCAAGTGGTTTATAACACTGTAAATGATGCACAATCAGAAGGTGTCAATGAGCCAATTTTATTGGCCCAAGCAAACGATAACCAGACAACCCAAGCCTCTGCCACAATTCAAGGCAAAGTTGAAAACTCTCAGGTTTCTCTGCGTTTCTCAGACCTTGTTGGTAACGGAACAACGGCTAGTTACGGATTCACAATCACTAACGGTGCTGGTGATGTCTACGGTTCTGTTGACTCTCTTAATGTTTTGTCAACGATAGATGCAGATGTAATTAAAGCCTCTGTTATGGCAGCGTTATCTTCTGGAGTAGCTAATTTAGCTGGAACTGATTCGTCATTCGATGTGCAAGAATGGGATGTTTCTTATAATGCTGGAAATTTATCCATCACAAACTTGCAAGGAAGGGCCATAGGAATTGAGAAATACAGTAGTACTGATGGTTTCTTGACCGTAACACCAGTTAATGAAGTTGGTGCTGCTGAAATTCTTGCAAGTCAAAATGCATATTATTCAGAAACAAGAGTTCAGTTAAATACCAGTGCTTTTGGTCAAAACTTTTCTGGAGTTGGTACAAACAGGTTTACATTTTCTTTGGATGGCGTTAGCAATACAGCAGATTTCACTGTAAGTGTTGATGGTGCTTCTTCCGATGGTGGACTAGTAAGTGGTGCTACATTTGCTTCGGCTGTCGCTCATTCACTTGCCACAGCTTCTATTACTATTAAAGATCCTAATGATGGAAGTGTAATAGCCGCTGCAGACCTTTCAGGCATCAGTGTTACATATGATGCTGATACAGCAGAATTGGTATTCAGAGATTCTAATGGTCGTTCCATGGGATTTGGATATCATGCTGCCTCCAACAACCTTACAGGGCTGGGAATTGGTCCACTCTCAACAGATGCTGTGACTGGCAATGCCAATAAATCATTCACTGTTGACAGAGCATCGACTGCCGCGCAGGGAGATGTAATAAACGCTTCAGAAGTTACATTAACATTTAGTACTGCAAATGCTGCATTTAACTTTACATTGAACGGTAACTATCTGGATGGTTCATCAAGTAATGCTAGCGCTGCTATGGCTGCTGCAGTATCTGCCAACTTTGGCTCTGATGTTGCAACACTCACAAGCAAGTTGGATGCATTAATGACCAAGGTAAATGGTGCGCATGCCAATTCGGTCTTTGAGTACTCAATTGACAATTCTGGAAAAGCTGTAACTATAAGGCAAAGGGATGGTGGTGAGATTGTTGTCGGTGGTTTTGTGACAGCTTCAACTCATAAAACACTCACTGCAGCTTTAAGTTCTCCTTCAGGACAAGCTACAGCTCAAACATTGTCTTTCTATGGCCATGATAAGGCTTTACAGGCAACTGCCATAGGAACCCAAGGAGTGGCTACAACCGCTACATTAAATGTAACTGGTGATGATGTCTATTCGATGATGATATCTGATGGAACCACGTCATATACTGCAAGTAACTTAATTGTTGACACTAGCGATACCACTAGTACAACCAACTTTGCTGCTTCTATCGAGGATGCACTGCTTGGTTCAAAAATCGGAGTATCTATGGATAATAGTGGAAACATTTACTTTAGTAGAACTGATGGTGGGTCAATAATTTTACAGTCCTTTACATCATCCAACGGAAGCACTGGAACCTGGACACCTGGTACAAATCAAGGTAACACTGTTACACTTGCCGGAACAGGAACTGTTGCTGGAGCTAGTATTGTTTCATCCAGTAGTACTGGTAGTAGTAGCTCTTCTTCTAGTGGTGGTGTAAGTTACACTTCAACTGGTGGTACATCGATAGCAGGCATGAGTATAACTTCTCAAAATAATGCTAGTGCGGCTATTGCAATCATTGATTCAGCCTTAAGTTATGTACAAACAGAAAGGTCGAATCTTGGAGCAATCACCAATCGACTTACCTATACTGTTGACAACTTGACTAATGCAATGACAAATGCAGCTTCTGCAAGGAGTCGTGTATTAGATACTGACTATGCTGCTGAGACCGCTGAATTAGCTCGAACCCAAATAATTCAGCAAGCTGCAACAGCAATGTTAGCCCAAGCTAATCAACAGCCACAAACTGTTTTGGCATTATTACAGTAAATCTCTAAAGAAATTGGATATTTATCCGATCAATTTAAAGAGTTATTTTGAAATACCCCAGGTTTAGCCTGGGGTTTTTCATTTTTACAACACTTTTTGCAAAAAAAAAGGAATATTTCTTAAAGTTTGTCAAGAAAAAGTTTCACCGGACGATCTCCTCAACGTACAGGAAAATTCAGGAAATTATTTAGTATCTGGATTTCATCAACTGATTAAGTTATAGGAGATAGTTACATGTCAGTCATTAACACCAACCTCAAGTCGTTGATTTCTCAAGACTCATTGAGCATTAACAATAGAAACTTGTCGACTGCCATGGAGCGGTTGTCAACAGGTAACCGTATCAATTCGGCAAAAGACGATGCAGCTGGTCTAGCAATTAGTACCAGAATGCAATCACAAATTAACGGTTTAAACATGGCCGTTAAAAATGCTTACGATACAGTCTCATTAACAGAAACAGCCGAAGGAGCAATGGAAGAAGTTACAGTCATGCTTCAAAGGATGCGTGAACTTGCCTTGCAGGCTGCAAACGATACAAACAGTGCTAAGGATCGTAGATATATTCAAGACGAAGTTGACCAATTAGCTGCAGAGATCGACAGAATTGCAGGCACAACTCAATTCAACTCAATCAATGTATTGGATGGAAGTTACGCAAGTAAAATTTTCCAGATTGGCTCCAACAACAATCAAACTATGAATATCTCTATTGGGAGCATGAATTCAAGTGTGCTTGGTGTAGCCACTTCAAATTCTGCTTCAGATTCTGTAAGTGGTATCACAACAGGGACCACTTCTACAGAATCAACTATCGGAGCCGCTGCGGAAGGAACACCACCTACAAAAACATCGGTTAATCTAGAGTTTTTAAATAGTTCTGGGACAGACAATTATAGTTTCACAATTGTTGATGATATTTCAGGATTAACTTCCCAGGTCACTGATTTAACTGTCGATTTGACAAACAACTTAAGTAAAGATGCTTTTGTTGCCGCATTGAATCTATCTGGACAAACAGCTCAAACTGATACGATTGCATCTGGTTCGACAAACTTTTCTGCAGATATTGCAGCTTCTTTGGATTTAACAAACGCTGAAAATTACGGAAAGGTAAAGTTTGCGATTTCCATAGACGGAGGTGCAACAGTACAAGTTGATCTGAAAGATAGATTATTTTCCAATGCTGCAGTTACAAATTCTGCTGTTACAGTAGCCCAAGTAATCACAGCAATGGATAACGAATTAGAGAGACTTTTTGATTCGCGAGTTGGAGCAAGTGCTAACTTGGCAGGAACTCTTAACATTGAAGATCAAGAAGGAAGGAGAATTAAAGTTTCCCAAGGTGCGGGTGATGGATCACTCTTCGGAACTGATGCAGCAAATAACGGCGGCATCCTAGCAAGAGAAACCACAAGAAATAATTTAACCGCTGAATGGGAAGGCAATACCTTGAAGGTCACGAATGAGGCCGGTGGTAAGGTTGCTTTGTCGGGTTTTTCAGCTGGTGCGAGTAGTGCGGTAGTCTTTAATGTTGTTGATGACAATCAAACTGATGGAGTTAATGAGCCAGTTTTGCTTGCCACTGCAACTTTAAATATGAATACTCAGGCAACTTCAACTTATACAGGTAACGTTGAAAAATCGAATATAGAGTTGGTCTTTTCTGATCAGACTGGAAATTCAGCCGCATCAGCAATGTATTCTTTCAGCATAACTAACGGCGATGGTGATGTTTATGCTAACTTTGAAGCCTCCGCGTTGAACGTGCATTCAGTAGTTGATCAAAACAAAGTAAGAGATGATGTACTTGCACAATTGTCTGCTGGTATGGTGACGCTTGCTGGAACTGATTCCTCATTTAATGTCAATGAATTTGATGTGACATTCAATGGAAATCGATTAAGCATCACAAATAATGCCGGTCGTGCAATTGCGGTAGAAAACTACAGTAGTAGTGCTGGCTTTATGACTGTTACACCAGGTAATGAGCCTGGAGCAGGTACTGTTCTTGCAGATAAAAATGCATATTATTCTGAAATGCGAGTTAAATTAAATACTGGTGCTTTTGGCCAAGATTTATCCGCAGTCAACACAAATAGATTCCTCTTTAGTGTTGATGGTGTGACAAATTCAGCAGACTTAGTTATTTCCACTCAAGGCTCTGCAGGTTTGACCAGTGCTGGATTAATTAGCGGAGCTGCATTTGCTGCAAGTGCTAAAGAAGCTATCAGCGCCGCGGTAATTACGATTGTAGATCCAAACGCTCAAGGATTACATGGTGGTAGTATAGTAGCTAATGCTGATGTTGGAAGCATAACAGTTACTTATGATGCAGATACCGCTGAGTTGGTGTTCAGAGATGATGCAGGTAGAGCTCTAGGCTTTGGTTATGATGCCTCAGCAAACAATCTTGCAGGCTTAAATGTTGGACCGCTGTTAGATCAATTTGTGTCTGGTCCTGCAAATAAGAATTTCGAAATAAATCGAGACTCGGCTGTTGCTCAGGGCGATGTATTAAACGCTACTGAAACAACGATTACGATTAGTGATGATGATGCTGCCTTTAACTTCCAAGTTAATGGTCAATATTTAGATGGAGCATCTACAAATGCAAGTGCGGCAATGTCAGTAGCAGTTACATATAATGTTGCCGATGGATTTGAAAATTCGGAATTAAAAGGAAAATTGGATTCCTTGATGACCACCTTAAATGCTGTTCATGGATCAAATGTCTTTGAATACAGTGTTGATGGCAGAGATATAACTCTTTATCAACGAGATGGTGGTGAGATAGCAGTGGGTGGATTTGTAACCGCTAACACTCATAAAGATTTAACTGCTTCAATGTCTCCTGGAAGAGCTGATCAAGGTGAAACTGTTGAACTTAAGTTCCAGAATCATGATAAGCAATTGTTTGCAACTGCTGATGGAACCGGTGCCGTACCTACAACTGCCACTTTGAACATTGAAGGAGATGACCTCTTTGCTCTGAAGATTTCAGATGGAACACAAACTTATTCACTTGCTAGTACTGTAGTAGATATCAGTAATGGCAGAAGCACAGATAAGTTTGTTGAAGCTCTGGAGGAGTCTTTGCTAGGGTCAGCAATCAAAACGACAATGGATACTGATGGAAATGTGTTCTTTAAAAGAGATGATGGTGGACAGATTATTCTTCAAGAATTCACATCATCAACAGGTAAAACAGGCACTTGGAGTCCTGGAGCAGGTATGGGCAATTCAATAGCTCTAGATGGTTCAGGAGCAGTAGAAGGTTATACCACCACTACCTCAGGCACAAGTTCGAGTAGTTCAGTCTCTGGAGGGGGTAACACAGCAGTTTCCAGTATAGATGTCACTACTAGCAGTGGTGCGCAAACAGCACTATCTGCCATTGATTCTGCTCTTGATTATGTCCAGGCTGAGAGATCTAATTTGGGTGCTATTCAAAATAGATTGACTCACACAATAGACAATTTGACAAATATTGTGACTAGTACTTCTGCCTCTCAAAGTCGAATTCGCGATACAGATTATGCGAAAACAACTTCAGAGTTAGCAAGAACGCAGATTATTTCACAAGCTGCTACTGCGATGCTTGCACAAGCAAATCAGCAACCTCAGTTAGTTCTTCAGTTGTTGCAGTAATAGTAGTAATCAAGTAATTTTCTCCATAGCCACTTTTAACCCCGGTCCGCCGGGGTTTTTTTTTATTAGAAGTTAGTTTGGCCACTTTATGGGGGAGTCATGTGCATAAAGAAACTACATATTTTGCTAAAAAATTGGCCTGTAAAAACAGGTATTTATTTCATCTGAATTGAATAGCATTCACCAGAGCCTTCAGGAAGTTCAATAACTCTTAGGTTTCTCTCTGCTGCGTAAAGATGATGGCTTGGACTGTTTAATCGTGAGTAATTGTGTAAAAACAATGCCCCGCTTTTGTCATGTGCAAAAGCATCTATGAACTCTCTCGCCTCATTGACAGATTTAGAAGAAAAAACACCAACTATAAAAGCGTCTTGTTGGAGTAAAGAGCGACATATTTCATTTTCAGTAGTCAGAAAATTTTCAGGTGAAAAATTTTGCATGATTTCTCTGGAAACCGGGCTATCAAGTTGATGATCAACAGGATCAAAGCCCAAGTATGAGATATTGTTTTTTTTATCTCCATGTAAAAAACTTAAAATAGGATTAAACACACCAAATTCTTTGATACCAATTCCAACTGCTATTTTTGGAACTTTGAAGTTGGTGAGGATTGCATGAAGCTTGATCAAGATGGATCTGGCTTGAATATCAAGTTTGTTACCGTCTTTAACTAATAAATCTATAGATGCAGGAATTTCTCTCGCACCTTCGAATTGCGTAAGAGCTATTTCTTTCAAACTCATGAAAGGGTCGTTATATGTACTCACGCTACAATAACCTTTGCTATGCGATCAACCAGTTCTGTAACGGATTCATCTCTATTTCTTCGGAAAATCGCAACATTAGGATAAGCAATTGACCACTCGTCATCGATACCTAGTATCCATGGTCCTTGAGGTTCAGGCATAACAATTCCTACTTTTTGGCCGCAAGCGCCAGCAAAATGCACAAGTGCAGTTGAGACTGAAATTATTCCATCACAGGCTGCGGCAATAGCAAGCCAATCATCAAGCTTAACTTTGAAGTCAATGCTAGGAAATGAGACTAATTCATAGCCTTTTTCCTTGATGAGATTTTCATCAGCAGAAGTGTCTCCATACTGAAGATTTACACATAGTGCACCTCTTTCAAAAATAGGAAGCCAGTTTTCAATTCCGAGTGCTTTTGCTTTTTTTTGTGATTCCCAATAACCACCTTTCCAAGAAATACCTACTATTGGCCTTCCTTTAGCAATATCTCTCAACTGTTTTTGATATTGCACATAAAGGTCGCCATTTACTTGTAAAAATGGTTTTTTGTAATTCGTAAAACTTTCTACTGTTGGTCTATAACGGCCTGGTAAGCTACCTAATGGTATGAACCCATTTTTTGCAAGACTATTTTTGGACCATGATTCAAGCAAACCGGGCAACCCAACTTGGAGTTTTGGAAAGGATCTTTTTATTATTGGTTTTAGCCTAGCTTCACAAACGAAAAAAAGATTATTCCATTCTTCAATAGCATCTTCCATTACGCTTAAAAAAAGTATTTGGTCTCCAATACCTTGCTCAACGCATATCAAAGTCCATTTATCTGGATCAAATTTATCTAAATGGTCAGCTCTTGGCAACACTTTAACTTGTGGAATCAAGTTTCGTCCCATAGTCCCTACAGCTTTGTCAAATCCTAGCTCCCAATAATCCCAACCTTTTTTTAATTCACGTGTCCTCAAAAAATGAAGACTAGCATTCCAGTTCATGGCAACATCAGGTTTTTTTCTTTCCTTCATTACGATGTCCTGGGCCTGTTTATAGATTTTGACAGCAGCAACAGAGTCAGTGTCACCCAGGATGTCTGCTTTTAACCTCATAGCAGTCGGATCATTAGGATAAAGTTTTAGAATTTCATCGATGAGGTCGGAGGATTCTTCGGGTTTAAAGCCTGCTCTGAGTGCCGAGGCTTTTGCTAGTAAAAGTTGGCGTTGGTTTTTGTTTTTTTCTAATAATTTATCAGCAACTTTAATTACATCATCTGATTTTGCCAAATCAAGCAAGCAGTTAATGTAGAGCAGAGCAATTTCAAGACTTTCAGGCTCCATTTCATGAGCTTTTTTAGCAAGTGGGAGAGCATCACGTAATCTACCCATTTGACTATAAACAGAAACAAGGTTTTTGTAAGGTTTAACACCAGCTTCTGGGTGTCGTAAAGATCTTAAAAGAATTCTTTCTGTTGCTACCAAATCACCTTGGCTTATAGTTATTAATCCCTCAAGGTTCAAACGTCGCCATTCCGGCATTCCCTTGGAACTCTCGGCAAGGATTTGCTTTGCTAGGTCAAAATTTTTATTATCAAGAGCAATTTGAAAGGCATTATTCTCTTTTGACTCTGGAGGTCTGATAGAGTCTATTGACGGATGAACAGTTTTAGAAGCATTTTGTCCGGCTCTTTTTTGCGGCGGAATTCTATGTTTTGGTTTTCCCATATGCCTTAATCTTAACCTGCTTTATTCCTTAAATCATGAACTGAACTTAAAAAAAAAATTCTCAAAGTTGGCATTTCTTTTGCTTTTTAAGAGACATGAATAAAATGTCCTTCAAAATCAGGGAGTGGAAATGAACAGGTTAAGTAACGAAACCATCAAACAAGCAACTGTTGGGAAAATGATGACAACAAAAGAAGTGTCAAATTATTCTCCCCAAGAAATACGCGAGGCCATTTCTGGTCTCGTTGCTGAGCATAAAACAATATTAGCTGAGGCTTTAGTTGAAGCTGGCTTAGCATTATACCCAGAAAGCGAGGATATTTTAGCTATTGCAAGTCTTATGGCAATGCAAAGACAAGATTGGACAGTGGCATCCTCACTTTTAAGAACATTGATTGAACAGCAGGGTGTAAATGCAACACCTTACAGCTTTATAATGCTGATTCGAGCACTTAGATGTGACTTGGAGCATGCAGAGGCGTTGAGTGTTTGCATTGATGCTCATGAAAGATATCCAAATCATCCTGACGTTGACGCAGAGTTCAAGGTTCTAAGTTCAATTTTAGGGTTCAAAACTGCCCCAGATCTCCCCGAGCAGACTAAAGACCCTCTTGCTCCTGAAACAATTCAAGATGAACAAAAGCCTGAAACTGAAACTACAACTGAAGCAGAATCCCACGATAGCGGCAAATGATTACCGGTTTCACAATTTTAACCATCAAAATTCTTTGCGGAAAAAAAATGCCAGTTTCAATTCTAGCTAATTTTTTTAAACTCAATTGTATGTTTCATATACCCTTTTTTCTCTTTAAAACCATATGTTTGAGACACTTACCATGTCAACAAATAAAAAAATTGATGAACCTGATTAAAGTAATTTTTGGCACTCTTTGTGCTTATCTACTTTTCCCTAACATCATAAAAAATAGTATTTTGAATCTGACTGTTAACAACAGTTAGAAAGGAAAAAAAATGGCAGTTATTAACACTAATACTAAGGCACTTTTTACCCAGACAGCGTTGCTTAACTCAGAAAGAGCGCTTGCGACTTCAATGGAACAATTATCGACTGGTAAGAGAATTAACTCTGCCGGAGATGATGCCGCAGGATTAGCAATATCTACAAGAATGACACAACAAATTCGAGCCCTTGACCAGGCCGTTAGAAACGCCGGAGATGCCATTTCCTTGATACAAACTGCCGAGGGCGCTACCAATGAGATTACAGACATGTTGCAAAGGCAACGTGAATTAGCAATTCAAGCGATCAATGATACCAATGCTGGAGAAGACAGAAGTTATTTAGATTTAGAGTTCCAACAATTGAAAAAGGAAATTGTCCGAATTGCGGATATGACTGAATGGAACGGGTTTCAAGTACTTAACGGAACTGCAGGAGAAGCCGTTGGACCTAAGCCTGTATTTAAAATCAGTTCAACTGGTGAGTATTTAAACACTATTAATTACAGTCCAGTAACTAAAGACGTTACAGAATCTGTCGCTCAGCACAAGATTAGTTTAGGAGACGCAGAACCCGCTTCGCAAAACCTTTCATTTGGTGATTTTAGTTCAGGAACTGGACTTAGTTTCAACATTACAACTCGCGGGGCCTCAGGCTCAGATCCACTTACAAGTACAGTTCATCTGGGTAGTATTGAGCAAACCTTGACTTTCGGTTCTGGTTCAGCAAATAACCTTCATGTAATACTGACAGGTGTTAGTGCGGCAGGAGCTGTGGCAAGATATACCGCTCAAGTGACTTTCTCTACAACCGCTAGCACTGGAGCTGCAGTGGCAGCTGAGGCTGTTTCAGCAATTAATGCTTCAGTTTCTTTTACTGCTGATGGGCATTATGCAGTTGACAATGGTGATGGTACAGTAACAATTCGATGGGGCTCAGCTAATGTTTTAACCCAGGCTGCAGCAATATCTGCAGGCACTACTGGTATAAGTTTATCGTCTACATCTGCAGCACCAGTTAACAATACTTCGGCGGAAATTGCGGCCGTGGTTGCAGCTCAATTAAATGCTGATTTTGCCGCTAATTCTATTTACCGAGCTGCTTCAAATGTTTCAGGTAGTTCTGGTGTAACTTTGACCTACACAGATGCTGATGGAGATCCACTTGATCCTGTATTTGGAGGGGACACAACAGGTTCGAATTTTACTGCCGTTGATGTAAAAAGTTTAGGAAATATTTACATTGGTGGCACCACTGTTCAGATTACACCTGGAACAAATGCAACGGCTATTGCCGCGCAAGTAAAAACAGCTTTAGACGCTCAATTTGCTGGTGCATCAGCAACACAATCTCGTATAGTGGTTAATGCTGGAAGCGGGACAATAACTATTACATATCCCGATGAAAGCCCTTCAGTTTCTATGATAAGTTACAGTGCTGACACAAATGTTGGCATAGCGGTAGCTAGAGAAACAGTTCAAGTTGTTGATACCAGTACTAGTTTTGCAAATAGTGGACAATTTTTAAAGGCAGGGGATTTAACAATGACAGCGATCCCCGAACCCGCTGTTCAAAGAACAATCACATTTGGTCCATCAATGACTGCTGCACAACATCAATTAACCTTTGGAGCATGGAGCGCTGGCTCAACCAATGAATTTTCAATAACCACCAAAGGTGGCTCAAGCAACGATACTCTAGTTACTTCAATTAATTTAGGAACTGTAGAACAGACAATTACTTTAGGGGCACCGACTGATGCATCTGCTGAACTTGCTGGTTTTGTTCTTATTGACGGAAATGGAGCAACTTATTCAGTTCAGTTGACTAACTTAAATTCAGCCGATTCGGCTCAAAGTGTTGCATGTGATTTTGTAAGTGCTGCAAATGCTGCATTTTCTGCGGCCGGAGTCTCTTACAATGCATATGAAACCAGTTCTGGGGTAGTAAATATTGTTTACGGAAATTCCTCTGGACTTTCTTTGTCCACATTTAGTGCTACAATCTCTGCAGGTACAACTGGCGTGACTTTAGCTTTTGCGTCTGCAGTTCCACAAAATAGAACGACTGCGGCAGTTGCCACTGTTGTTGCTGATCAACTGAATGCAAGTTTTTCTGCGAATGGTATTCTTCGCCATGCAACCGATAATGGGGACGGAACCGTCAAGGTTGTTTACGCAACAACAGATAATCTCCCACTAACCCCTACAATATCTAATTTAACAACTGGTATTGATATGACTGTAGGAGTTACAACTCTAACCGGTGGCTTATTAGTTATAGACGGAGTCTCTGTTGAGTTGGCAACCACCGCAGGTTTAACTGGGGCTAATATTTCGACTCAAGTCAAAGCAGCGTTATTTGCAGACAGTCAATTTGATACTGCTTCTGGAAGAACCTTAACGGATAATGGCGATGGGTCACTGACCATAAATTATTCCGCACTTGACGGGGAAGCAACGGATTTGAGTGTCGGATTCACTGGATCTGCAAATCCAAGAGTTACAACCACTGTAAATCAAAATAAAGCCTATGGAGACTTAGATGCTAACTTTGAGCTTGAGAGCGGAGACGTAATAACTTTGAGGGGCACGCCCAATTTTTCAGCTGGAACGGTATTTTTTGCAAAAGAATCTGTGGCACAACAAGACACATTCACTGTATCCGGTGATTATCAAACCGGAGATGTAATTAATATGAGGATTGATGGTGTTAGTGCTAATTACACAGTTACTTCAGCTGATGTTGGAAGTGCAAGTGGCACTTATACGAATGCAATTGCAAATAAAAATATTGTTAACAATATGGCAGAAGCATTTTCTGAAAATGCCAACTTGTCTGACCTAGTTTCTGTTGCGGTAGCGCGAGACATGGATGTAACAAATGATGACGCCACCTATTTGACATTTACTGCATTAGAACCAGGGAAAAATTTCCTTGCCAGTAGTATGCTTAATAGAGCGACAGGGACTAGTACGAGTTTAATATCCAGTGAGACAACAAGAGCAAGCGTTGATGCGGCAAATAATAGTCTAGTTATTTCGGATGACTTAACGGTTAGCTTATTGGGCAGTGATGGTAATCCGGAATCATACACTCAGCGCGGCCCGTCGGTTTCGATGAGTGTTAATCGAAGTTTTTCTGAATTGACAGCACTTCGATCAAGTGATTTGATCATAAATGGTCAAACTGTAAATTTGTCTTTGGCCAAGAGCGATTCCACATCCCCGTCCGGGATAAATAGCGCTGGAAGTGCAATTTCCAAAGCAGCCGCTATCAACCTGATTTCAGATTCAACCGGTGTTAATGCGGTTGTAGGTAAAACTGTTATGACTGGCCAATCAATGGCGGCGGGTGGTGTAGTATCAGGAACCTTGGTAATAAATGGTTATACGTCCCCGGTTATCAACACAATAAACAACAATATTAGAGAAAGTCGAGGAGTTGTAGTAGAGGCAATCAATCGAATGACTAAGGATACTGGAGTCATAGCAATCAATACAAATGATGATTTCAAAGGAGTTAGACTAGAGGCCGCTGATGGCCGTAATATAGAAATCGGATTTAATACTACCGCCACAGATCAAACTTTTGCAGCCAGAACAGGGCTTAAGCAAGGTGTTCAGTCTGGAGTTTATTCACTTGAATCCAAGTATTCTGAGGACCCTCAGTATTTAAACAACAAAGAATTCAATAATCCTATAACTCTCGAAACGAGTACAACAGGAGTAATTGAGAGATCGGGTTTGATTGCAGGGACGTATGGTGAAAACATTTCAACAGTTTTTAACAAAGATAGGGCATCAGTTTCACCGGCAATTGCACAAATCAGTAAATTCAGCTTAACTGGTACTTTGGCATCTGCAGGCTCAGAAACTTTTACTGTGACTGTAAATGGAAAAAGCAAAACATATGAAACAGAAGCAGGTGATTCATTGGAGAATATCAGAGCCGGTTTGATTAGCGCAATTGAGGCTGACCCAACCTTAGGCATAACTGTTTTAGCGGATTATGGTAACGATTTAGATGAAGTCTACGTTACAGCAAGGAATCCAGGCATAGAATTTACAGCCACTGTATCTACAAATGCTACTGATGCATATATTGATGCAGAGTCGGTACAAGAAAATTTTCAGGCCCCCACTCGCAAATTAAATAAAGGAGATTTATTGATTAGCGGTGTAGCTATAAGAGGGGCTCTTGCTGAGGATGATATTCGCTCAGTTGAGGTTTCAAGCAGCAGTCAAAAAAGCTCAAGTGCAATAGCAATGGCAGCAGCAATTAATTCTCATAAAGATGAAACAGGTGTAACAGCTGAAATAAGAGGTGCAAAAATTGCTGGATCCAGCACAAATACCGGTTTCCCAGGAGTTTTTCCAGCTACTGGGGATTACGAACTTTACATAAATGGTACAAAATTAGAGGTGAAATTAACTCAGGATGAGCCAGCTGATACCAGAAGAGAGAATGTAGTGTCTGCGATAAACTTACAAACCCATACTCATGGAATAACAGCTACAAATAATGGTCAGGGTGTGACTTTAGAATCTTCCGATGGAAGAAATATGTCAGTCTGGTTTGATGGATCTATTCAGGGGTTGTCTGCAGCGAGCTTCGGACTTGATCAAGGAGGCGCTGTCGCGCAAAATTCCACAATCAATCTTTCAGCAACCAGTGGTGCTGCAACTCTAGCTGTGGGCGATACGGTTTCGGTTAACATCAATGGAATTAAAGTTGCGGCTACAGCGACATCAACAAGTTTTCCACTATTTGCAGATACTCTTAAAATAGCAATTGATGAAGCGGCAAATGATAATCCACTCGCTTTTGCAAACACCGAGGTCAGCATAGACCCCTTGACAAAGGAAATTACAATAATTTCAACAAATCCTGGAATTCCCTTTGAAGTATCGGGAGCTTATTCCTCTACATCTGAATTAAATTTGGCAATAGTGGATACTATCTCTAATGGGATTGGATCTAATGATGTAACTGGCATTAGGGGAGCAACAGCTAGTTCAATTGGAGCCAGAACAGTCTACAGCGATATAAAATTGATATCCGAAGAAGCATTTACCATTGCGCCTGGGGATAACGGTTTTGGGCCTAATTCGAGTTTTACTGAACTTGGGTTCGTTCAAGGAGAATTTGGAGGAGATGCAACGGTAGCAATGTCACCCCCAAATGTTGGTAGGCTGGCATTTCAAGTTGGTGCACGAGCAACTCAAATAATAACTATCGATCTCGGAGATTTTGGCAAAGGTGGGCCTATAACCAACGAGGTTACTGGGGATGTTGACCTAGCACTTGACCAAATGACCAATAGAATTAACACAAGAGCTGGTGCTGAAGAAGTTTTAGCAAATCTTGATGCGGTAATGGATAAGGTAAACAAAAATAGGGCAAACATGGGGGCAGTCATTAATAGGCTCACTCATGCAATTGACAATTTGTCGAACGTTTCCACAAACCAATCTGCGTCAAGGAGTCAAATAGAGGATGCAGATTATGCAAAAGCGAGCACCGAGTTGGCTAGAGCCCAGATTTTGCAACAAGCTGGTACTGCTATATTGGCGCAAGCTAATGCTAGCCAACAAGTTGTTCTTCAGTTATTACAAGGTTAGCAGTTTTGATTGAATTTGAGATACAATATGAACATGGACCCGCATACACGTGTTGAAATAGAGCGAGCTACCCAAAAGCAAACAAAAAAACCTGTTTGCAAAACATGCCGTATGATTAGAATGTACTTGATTTTTGCTGTTCCAGTCCTGTTTTTTATATGGGCAGGTGTTGATTTCAACTTTTCCGATGTTGATCCAAGGGACATAATAGTCAAGGTTGTTCTTCTAATTTTGGGCATACAAATTGTGCGTCGAATATATATAGATTTCATTAAAAGACCTTGATTTTTTATTATCTTTAGGTGATCAATTTAAATTTTGAGAAATTTTGTCAAACGGCTTAAAAAAAGACCTAATTGTTGGAAATGTGTTTTTTTTGGAATCAGTTGGGACGAGAGGTTTCCATATGAATGTCGGGCAATGAATTTTAAAAGTAAGGTGATTCCTCATATAGAAGTGTATAAACTAGACGGAGTTAGGTGCTTGAGTTTTGTTGATAAGATGCGAAGTAGCTTTGATCAATCACACAAGACCCCTATTAACAAAAGAAAACGCAAACGTAAAGTGAATATAGTTGCATGATGAAAGTTTCAGATTGTCAATTCATACAGAATGATTATTCATTTCAAGAGCTTTTGCCGATTATAAAAACCGGCAAAAAAGTTGTTTTGTATGGTGCTGGGACTGCCCCTAGCAGTTACGCAAGGATAGCCATACCTGCATTTAGATCTTTTGGTATTGAGCCTATTGCTTTTGTCGATGACGATTTAGATCGCCAAGGCAAGGAGTTTCTGGGAGTTAAAGTTCAAGCACCCAGTTATATCGAGTCATTGGGTTCAGATGCAATGATATTTTTATCCAGCAACTATTTTGAGAGCATAGCAAGAACAATAAAAACGATCGGTAAAACAGAAAATATTTTCAGCTGTACGGGCATTTTACGTTCAGTGCATGAGGATGCATACTCCGAGGTCATGTCATTTGAGGAGGTACAAAGAAGATTGCACACGCATACGTCTAAACTTAATCGAATTCAGGCTATGGGAAGAGACGAAAATAGTACCTTAATTTTAAATGCAATAGACATTCAAGTAACCGAGAGATGCACTATGAAGTGCATCGATTGTTCAAATCTAATGCAATATTATAAAAAACCGAAAGATGCTGAGCAAGAATTACTTGAAGATAACGTAGAAAAAATTCTGAGTGCGGTAGATAAAATTTATGATGTAAGGATCTTGGGCGGGGAACCTTTTTTGTACAAACACTTACCCAAACTTTTAGGAATGATTTGTGAATCAAAAAAGGTTAGCAGAGTGACAGTTTATACAAATGCAACTTTTGTCCCTAAGCCTGAGGTGCTTGAATCTTTAAAAAACAATATGATTGAAGTCGAAATTACTGATTACGATGAGCTATCTCGCAACAGACTTAAAATGATCGCTACTTTTAAAGAACACAAAATTCGCTATATTGACCATAAGCCCCAAAACTGGACAGACTCAGCTAGAGTAGTTAAAAGTGAGAAAAAAGGACGGGAGCTTGCGTTAATGTTTGAGAGGTGCTGTGTAAATGACGTTTTATCATTGCTTCACGGCCGCCTTTATCATTGCCCTTTTTCGGCAAATGCTCATAATTTACAGGCAATACCTGTTGATAAAACTGATTGGATTGATTTGTCTGAAACTAAAAGTCCTGTAGATTTAAGACTGGCAATATCTAAATTTTATTTTGGCAAAGCATTTCAGTCGGCGTGTAAATTTTGTTTGGGTAGGGATTTTGAGCAACCTAAAGTAATACCGGCCCTGCAAACAAAAAAACCAATAGATATTCCTATAGTATTTACGGCATAAAAATGTTAAAAAACACGGCAACAGACAAATACGTTGTCTTTCTTTCAATAGTAGTTGCTACAAATAGACCAGTTAAATTTCTAAAGAATATATTTAAAAGTATTCATCTCACTTCACCTGTGAGCGCCGAAATTATAGTTGTTAATGACGATCCAAAAAGAAAAATCAATGAAATAGATTTTGAGAGTTTTTTGTCCAAGTCAGTCTCCAATGACCAGGTTTATTTTGATTTTAATGTTATAAATAATGATGATAACAGGGGCCCAGGTTATTCTCGCAATCGAGGAATTGATCTTGCGAGAGGGTCTTATATTTTATTTATTGATGATGATGATGAAATTGATTTGAGTGTTTTGCAATTACTATTGGATTTTCAAAAAGAATCCGATATTGTTTGCTTAGGTTTTGAGGATACAGCTGGTGTTTTCACCAACTATGATTTACAGAACAAATTGCCCCAATTACAAGTGTTTAAAGGTAATAGATTACAAGCAGCATTCATTGACAATATTTTTCTGCCTGCACAAATACAGCCTTACCTATTTAAAAAAGATTTCTTAAAAACTAATGATATAAAATTTCCCAATGCTTATGTCGGTGAAGACTTAGCATTTAATGCAATGGCAATGTTGAGCGCAAAATCTGTTATCAATGTTCCAGGTTTTTTTTATAAATATATTTCTCGACCAGGAACTTTAAAATCGAGTCAAGGTGTTGATAGGGCAATTGATTTGTTGTGTTGTCTTATTGATTTAAATAATTATAAAAATCGATTTGATAATTTAGATGAAACACAAAAAAAATTATGTTACGAGATTATTGATTTTTATAAATCTCTTTTTTGTATGCGAGTACTTTTGGCAACCCAAAAAATTGTAAATACAAAATTATTACCAAACAAATTGGCTGATACTGAGATTAGCCTCTTTAAAAACGTATTTGAAAACAAAGTTCCTGTTGAAGAGCTTAAGATTCTGGTAAATGGGATTGCTGATGAGATAAAAAAAATCTGCATTGAAAAATTACTACCTGACTTAAAGAATTTCAAAAAAATTTTTATTTTTTGTGTTGGTTCTTTAGGCAGAGCTGTGGCTAGATTGGTTTCCGAAGGTTGTAACAAGGAGGTGGTTTTTGTTGATGCCATGTTTGATAAATTTCCAAACAATGAAGTGGACGGGTTAAAAATAGTAAGCCCCGATGATCTGAAAGGTTTTGACAAAAAGAAATGCGTGATTATATGTAATCCCCAACCTGCTATTGAAAAGAAAATAGCTGATTCTATAAGTACACATGAGACATCTATCGGTTTAAAAAAATCTGAATTGATTTATGGCAGTAAATTAATTAAAGAATCGGCAAGCGCATTCTTTAGAAAGTGTGAGGTAGTTTTTTGAAACTCTTAAACGTATATTACGACACCGAACATTGTCCAGCCACTTTTGATTTTGGGACGTATTTGGTCTCAGCTAATGCAGTTAGGCAGTTAATGAAATTAGATGGTATGAAAATAATGATTTCAGCTTCAACATTTCGTAAAGCAAGTCCGAGGGAGTTGGTAGAAGGTGTCGAGCATGATTTCAGATGGAGGGTTAAACACATATTAGGTTCCATACCCCATTTAATCCCTTCAGTGAAATCTATCGAGATCCGTTCAACTCCTTGTGATATCGTTCAGTTTCCATCTTTTCCCCCAGTTTATGCTCCTGGGACGCCTGCAAAAATACCTTACACGGCTGCATTCTTAAAAAACTTTTATGGTCAGCCTTGTGATCTAAGACCTTATAGAGCCTCTGTTAGAGCCAAAGATCATGTTAAATCCCTTTTGAAACTTAATGATAAATCTGAATATGTAACTATGACTTTTAGAACCTCTAAATTTCAGCCAGAAAGAAATTCAAATCTTTCGGAGTGGTTTAAAGTTTACGAGCATCTCAATCAAAAGGGGATTAAGGTTCTTGTCATTCCAGATTTTGAGGATTTAATGACTGATAATCAAGCGTTGACGATGAACTGGGAAGTTTTTATACCCGCCGTTTTCGATCATGACTTACGATTAGCTTTATACGAAATGGCTACAGATAATTATTGTATTAACAACGGTGTCATTGTTCCATTAATGCACTCAGAGGCGCGTTATAAACTGTTTAAATGGCTCACACCTGGAGTCAAAACCTGTTCGCCAGAATGGAGCAAAAACGTGTGGGGTTTGGAGTATGGAGAAGATTTTAAATTTTCAAATTCTGAGCAAGAGTTGATTTGGGAACAGGATAACTATGAAGTTATTATGGAGTCACTTGGAAAAACTGGGCCGTTAGTTGGTAGGGTGTAGGGTTATGAAACTGAAAATGGAATTTAAATGACTAAAGACATTGCAGAAGAGTATTTAAAAGATTTATCAAAAACTATTAACGAACTTGATGTTTCGGCAATTTGTGATGTTGCAAATACAGTAAAAACTGCAGTTAAAAATGGAAAACAAATTTTTGTTTGTGGAAATGGCGGTAGTGCTGCAAATAGTAATCATTTTGTTAATGATTTGGTTTATGGGATTGCGAGAAAAACGGGGGGTGGGGCAAAGGCTATTTCGCTAAGCGCAAATAATGCAGTGATGACCTGTTTGGCTAATGATGTGGGATATGATCAAATTTTTTTAGAGCAATTAGCAGTTCAAGCTAGTCCAGGCGATGTTTTATTAGTTTTCTCCGGAAGTGGCAACTCCCCGAATATTTTAAATGTTTGCTCCTATGCAAGACAGCACAATATTGTAGTTTGTGGTTTTCTTGGTTACTCGGGAGGTAAGGCTCTTTCAATGTGTGACCATGTCGTTCATTTTAATGTTCAAGATATGCAGATTTCAGAGGATTTACAACTAGTTGTTGGTCACATTTTGATGAAAGATTTATGCTCGATGCTATCCGAGTAATTGTTTTGTGAGTTCGTAAATAATTTTTTAAATTTTAAGGAAAAAATTTTGAAGATTCTGGTTACTGGAGGTTGTGGATACAAAGGACATGTTCTTGTTCCAAAGCTCTTAAATAAAGGTCATGAGGTAACTGTTATCGATACCATGTGGTTTGGTAATTTTTTAATTCCTTCCAAAAATTTAAAAACGATCCAAGCAGATTTAAGGGACACTAGTGCCTATTCGCTCGATAACATTGATGTGATTATTCATTTAGCCTCTGTTGCTAATGACCCCTGTGCTGATTTAGATCCAGTTTTAACATGGGAAGTAAGTACGCTTGCAACTTTAGAACTGCTTATAAAATGTTCCAAGAGTAATGTTAGACAGTTTATTTATGCTTCGTCTGGAAGTGTGTATGGAGTGAAAACAGAGCCAAAAGTAACCGAAGATTTAGAATTAGTACCTATTTCTGCCTACAACAAAACCAAGATGGTTGCTGAGAGGTTGGTTTTAAGTTACTCAGATAACTTTAACGTTCAAATTGTAAGGCCCGCAACGGTTTGTGGATTATCCCCAAGAATGAGATTGGACGTTGCAGTAAATCTTTTAACTGCTCAGGCCTATAAAAATGGACTAATGACAGTTCTTGGTGGTTCACAAGTAAGACCAAATATTCACATTGAAGATATTACAGACCTATATTTATTCTTTGTTGAAAATCCAGAATTAACAGGAATATATAATGCCGGTTTTGAAAATATTTCAATATTGAATATTGCTGAACAGATCGCTGAAGTAAGTGGTGCAAAGATTGAAATAAAGGAATCAAATGATCCTAGGAGTTATAGATTGGATTCTTCTCGATTATTGAAAACTGGATTTTCACCAAAACACAAAGTATCGGATGCAATCAGCCAAGTCATGAACTCTTTAAAAGATGGAATTTTGAAAGATTCAGATCGTTGCTATAACCTTAAGTGGATGAATTCAATTCGTGAAAAAATAATTATTTAACAACTCTACTAAAAGAATAATATGAACCTTTTAAAAATTAATCAAAATAATTTTTCTGCCCTTTTTTGGAAAATTGTACTTAGCTCAAGAAATGGTTTGCAATCTGATGAATTTGAGAAACTTTCGAATGAAATTTTGGGACTTCAGAGCCTTCGTGTTCAAGCCGATTACAATACAGGGACTATTTCTCCAAAGTCTGCACTTTGGCTATTTCTTTTGACTCGATACTTTAATCCATCGGTTATTGCAGAGGTTGGGACTTTTATCGGAACATCTGGGTTATCTATGGTCAAGGGTGTCGACTCAAATAATGCTTCGGTGACGTTTTACAGTTGTGATGTTAGTAACAGTATTGATATTCCGTATGATGGAAACAGTAAGTTAGAATTTTTTAAAAAATCTGACAGCACCCAAATGTTCAAGCAATTAAAAGATAGAGGAGTTGTTCCGGATTTATTTCATATCGATGGTCGATTGAACCAGGATGATCTTCCTCTGCTTGTTAGTTTAAAGGTATCAGACGCTATCATTTTATTAGATGACTTTGAAGGGATTGAAAAGGGTGTTGCAAATGGCTTCGCACTCCAAAATATAACGATGAAATCCCACGTCATGATTTATCCACCTAAACCTGAAGATTGTTTGTTTTCGGATTTAGATGAAATTTTTCCAGGAACATGCACGACTGCTGTTTTGTTGCCATTTAAGTTGTTGAATTTTACGCGTCAATAGTATGAGTTTTATTTGCAAAAACATTGGCGTTGAATTTAATTAAAGATTGTGTTGAATGATTCAGGTGAGATTATGATTAAAGATAAAATAGTTAATTTTGAAAAAAAATTGCAAGAACATATGAAAGATGTTTACTGTCCTACCCACTTGTCTTTGGGGCATGAGGAAGTTGCGGAGGAAATACACAATAACATTAAAGATATCGACTGGTTGTTTTCAAACCATAGAAATCATCATCACTATTTGGCTAAGGGAGGAGATGAAAAAAAGCTGTGGGATGAAATTATGGGAAAGAAAAATGGGCTAAATAAAGGTTTTGCCGGTTCCCAGGGGGTCACAGATAGAAATATAAATTTTCATGCATCAGCAATTCTCGGGGGGTTGATAGGAGTTTCCACTGGAACTGCTTATGCTCTAAAACTAGACAAATCAAATGCTATTTCAGTTTGTTGTATTGGCGANGCAGCAACAGAGCAAGGAGTTTTTTGGGAATCACTTATTTTTGCCGCTTTAAATACTTTGCCGTTGTGTTTTATTTGCGAAAACAACGGCAAATCTGTTGATGCTCTTTTAGAGGAGAGGCAGTCTACTCCGGTTCAACCAAGGGTTCAATCATTTGGAATAGAGGTTTGTCAAACGGTTACTGATGCCATGACATTTACAAGGCAAAATAAAGCTCCATCATTTGTTGAAATNAAAGTTAAATTAAGATGTGCTCACTTGAATATGGCAACCATGATGGATTTATGTGATCAAGAGGAGCCAATAGATTGATAGAAAGGCGGTTATGAGAACATTTGCACAAGAAATTAATAGGGCTTTAGAAGATGCCATAAAAAAAGATAACTCCGTCTTGGTTGGAGGTCAATTAGTTAAGTATGGTGTNGCTGGTTTAACAAAAGGGTTGTTCGATAAATATCCAGATCAATTCATAACTTATCCTGTTGCCGAATCACTGATGAATTCTTCAGCCATGGGGTTGGCGTTAGCAGGTAAAAGAGTGGTCATGATCCATGTCAGAATAGATTTTTTAGCTAGTGGCATGTGTGCATTGGTGAATCATATTCCAGTTTGGTTCCANAAAGGATTTGANTTGCCAATCACTTTTGTATGCCAAGTTGGTAAAGGAATGGGTCAGGGTGCTCAACATAGTAAAGATCTGTCCCCTTGGTTTAAAAAATTTCAAGGTTGGACAGTTTTGACCCCAGAAACCCCGGCAATGGCGTATGAGATGATGACCGAATCAATTTTTGGAAATAAACCTGTTTTATACGTAATTCACAGAGAACTCTTTGATGCGAAAAGACCCAAAAAATTACCTAAACTTGATGATGTCAGNCTCTGNGGTGCAAGTCGTCGTCATGAAAGAGTATTTTATGGGTTTGATCATGATGTTTCTTTTTATGGGGACGATACTGAATATTCNGAAGATGATCGCACAATTTGAAAATTTGTTNCAATAAGTATTATGATAATAACTCGTACTCCATTTAGACTNTCACTCTTTGGNGGTGGTTTAGATTANCCNGAATGGTTTAGCGAAAATCCCTCNTGGATTTTAACNGCAGCCATTAATCGATANTNATACATATCAATTAGAAGACTGCCACCTTTTTTTGATCACAAAAGNAGGATTGTTTACTCAAAAGTAGAACTTGTTAAAAACAATAAAGAAATAATTCATCCAGGGGTTAAGGGTTGTCTTAACTATTTAGGTATAGATGATGGATTAGAAATTCACTACGATGGGGATTTACCAAGTAACTCCGGCATTGGTTCAAGTTCCTCTTTCACAGTGGGATTGGTCAGAGCTCTTCTTGAATTAAGGGGAGAAGATTTTTCAAAAAATAGCTTGGCAAGATCAGCAATTAGTGTAGAGCAAGATGTTATTAAGGAATGCGTCGGAATTCAAGATCAAATTTCAGCTGCTTTTGGAGGTTGTCATAAAATTATTGCTGGACCACAAAGAGACTGGGAAGTAGTAAATATGTATTTGAGNGAAACGTANAGAAAAAANCTNTTTTCAAGAATTNTGCTAGGTTATTCAGGAATAAGTAGAAATTCTCAAACGCATGCAACTGAAAAAGTTAAAAATATTTTAAATGGNANCTCAAAACATTACCTNACTGATTTGTCTGACATTTCCAAAGAGGCCATAGAACANATTGCTTCAGAGGGCGACTTCAAATCGATTGGCACATTCTTGCAAGAAACATGGAAGTTGAAACAAAATTTAAGTCAAACTCTACAAAACCCTTTCTTTTCAGACTTAATAAAAAAAGGTATGAATTGTGGTGCTTATGGAGGGAAACTTATGGGCGCTGGAGGAGGAGGTTTTTTTTATTTGTTAGCAGAACCAGAATTACATGAAAAAATTAAGCAGTCACTGCCTGAGGTACGTGTTTGGGCTTCAATCCAAAACGATTTATTTGGTTCAAAAACTATTTTCAATACTGAATATCTTTAAATGTGTTGAAAGATTATGATAAGCCTCAGAACAAAAACTTCTCAAAGCACTCACGAAATTGCCGAATCACAGGGTAACNTAAAAAATAGAGTTGGCAAAATAACNCCTATTCCAATTTTTGACTTAAATAAATCGACTTTAGACTCTTCCTTGATTTTTAATATTGACCCCGCTATATGTTTGATGAAAGAGGGTTGGATAATTGANGGACGTTTTATAATTTATGACTCAGGCGTTTTTGTTGGGGAAGGTGCTCATTGGTCATTAAATTCAATTAGGAGCCAACTTGTTGAGAATCAAAAAAAAATAAAACCNTCAAGCCGTCATTTATTGAAAGTTGAAGGACTTTTTGAGNAACCGATTTTTCGAGATATAGATGATGATGAGTTAGAGAATACAGTTTTTTTGGGTGGCTTTAACAATTTGAGTCATTGGATGATGGAAATTTGTCCCAAAATACCTTCCCTCATGGAGGCATGCGAAAGATGGGGTAATTTTAAAACAGTTGCTACGACAGATGAGATTCCTGAAAAATGGATGCAATTTACCATTAAATGTGGCAAANCTTTTTTTGGTGATAAAAGTGNNTTAGAAACAAAGTTCATATCGTCAACAAAGGCGGTAAGGTGCAAGAACATTGTATTTATTTCATCTGGTTTATTCAGAGGAAGGGATTATGCTTNTAGAGGGTCTCTAAATCAAATAAAATCGTATAGAAATCAGTTAATTAAATTTGCAACTGGGGCAAAAAAGAATCAAAAACCTTATGTTTTGTATTTGAGTAGAAAAAATGCCAGCCACAGGAGAGTAATTAATCAAAACGACCTTATTGATACTGCTCAAAAAATATTTAAAAGTTATACGATATTGGTCGAAGATAATATACAAAAATTGAGCATGCAAGACCAAGCTATATTAATTAATCATGCAACATTAGTGGTTGAGGAAGGGGGAGGATCTACAGGTTTTACGAGCAATTTAATAAATCGATTTGTCCCTTATGTAATAATTGCTCCTGGAGAGAGGACAAACGGTACCTCTCAAACACATATTGGATCCTTGGAACGTTGTGCCGCCTGGGTTTTTGGTGAAAGCATTGGTGAAAAAAAAGACTTATCTACTATTGATAATGATATGCTTGTGAGTAGAGAAAATTTTAGTGTATTGCTTGTGAAAATGAGTAGTTTATTAAATGACAAACAATTTTTTCCAACTCTTGTTGAGTGGAAGGGTTCAATGTGACTGAAACTACCTTAAAGGGAAGCTTTCTAAGTGGCATAGTTAATGCATCACTTTATGAAAATTATAGGGAGAACGGTTTTTTGATAATTCCAGGCATTATTAGTCATATGAATGCAAAAAATTTTCTAAGTGAGATTAAAGAATTCGCTGATGAGGACTTTTCTGCAATTATGAACCCTGATAGGGTTAATTTTTTAATTTCTCAAAATATTCAAAAGTTCGATCATTTTCAACTTTTAAAAGACAGGGTGAGATTTTGCGAACAATGCCGTAGTATGTCGAAAAAAGTATGGGGTTTGATTGGAGACAAAAATGCTATTAGAGTTTTAGAAGACCTTCAAAATTCCAATATCTCATATCTGATGTCCCAAATGTTGTTTAAAGAACTAGGTTCTAAATATGCTAAGCAAGCTTGGAATCCCCATCAGGATAACGCGTATCCGAGGAATGAAACTCCAGATAGTTTTAATGGATTGAACACGCAATATATAACAACAAATTTTTTTCTGGAAAATGCCACCCAAGAAAATGGATCTTTGTATGTTTACCCNGGAAGTCACAAGCTTGGTTTGCTTCCCTCAGAACCAAAGGTTTCCTACAGAGAGAAAGATGACGACAACCCCGGTAATGAAATAAGTAATGAAATATTGTCAAACCTTAAAAAGGTGGATCTTGAATTTAAAACTGGNGATATGCTGATTTTGAACGGCAATGTNGTTCATGGNTCATACCCAAACAATAGCAAAATATATTCAAGACCTTTGCTATCCGTTTCATATATTAGCAGTGGGTCTAAATTTATAGCTGGGAATAANGCACAACGGACTGAAATTCCTCTTTCGATCGATTAAAAAATGTCTACTGTAACTATACAAAAAATTTCTGAAGAAAAAATCAATCAGCCCTTGCCTAGAGATTTTTCTAAAAAGTTTGCTGAAAGGGTCAAAAANACNTGTAACTCAACGATAAAAAAANTCTTATTAATCAATCCTCCAGGTATGTCTGAGTTAGATTTTGACCCATCCCTTGCTTTTTCNAAAAGGTATTGGTGTTACCCTCCCTATGGTATTGCAATTCTCTGTGAAAGATTAAAAGAGTCTGGTTTTGAGTGTAATATTTTGGATTTAAATTTTTCATTTTTAAAATCGGTCATATCGCATTCTGACGAACTTTCTTATGAAAAAAAAATGTTGGGATTCATAGAAGAAAAAGTTGAAAAATTTCGCCCAGATGTCGTGGGAATTTCTGTAATGTTTACAATGAGTGATGANCCGATGCAGTTTCTTATCTCTCAATTTTCTAATCGAAACTTACCTGTAATAGTTGGTGGTGTTCATCCAACTAATGATCCAAACGATGTTCTATACAAAAACCCTAATTTGTTATGTTTAGGAAGATTTGAGAGTGACAATACTCTCCCACAATTACTAAACTCNATAAATGAATTTAAGAAAAATGAAAATGATCCCAACTATGANGCATTTGGTATGGTTAGNAACACCTCTTTTTTGCATCAAGATGAGGTTTTTGAATTCCCCTTNGACCTTTCTCCATCACTTGTTAGTTTTGGAGTACCAGATTATTGTGGATTACCNGTCGAAGAATATTCAAAATACGGCCAAGTTGGTACTTACCATTTTTTGAGGCCTGAATCGAGAGCTGCTGGTAGTATTCTTGCTAAACGTGGTTGCAGAGCGCAATGCACATTTTGTAGTGTCAGATCTTTTAATGGAACCGGTGTAAGAAGTAGNGAGGTTGATAAAGTAGTAANTGAATTAAAAGAACTATATGAAAAAGGCATTAGGCACTTTACTTGGCTTGATGATGACCTGCTTTATAATGGTAAAGGTTCCCTAGAGATGTTTTCAACAATTTCTGAACTAAAACTTGATATTACATGGGATGCTTCTAATGGATTAATTGCAGGAGCAATAACCACAGAGTTATTGGAAGCAATGGTTAAATCAGGATGTGTAGGTTTTAANCTAGGAATAGAATCTGGGAGCGACAGAATTTTAAGATCAGTGAAAAAACCTGGCAACTGCAAAACTTTTAAAAAAGCTGCTAAGTTAATTGAGGAGTTTCCGTCTCTGTTCGTAAAGGGCTTTTTGATGATGGCTTTTCCTGATGAAACCCTAGCGGAAATGAGAGAAACTATAAATCTTGCAAACGAGTTATCGCATGATTGGTATCCTATTCAAATTCTTAATCCATTACCATCTACAAAAATTATTTCTTCAGTAGCAGAAGCTGGACAGTTAGGTTCTGACACACTCGAAGAAAAACAAAAAGATGGCACTAACTTTACAGCTGGGGTTTTTTCTTCCCTACGCCTAAAAAGGCAACAAGCTAAAGCGGATAAATTAAAAGTCATTGGATCTGAAGGAGATTCAATCGCGCATGAAAAAAATAAAAAAAATGAGGGCTCAGAAAAGGGCTTTGTTGATTATTTTTCAAAATCTCACTTCCAAGAAGATTTAGTTCCGGTTCAATCACAATATGCAGACATTTGGTTTTCGATGGATTACTATATCAATTATGAACCTATCTTTAGGATTAAAAATAAAGAGGCTCTGATAAAGAAAGAGCTAATTCTAGAAGACATCACAAATAGAATCACAAGATCCAACCCTTTGGGACTATTCTTTTTAGCAGAGGTTCAAGAAAAACTTGGAAAGGCTCATGAAGCTAAAAAAAATAAGATTTTAGTAAAAGATTTACGATCTAATTCTGAGTTTTGGGATGTAAGGATGAAGGCCTTTTCCTTATAAATTAAATTTTAGATTGTTAATAACAGATTTTGTAAATAACAATTTAATTTTCTTAAGTATTTGTTGCTCTATAAAATAAAATTGTTTGAATCAAAATTAAATAAAGATAATTCTGACTGGAAAAATTCCTTTCTCTTTCAAAAGTGGGAAAAAAAATTTTTAAACTCCGGTTGTAAAATATCTGACATCAATTGTTTAGGTTCCTCCACCTATGGTGGAAGTTTGAAAACCCTTTTTTTGTCAGTAAAATTTGTTACACCTGAGAATCATTTTATGGAACGTTCCATATTGATTAGAAATGAGTCAGTTGTTATTATCCCATTTCGTTTTTTGGGTAATCAACCAAGATTTTTATGTGTTATGCAAAGAAGAATTACAGATGGAAATATTTCAATTGAATTTCCAGCGGGTGCTGTGGATGATTTTAAATCACCAAGAGAAGCAGCAGTCCTGGAACTTTATGAAGAAACTGGCTTAAAATTGAAACAAAAAAAGCTAATTTCCTTGAAGGAGAATTTACGATTATCTGAATCATTAGTTGATGAAATTGTTCATTGGTATGGTTGTGATATAGCTATGTGTGATAACAAAAATGATTATATGGATGAGTTAAAGATTGGTAAGAAAAAGTATGGCAATATGGGTGAGGGAGAACACATTAAAATAGAATTCATTACATTAGAAAAATTAAAGAAAATAAAGAGTTTCCATATGAGAATTGCTCTTTCCTTTATCAATAATGAGCTCTCTATAAGCTGTGACGACAAATAATGTAGGAACAAAATGAATCAAGATATTCTTATAGAAATTTTCAAAACCTCATCTTTGATCAGGGAATTTGAAAGTTCTGTATACGAAAGGGTTGAAAAAAAAATTCTTAGAGGTCCGGTTTATTTGTGTGCTGGGCAAGAATATATTTCCTCTACCCTGGCATTCTTTTTTAGAAAAGTTAAATTAAAATTACAACTTTTTCCCCAGCATCGTTGTCACGGGACTTATATCTCTTTCGGTGGTGATATTGATTCTCTAATTTTGGAGTTACTTGGAAAAAACAATGGATGTGCGGGTGGATACGGGGGTTCTGCTTCAGTACATAGCGTGGAAGCAAATATATATGGCCACGATGGTTTGATGGGATCTAATGCACCAATTGGCGTTGGCATGGCTTTTGGCAATAAACTTTCTACCTTAATTTTCTTGGGTGATGCGGCCGCTGAGGAAGATTATGTTTTGGCCGCAATGGGTTGGGCGGCCACAAAAAAACTCCCTGTTGGATTCGTTGTTGAGGATAACAATCTCAGCATATTGACTGAGAAGTCTATAAGAAGATCTTGGAGTATTGCTAAGGTGGGCGAATCATTTGGTTTAAATGCAATGGATATTTCAGATGACCCAAAAGTCATTTACGATGCTTTAAATAAACTAAAATTTCCTTTTGTATTAAATATAAATACAGTTAGAAAGTTTTGGCATGCAGGTGCTGGTATAGATGATGTTAATGCTTTTGACAGACATGAAAATATTGCTAATTTATTACCAAAAGATGTTGTCGAAGAAATAACAAAAAAAAATAAGGAACTAATTAATCAGAAATGGAGTGATTTAATTGACTCTTAGAGAAAAAATAAGATCTTGTATTCGAAGCCACCTTGAGTCAGGTTACATTGCGATGGGCCAGTGCCTCAGTGCTGTAGGTTGGGTAGGAGGAACCTTACCGGAAATGGCAGAGGAGGAGGGTATGATTGAGTTATCTATGGCAGACGTTGCTGGTGGTGGAATTGCGGCAGGATCTGCTTTGGCTGGAAAAAAACCTATTTATATCATTAGGTATCAAGGTTTTGGCTGGTTTAACCTTCCAATTATTTTAAATTATGCATGCAAGAGCCAAGAAATTTGGAATAGGCCTTCACCAATGATAATTAGGTCAATAGCTATGGAAGGTGGAATAGGTCCAGTTGCTGGCTCCTCTCACTACTCACTATGTTATAGAATGCCAGGAATAAAAATTTCGGCTCCTATTAGTCCACTGGAATATGAAAAAATGTATAAGAATTTTATGAATAATCAAGATGTTTTATATGTTTCAGAACACAGAGGCACCTTCAACAATGATGAAGAGTTTGAGGACGAATTATTCGAAAAATCTGATGTAACTATTTTAGGCATTTCAATAACTAGATTGGAAATGATTGAGGCCGCTAAAATTTTAAGACAATCTGGTTTTATTATATCTGTTGTTCATATTGTAGATATAAAACCATTGGTTATTTCAGAGCGAGCACTTGAAACTATTCAGAAATCAAAGTTTGGTTTTATTTTGCTTGATGACGATTATCAAAACGGTTCAGCAAAATCTATAGCATTTGATGTCTCTTCTCAAACCAATACATTTGGAAAAGTGATTGGTCTGGAAGAAAGGTCTGCTGGGTTTAGTCCTAACTTAGACAACCTCCCTCCAAACAGATCTCAAATTGTAGATACAGTTAAGAAGTTGAGTAAGGGAGTAAAAGCATGAAAA
This sequence comes from Betaproteobacteria bacterium TMED41, assembly GCA_002167365.1. Classification (GTDB taxonomy): domain Bacteria; phylum Pseudomonadota; class Gammaproteobacteria; order Burkholderiales; family Burkholderiaceae_A; genus UBA7377. The sequence continues at coordinate 904 of NHCU01000041.1, read as the reverse complement.
TATTAGTTACGGGCGGGTCTGGTTTTATTGGCATGAACATGGTTCGTTTTTTCTTGGAAAAAAATAATGTAACGAAAGTTTTGGCTACTTATTGTAATAAACAGCCCAAATTTGAGCATCACAAGTTAGATTGGGTGCAAGCTGATCTAACAGATCCTAATAGTCATGAAGGATTATACGAAGGGATCAACACCGTTATTATGTGTGCAGCTATAACTAGTGGAGCGAAAAATATAATTAACAATCCAAGTATATTTGTTGAAAATAATTTGTTAATCAATCACTCAACAATTAAGTATTCAGCTTTAAGCAATGTAAAAAAGGTAATTTTTTTAAGTTGTTCCATTATGTATCCTCCTGGCGAAAATTTTTGCAAAGAAGAGGATGTAGTTTTGTCAAAAATTGACCCTCGATATGTTGGTGGAGCGCATATGAAACTTTATAGTGAGGGTTTGTGCAGATTTTTTTCAATAAACAGTCAAACTCAGTTTATAGCAATTCGGCATAGCAATTGTTACGGACCGTATGATAAGTTTGATCCTGATTTGTCACATGTTTTTGCAGCAACTATAAGAAAAGTATTTTACGAAAAAAGTGAAATAATTATTTGGGGCCAGGGTAAAGAGAAAAGAGATTTCTTATTTGTTTCGGATTTAGTTTCATTGGCAGATAATTATGTTAGCCAAAATTTTGAAGAAAAATATTATCTCGTTAATGCTGGTTATGGAATGCCTATCAGTATTGAAGAGTTAAACAGAAAAGTAATTGCTATAATGAAAAAAAATTATTTAAATGTGAGTTTTGATACCTCTCAACCATCTATTCCAATTTCGATTGCGATTGACTCAAAAAAAGCACTTCAAACTTTTGGATGGAAAGCAGAGACAAACATTGACGTTGGAAT
>NHCU01000040.1 GCA_002167365.1 Betaproteobacteria bacterium TMED41 | reverse complement strand
AAAGCCTGCAGCCAAGAAGCGTCCGGCAGCTAAGAAAAAGCCTGCAGCCAAGAAGCGTCCGGCAGCTAAGAAAAAGCCTGCAGCCAAGAAGCGCCCGGCAGCTAAGAAAAAGCCTGCAGCCAAGAAGCGCCCTGCAGCTAAGAAAAAGCCTGCAGCCAAGAAGCGCCCTGCAGCCAAGAAGCGTCCGGCAGCTAAGAAAAAGCCACCGGCCAAGAAGCGCCCTGCGGCTAAGAAAAAACCTGCAGCCAAGAAGCGCCCTGCAGCTAATAAAAAGCCTGCAGCCAAGAAAGGCCCGGCAAGCAAAAAAACACCCAAGAAAAAAGTTAGCCAAAAGTCTACTTCGGCAAAAGCGTCTTTCCAATCAACTGGACTCTCAAGTACTTGGCCTTTCCCTACGGGTAGTCGACCATAATTCTTTAATTAAACAACCCCGCTTAAAGGCGGGGTTGCATTAAAATGGTAATGGATCTTTTATGGATAGTGGTCAAAATAGCTGGAAGTTTACTCAGTACAGTTTGTGCTTTTCGAGCGTATCTTAAATTTATAAACTTACATCCTTACAGTCCCCTATTTCAAGTGGTCAAGAATTGTACGGATTGGATTGTACAGCCATTGGCAAAAATATTTCCTGATTCTAATAAATACGATTGGGGGAGTATCTCAGGAGCTATTCTAATTTCTTTCTTTGTAGCTATCTTTTTCTATTTCACAAAAACTTTACAAAATATAGATGCACGAGTTATCAATGGTTTTCCGGAATTTATTCAACCATTCGGCTTTGTTTTGATACTAGGTATAGTCTGGTTGTTGGATTGGTGCCTTCATCTGACAGTTATCCTGATTATTGTTCATGTTGTGCTAAGTTGGATTAGTCCTGCAACTAAAATTGGAGCAATGAGACCTATTGTTGAAAGGTTAGTGTCACCATTGCTATTACCTCTTCAGAAAATTATTTTTAGAGGGAGTCCAAAATTTTCAGAATTAAATTTTGACCCATCACCAATAGCATTATTTGTAATTTTACAAATTTTATTTCTGGTAAATGATAGAGTTATTGTGGAATTAATCTCTTCAATCCTTTGATTGTTTTAGAGAGTAACATTACACTTTGGGTATTGTTTATGTAGCAAGTCCGAAATGTTTCTAAGATCAATAGTGTGATTCTGTCCTCCAATAGTTAGCACTTTTATAGAACCTAATACATTTCCAATACAAGCACTATTCTCNGGAGAAAACCCTCTGGCCAAACCAAATAATATTCCAGCTCTAAAAGCGTCACCACAACCAGTTGGATCTACAGCTTTAGAAACTTCTACTGGTTCAATCCAGGTGGTATTTTTTTTTGTAAAAACTCTACATCCTTTACCACCTAAAGTTTGGAATACACCACCTGAGTCATTGGCAAGTAATTTGTGAGGTAGGTCCTCAAGAGAAATCCCAATTATTTTACAGAGCATTTTGCTTTCATATTCGTTAACTGCTATCCATGTAGCCCTTGATATAAATTTACTCAGGTCTTTTGAGTTAAACATTGGCAGTGCTTGCCCTGGGTCAAAAATGAAGTTTATATCTCTTTTGAAAAAATCATTTGAGTTTTGAGTCATAGCTTCATAACTATTAGGTGAAATAATTCCTATATTTGTTTCACCTTCATAAGGGGANGAAATCTGCTTACTCATCATTGCACCTGGGTGAAAACTAGTAACTTGATTTCCGTCCTTGTCGGTTGTTATGAATGCTTGGGCAGTAAACTCATNTGGAGACTTAATCAGTTGGGTCGTCTCAATACCAAGACTTTTGAGCTTTTCAAGATACTCATTTGCATCTTTACCAACACTCCCTAAAAGAATACACGTATCACCAAGTGCGCTTAAATTATAAGCAATATTTGCAGCGCATCCACCAAATTCTTTTCTCATTTTAGGAACTAGAAAAGCAACATTGAGTTTGGAAATCTGATTTGGTAGTATTTGTTCAGAAAATTTACCGTAATAGGTTAGTAAAGTATCAAAAGCAATAGATCCACTTATTTGAGCTATGTAATTTTTTTTAGTATTAATTTTTTTCTCCTATAATTAGTATCCAAAATGAGCTAGGCATACCCAGTCTTTTTCAGATGAAATTTGTTTTAAAACAATTCTATTTTCGGAAACTTTGAGGTATTTNTGCCTTATCGAATGCATCTGTGAATCTAGTATCCCAGAGAGTATTAGACTTCCATTTTTTTTTAATTTCTTGGTAATTGGAAAAGCAAGCTCTGATAAAGTTGAGTAAAGAATGTTTGAAATAATCAAATCAAACTGTCCCTTCACATCATTTATATTATTATGAAAAGAACATTTTTTTATACTTACATTATTTTTTTGCATATTTTCTTTGGTAATTTTTAAAGCTTGATTGTCGACATCAACGGCGGTAGAGAATTTAAAACCTAACTTGCGAGCGGCAATCGATAATATTCCTGAACCGCAACCGACATCAAGTAGGGATCCATCTTTGTAATTTTTCGAAACATCGCAAAGACTCTCAAGACATAATCTTGTAGTGGGATGGGAACCTGTACCAAAGGCCAAGCCAGGATCAATAAAGATATTCAAAAGTTGTGTATTAGCAATTTTTTTTGGTGCTTTATGCCAACTCGATCCAACCCAAATTCTATTNGAAATATAAATCGGCTTATAAGTTGATTGATATGATATGACCCAGTCGATATCAGGTATTTTTTTAAAANAAGATTTGAAAATTACATTGTAATTTGANAAAAGTTTCAACATAAATTTNTTTTCGTNTAAATTATCAAATACGTGAATAGTAAAATTNAAATAATTATTTTCAGGTTCAAAATTTGCAGAAATAAAATTTTTGTCTGAATAAAAAAAATCATTACTTATAACAGTAGCCCCCTCTTGAAGTAAAAAATCTGTAAATTCCTCCACAGAAAAATTAAAATTGTTACTATCAAATTCAGATTTAGAAATAATTAAATCAAGCTCTTTAGTCATCTGTATTTTTCATATCTCTAAGTTTGTTTTCTAAATAGTTAATATGCACTCCCTTGTTATTAATTTCAGAATCTTCAAGCAAACTCCTGTGTAATGGAATATTGGTTGAAATGCCCTCAACAACCATTTCTGACAAAGCAATTTTCATTTTGGAAAGAGCTTGTTTACGAGACTTTCCGTAAACAATTATTTTTCCAATCATTGAATCGTAGTGAGGTGGAACAACGTAATTTGAGTAAGCATGCGAATCAACCCTAACACCAAGTCCACCAGGAGTATGCCATGTAATAATTTTGCCTGGAGAAGGAGTAAATGTTTCAGAATCTTCAGCATTTATTCTACATTCAATCGCGTGACCTTTAAATTTGATATCTTTTTGTTTATATTTTAGAGGTTGGTTAGCTGCAATAAAAATTTGCTCTTGTACTAGATCGATTCCAGTGACTGCTTCGGTGACTGGGTGTTCTACTTGAATTCTGGTATTCATTTCAATGAAAAAAAATTGATTATTTTCATAGAGGAACTCTATAGTTCCAGCCCCAGTGTAACCAATTTCTTTACAAGCTTCACTGCAGAGCAGTCCAATTTTTTCCCGTTGTTCGTCGGATATGCCTGTTGCAGGAGCTTCTTCAATTAATTTTTGATGACGCCGTTGTATAGAGCAATCCCGCTCACCTAGGTGAATAACATTTCCAAAATTATCAGCCAAAACTTGAATTTCTATATGCCTGGGTTTTTGGAGAAACTTTTCCAAATATACTTCAGCATTACCAAAGGCAGCGAGAGCTTCATTCTGTGTGGTGTTAATGGAATCTAATAGTTCAGTCTCTTTTGTGACAACTCTCATCCCTCTACCTCCACCACCTCCAGAGGCCTTAATTATCAGGGGGAAGGTAATGGCATTTGCAATACTAAGAATCTCATCTGAATTTTTGGGGAGAGTTCCAACAAACCCAGGAACACATGGGATGCCAGCATTGGCCATAGTTTTTTTTGCTTGAATTTTATCTCCCATGGTTTTGACAACTGAGGGGGAGGGACCAACAAAAATAAACCCACTTTTAATTACTTGTTCAGCAAAATCGGGATTCTCAGATAAAAACCCGTACCCAGGATGAATAGCTTCAGCCCCGGTTACTTCAGCAGCGGCAATGATCGCAGGAATATTGAGGTAACTCTCACGAGATATTGCAGGCCCAATACAAACGGATTCGTCAGCTAATTTAACATATTTGGCTTCTTTATCCGCAGTAGAATGAACTGCGACAGTTCTTATTCCAAGTTCTCTACACGCACGTTGAACTCGTAAAGCGATTTCCCCTCTATTTGCGATTAGAATTTTAGAGAAAGGGGGCATTCTAGAACTAAATTTCTATCTTAAATAGTGGCTGTTCAAACTCAACAGGCTCACCATTTTCCACCAAAATTTCNAGGATTTTNCCAGACATATTTGAGGGAACCTCATTCATGAGTTTCATCGCTTCAATTACACATAATGTTTGTCCTGATTCTATAATTTGTCCCTCTTCAACAAACGGTTTAGAGTCAGGAGAGGGGGCCCTATAAAAAGTTCCTACCATTGGGGAAATAATGGTTTTCTGGTTTTGATTATCAAATTCATTGGAATTTCCTTCAGCATCCGTCTCATCAAGTGATAAGTCAGAAGTCGTGTTGATATTTTTAACCTGATTTTTCTCTATAGATTTAGCTTTGACTATTCTTACTCTATCATCGCCTTCAGATATCTCCAGCTCTGAAATATCTGAGTCTGCAACTAGATCGATCAAGCTTTTAAGTTTTCGTAAATCCATTTATNTTCTCAATAAGAAAGTTCAGGCCAAAAGAGTAACCTCTGTATCCAAGACCGCAAATTACGCCTTGTGCAATATCTGAAAAGTATGAAAAATGCCTGAACTTTTCTCTTGAATAAATATTACTAATATGAATTTCAACGAACATCGGATTTTCTAGAGTTGCAATTGCATCTCTTATTGATATGCTTGTGTGGGAAAAAGCTCCNGGGTTAAAAATAAAGCCAGCTAAATTAACTTTGGTGGCTGAATGAAATAGATCAACTAATTCGCCCTCATGATTAGATTGAAAAAAATCTAATTTCACAGAATTGATGTCAGCAATTTTAGTCAAGTCGTTATTTATTTCATCTAACGTTTTACTACCATATATGGTTGGCTCTCTAGACCCAAGTTTGTTGAGGTTTGGGCCGTTTACAATCCATATTAAAGGAAAATCATTCATCTAATATCTGCTAAATGTTCTTTAAATTCATCAAATACCCATGATTTTATCTCATTTTCTGATATTTTTCCCATTTTTGTTTTTAGTAATTTATTTTTTGGGCCAATTAAGGCAGTAAAAGGAAGTGCATTTTTTCTACTCCCTAAAAATTCTGCCAATTTAGCACCTTCGGCGCCGATTATTAGGACTGGTTGTTTTAAATTTTTATTATTCAAGAACTTTTGTATCTGCCGCTTATTATCGATGGCAAGCGCAATTACCTTAATTCCTTTTGACTGGTTTTCTTCATGGAAATTTGAAAGCATCGGCATTTCCTCAATACATGGAGCACACCATGTTGCCCAGAAATTGATTATAGTGAAATACTCACCTTTTAAACTCTCTAATGCAATTAATTTTCCTTGGACATTTGGGTAAGATTGCGTAAATATATCACTTACATCCCTTTTAGNACCATCTTTGAGGGTCACTAACCCAATTATTAAACCTGCAGTAATCGCAAATAATGAAAAAATAAAATAGATAATATTCTTTTTTAATTTCATGTTTACATCTTCTTTTTGTTTATCAATTCACTTAGTTCCATAAAANCAAGACCTCGTAGTTTCACTTTAGACTCTAAATGTACGAGAGCGTAAATAATAGCCTCTTCTTTTTTCCACAGAAAACTTAATGCCTCAACATGATCTTGGTGAAGAGGATGTTTGACCACGTGAGAATCTGTTTTAAAACCCTTGTTTAAAAGCTCTATTGCAATTTCTTTAGTACTGTATGTAAAGCAACATACCCTTATATCACTGTATCTTGTAACTGCTTCGTTAGCTATAGAGCCAATTAACAACGGATTAAAAGTTTCTAAAACTTTCATTAAATCTTTAGCTTTTCTGCGTAATTCTGTTAACCTTTCTATGTACTCTGTTTTGAAAAAAAGTATAGAGTGTTTTTTTACTGCCGCTTCCAGTTCGAAATTGTTTGGTAAATTTTTTTTGTTTATTTTTGCTCCATTTTTTTTAAACATTAATTCTTGTGCTTTCGACTTTGCTTCAAAATAATTTGCCCCATCCTCTACAATAAATCTGGCAGCCACAGATGCGATCTCAAATTTTAACTGGTTCATTTATCAATTTTATAAATCGTTAAAGTAAATTTTATGCATATTCATATTATTGGTATTTGCGGAACATTCATGGGAAGCCTCGCACTTTTAGCTCGCGGCATGGGTATGAAAGTAACTGGTTGTGATCTGAATGTTTATCCTCCAATGAGTGACCAACTACATAGTTTTGGTATTAAATTGATTGAGGGATTTGCTCAAGATCAATCACAACTAAAACCAGATTTATGGGTAATCGGAAATGTTGCAACACGTACTTTCCCAATAATTGAATTAATTCTAAACGAAAAACTACCATATATTTCTGGCCCTTCTTTTTTATCTAATTATATTTTAAAAAATCATGATGTAATCGCTGTATCTGGAACACACGGAAAAACTACAACAAGTTCAATTCTAGCCTGGATTTTCGAATTTTCTGGCTACAAGCCTGGTTTTTTAATTGGTGGATTACCCCACAATTTTGGTATATCTGCAAGAAATGGAAAAGAGGGAGGAATATTTGTTGTCGAGGCTGATGAATACGATACTGCATTCTTTGATAAACGTTCTAAGTTTCTTCACTATACTCCAAAAGTTGCAATATTAAATAATCTTGAGTTTGATCACGCAGATATTTTTTGCGATTTACGTGAGATAGAAAATCAATTTCACCATTGGATAAAGACTATTCCTTCAAAATCAAAGATCATCATTAATAAAAATAGTGATTCGTTGGCAAAATTAGTCGATAGAGGTATTTGGTCAGAGATTGAATATTTTAATATTAAAGATGGATGGAGGTACAAAAATTTAGACGACCTAAATGAATCCTCAACAAATTTCAAAAATTTAGATGATCCATATGAGACATTTCTTATTAACGACAACAAAAATAATGAATTAAAAATTTCTACACATCTACTTGGAGAACATAATAAAAGTAATATTTTAGCAGCAGTTGCGGCAGCCAAATCCATGGGGGTACCACTGACTGAAATTGTTGAATCTCTAAAATATTTTCAGGGTATAAAAAAAAGAATGGAGTTAAAAGGAGAAATTAAGGGTGTAAAAGTTTTTGATGACTTTGCTCATCACCCAACTGCAATAAAAGCAACGATACAAGCAGCCAAAAAAAAATATATAAGTATCACCGGGTTAACAAAAACAACAAAAAAAAATGGGAAACTTCTAGTGGTGTTTGAGCCTAGATCTAATTCAATGAAAATTGGTGCCATGCAAGATCAACTTGCTGAGGCTTTCATAGATGCTGATATGGTATTTATTTATAACAATAATTTAAATTGGGATCTTAAAAAACTCTTTTCAGCACTAAATCCATCGCCAAAAATTTTTACAAAAATAGATCAGATGATAAATCAAATTATTAATCATTCAGCAACAGGAGATATAATTTTAATTATGAGTAATGGTAGTTTTGAAGGAATCCACAACAAGATTCTTAATAAATTGACGGATTAACTGATATGAATATTTTTTTTTGGGATAAAAATATTTATCAAATTGGTAAAGTAAATTCTGAATTTGAAAAAAATTTAGAGGTTTTGCTACCATCTGGGATTAAAAAAAAAATTAGTAAAACTAAAACATCTTTCGTGCTTTTTGATGAAAATATAGATAATTTTATTAGCGAAACAGAAACATTTCTCAGGAGTATTAATATTGATGATGTATGGAAGGTGGCTCCAAAAGGGGATTTTACAGTTTGTGATTTGAATAATATATTTTTTTCAAAAGGGAGAAATTCAGTTAGTAAGGCCGCTTTATTAATGTGCATAGTTAAAAACCCCATTTATTTCAAAAAAAAATCAAATGGTTTTTTTTGCTCTACTCCACTTAGCATTATTAGAAAAGCAATTTCAAGTCAGAAATTGAGGGAAAAAAAAATAGAGGAAGAGAAGCTTTTAGTAAATCAAATTCTACAAGGTGAACTCCCCAATAAAATAAAGGAGTATGGAAAAAAACTACTCTTAGACCCAGAAAAACATTCTATAGAATATAGAGCATTAAAAAAAGCTAGTAAAAATCTGGGTTTGAGTTCAGCTGAAATTTTATATAATTTTGGAATTATTAAGTCTGCCTTTGAGTACCATAAACTTATGTTTTTGAGTAGATTAGAAAAACTACATTTGAAAGACAAAAAATTATCATCAAAAAAAAATCTAGATGATTTATTTGAAAATCATCATCTTTCTACTGCAAAAATAGAAGCATATTCGATTGATGATATTTTTACAACAGAAATAGATGACGCTTTTTCTTTGCAGGTGCTTAATGAAAATATCATTAAATGGAGAGTTGGGGTACATATTGCATTACCCGTAAAATTTTTGACTCCTGCAGAGTGTGAGGAGTTAGGTGTAAATGAACAAGCACTCAGTATTTATACACCAAGTGAAAAAAAAACAATGTTCTCAAAAAGATTGTTGCAAGAGGCCTCCTTGAATGAAAATACTGTAAAACCAGTACTATCCCTCTACATTGATTTTGATGAAAATGGATTTATAGTCTATGAAAGCACAATTTTAGAGAAAATTTTCATTAAACAAAATATTAGACTTGGTGACTGGGAGAAAAATTTTGAAAAAGATCCCTTAACAGACGAATTACCTTGGGATGGCTTGAAAGATTTGTACTTCTTGGCAAAAATCCTGTCTAAAAGAAGAGGTACTCTAAAAATAAATAAATATCAAAAAAAAGAGGATTTAAAGCTGACTGTTCTTGGGAGAAATAAGCGAACTTTTGAGAATTTTGATATTGGTGGAGCGCCGGTAATTGAGTCCAGAAAAAGAGGCTCATTTGCTGACATGATAGTTTCAGAGTTCATGATTTTAACTAACCATAAATGGGCTAAAATTCTTAGAAATTTTCCCAAACCTGCAATTTATAGGACCAACTCGTCGGGGTTAACTAGGATGCAAACTAGTTTTTTACCGCATGAAGAATTAGGAATTGATGTTTATGCTTGGACTACTTCTCCTCTTCGAAGATATGTTGATTTCCTTAACCAATGGCAATTGATAACTTTGATCATTCCAGGGAAAAGTTCTAACTCTATGGACAAAGAAACAATTGATGCAGCAATAAAGAATCACGAAAAAAAAAGTCTTTTTTATAATGAGTTTCAGAAATTTATGGAAAAGTATTGGATGTACAGATGGTTGATTTTAAAAAAAAATAAAACTGGTGAATTTTGGAAAAAAACAGAAAGCAATAAATTCTTTTTGACTGGAACTCATCTGGGAAATGGCAAATTTTGTCTTGTGGATATTCCGTTGAATTTTTATCTTGATAATTTTGAAGGAATACAAACTGGTGAAAATGTCAAGTTAGAAATAAAAAGCATTAACTGTTTAGATATGAAGGTAGAATTATGTTTCAGGGAGTAAAATTTATTTCTTTAACAAATTCTCAGTTAGTATGAAAAAAAAATTCGCTGTACTTGGTGATCCAATTGATCATTCATGGTCACCAATAATACAAAAATTGTTTGCTGAACAATTCAATTTGTCATTTGAATACGAAAAAATAAAAGTCGTTAAAGGATCGCTGGGTAATTCTATAAATGAATTAATCTCGAAAAGTTTTTCTGGCTGTAATATTACTGTTCCTCTCAAACAAGAGGCATACGAGCTCTCAATAGAGAATAAATGGACCATTTCCAAAAGGGCTTTTAATGCAAAAGCAGTAAACACACTTTGTTTTTCTAAAGATAACTTCCTAGCAGATAACACAGATGGAGTTGGACTTTTTAGAGATCTGAATCGTCACGGACTTTCCAAAACGAAAGATGCAAAAGTTTTAATAATAGGTGCCGGAGGAGCCGTAAGAGGAATTTTACCCATGTTTTCAAAAGATAAATTTCTTAACGTTTCTATTGTTAATAGAAGTGATAGAAATTTGCAACTACTCTCTAAAGTTTTTAAATCTGACTTATTTGAGTACATTAAGATAGACAATTTTTATGCTAAATACCCTAATTCAGTTGATATTGAATTTCCCTGTCCAATGTTCGATTTAATTATTAATGCAACATCGGCTAGTGTTAGCGGGGATGAAATCAAAATTTCAAAGAGTATATTTTTAGAGTGCCCACTTATTGTGGATTTGTTCTACAGTTCAGCACCAACTGCATTTATGGATTTTGCTCTGAATTCTGGTGGCCTAAAAGTTATTGATGGATTAGGTATGCTTGTGGAGCAAGCAGCTGAAAGTTTTCATATTTGGACTGAAAACAGACCCAGCGTAGATGAAGTAATTAGTAACGTTAGATTTCTGATGTCAAAATAAATGAACACAGAAAATTTTTTAAGTCATAAATCAGAAAATAGACAATCCAATCTCAGAGATCCAGAGGTAGCCAAAAGAGCTTTGATAGAACTTCAAGACTTGCTGGTTAGATTTAAATTGGAATCACATCTGAATAAAAGTGAAACTCTGCAATTAAATGAGAAAAGAAAGCCTATCTTGGAATTGTTGGTCAGCGACCAGCAGTTACAGACTCTTACAAAAAAACTTGAACTCATTCATCCGGCAGATGTTGCATATATCCTTGAGGCTCTTCCACTTTTTGAAAGAGAATTGGTATGGAGACATGTAAATTTAAATAATAAATCATCAGTTCTGATTGAGATAAATGAGCCGGTAAGATTATCTTTGATCTCTTGGATGAGTTCTGAAGATTTAATTTATGTGGCCCAGAGTCTAGACCCAGATGATTTGGCTTACATTGCTGATACACTTCCTAAAGAAATTGTTGAAAAAGTTAGAGCAAGTTTGTCTCTACCAGAAAGGGAACAGTTAAAAGCGGTAATGTCATACCCAACTAATTCAGTTGGTGCCCACATGGATTTTGAATTAATTACAATTCGGGACGATGTTCGATTGGAGGTTGTTCACCGTTACTTAAGAAGATTTGATAAGTTACCCCCACATACAAATAAACTTTTCGTTATCAATAGTAAAGGAATTCTAACGGGAAGTCTGTCCTTAGAAAATCTATTGATTCGTAACCCAGATTCGATGGTAATGACTAATATGGAAACAGATATTCTGGTTCTTAATGTTTTGGATGATGCCGAGGACGTCGCAAAAGCTTTTGAAAGGTATGATTTAGTATCAGCTCCGGTCGTGGATAAATCCCTAAGGTTAGTTGGAAGACTGACAATTGCTGAAATAGTTGATGTAATTAGAGACGAAAATAATCAAGAGGCATTTGCAAGCGCTGGATTTCAAGATGAAGAAGATGTATTTGCATCGGTTTTTACCGCAATTAAAAACCGATGGATGTGGCTAGCAATTAATCTTTTAACAGCATTTTTTGCATCAAGGGTGATTGGAGTTTTCGAGGGAACGATTGAGAGAGTGGTTGCTTTAGCAGCTTTGATGCCAATCATCGCAGGAGTTGCTGGAAATTCTGGTAATCAAACTTTAGTATTGATAATTAGGTCTTTGGCATTGGGGCATATTTCAGGTTCATCTGTTTCAAAATTAATAACTAAAGAGTTAACTGTAGCTCTTTTAAATGGGGTCATTTGGGGGTCAGTCGCGGGTTTATTTGCATGGTGGTTATATATAGATCAACCAATCGCAATGTTATTGGGATTGACCATGATGCTGGCAATAGTTTTAAATTTGATCGTGGCATCCATCATAGGGGTTTTAATACCAGTCATTTTAGATAGGATGAAAAAGGACCCAGCTGTTGGATCCTCTGTTTTGTTGACTTTCGGGACAGACTCGATGGGTTTTTTAATTTTTTTAGGTTTAGCTACGTTAATTTTTTAGTATTTTTTTTGGGGTTAGTTCTTTCCCATTTTCCACTTTTACCTCCGGCTTTTTTTTCTAGTCGAATATTTGAAATAATCATTCCGCGATCAATTGATTTAGCCATATCATAAATAGTCAGTAAACCAATGTGAACAGCAGTTAAAGCCTCCATTTCGACTCCTGTTTTACCTGTAGACTCAGCTTGAACTTCACATAGAATAGATGGAGGATTCTTTTTTATAGTGAAATATACTTCCATGTTCGAGATAAAAATTAAATGACAAAGCGGAATTAAATCACAAGTTTTTTTAGCCGCTTGAATGGCTGCAATTCTTGCAACACCCAAAACATCACCTTTTTTATTAGTGCCTTTCTTGATTTCATTGAGTGTTTTTTCTTGCATGAGTATCTGACCACTTGCAAAAGCGAGTCTTTTTGTGTCCCTTTTTTGCGAAATATCCACCATATGAACATTTCCATGAGAGTTAAAGTGAGTTAAATTTGACATAAAGTTATCATAAATCGAAAACTACGATCATTAATAATTAATTTACGTAATATTTTGGAGTTTAAAAAATTAAAATTTTTCTGCATTTCTTAATTAAACTTATTATTATTTTTACATCTTCTTCTTTAACTTTTGTTCATGCCGAATTACCTGACTTGGGATCCTCGTCAATAGTTGACCTCTCTCCTGATGATGAAAAGGTTCTTGGCTCACAAATATACAATCGCATCATAAAATCAGGGGTCATATTGGATGATGCGGAAGCGACTGATTATTTAAGACAAAAATTAGCAAAAATTATCAAATCTGGAATTAAAAATAATCTAATAACTGGCACTACAATTCCTATGATTAACGATTTTGATATTTTTTTGATTAAAAATCCAATGATTAATGCTTTTGCCTTACCTGGGGCAAAGATAGGTGTTCATACAGGTTTATTTTTGAATGTACGTTCTGAGGGGGAGTTAATTTCAGTTTTATCACATGAACTTGCACACATAACCCAGAGACATATTTCAAGAATGTTTGCTAATAGAAAAGAATCCTCTGCATTGATAATGGCAGCGGCCATTTTATCTGCTATGGCTGTTTCATCTTCTAACCCTGATGCAGCAATGGGACTAATGACATTTGGTCAAGGCGCAGCTAAAAAAAATGATCTTATTTTCTCTAGACAAGCTGAGCATGAAGCAGACAGACTTGGTTTAAAGTTTTTAATTTCTGGTGGTTTTGAACCATTGGAAATGGTTAACATGTTGGAAACCCTCAATAGGCAAAGTTTGCTTTCCGGACAGAGTGCTTCTTGGTTTTCAACACATCCAATGAACTTTGAAAGAATAGCAGAGGTCAAGTCTAGAATTTTATTTGAGAATAGACAGCCAAGAGAATTAGATGCTGGTAAAGGTGAGGTTTATAGGTGGATAAGAGCTCGTCTAAAGATGTCCAATGAATTTTTCCTTGCCGACAGTTTCAAAACAAAAAAACTAAGTGAGTTATCAGATTCAATCACAAAATTAGAAAATCTATACGGTTATTTTTGGAATTGTATAACTAACAAAAATTATGAGCACGCTAGAAAAGTAATTTTTTCTTTAAAGAATGCTGTTGAAGTTTCAACCAACAAAGAAAAACTTTTACCAATGGTCATGTTAGCTGAAGGCACTCTTGAAAATGAGTTGAAAAATTTTTCAAAGAGTATTGAAATTATTAAGAAAACCCTATCTCTTTTGGAAGAACATTCAAGTAAAAGAGCATTATTGAGGTTGTTAATTAAAAACTACATAGAAAATAATGAGTTATTACTAGCTGAAGAAACAGCAAGAACAGTTCTTGAAAAATGGCCAAAAGATTTTTGGATTTGGGGTCAAAGAGCTTTTATTTCTGAAAAATTAGGCTTTAGAGCAAAAGCGCATATTTATTCAGCGGAGAAGTATATTGCAATGCAGGAATGGTATTTGGCAATTGAACAGCTAAAAATAGCCAAAAATCAAAAAAACTTAGATTTTATTTCTCTTTCAAAAATAGATACCAGACTGACAGAAATAATGAACATTTATAAAAGAAATTTAAAATTTTCTAATCGGTAAAAAATACAGTCCCACAATATGGGCAAGAAACTTTTTTCGAATTTTTTAAATGTAAATAAACTTTAGGGTGGCTACTCCACCTTGCGGAACTCTTGTTAGGACAAAAAACTATTTTCTGATTTTTTTTAACTTTTATATTATGAGCTTCGCTGTGGGATGAGTTAAGGTTAGTCATATTGATGCCTAAATCTCAGATAACCAGTGGAAAAATTTTGGTGATTTTCCAGCTACGACTCTAAAAAATAAGTCTTGTAATTTTTCAGTAAGCTTGCCTTTTTTCCCGTTTCCGATGACTCTATTATCTAATTCTCGTATTGGGGTAATCTCAGCTGCAGTTCCAGTAAAAAAAGCCTCATCTGCGCAATATATTTCGTCTCTTGTTAATTTTTTTTCTTTGATTTCAATATCTAATTCGTTAGAAAGTTCAAAAACTGTATCTCTGGTAATTCCGTCGAGACAAGTTGTGAGGTCAGTGGTGTATAAAGAGTCTTTTTTTACGATAAATAAATTTTCTCCAGCTCCCTCAGATACATATCCATCAGTATCAAGCATTAATGCTTCGTCGTAACCATTTTTGTTTACCTCTTGATGAGCTAGAATGGAATTGATGTAGTAGCCACAGGCTTTTGCACGAACCATTGAGGAATTGACATGGTGTCTACTGAATGAAGAAGTTTTAACCCTAATGCCATTTGAAAGGCCATCATCTCCAAGATAAGTTCCCCATGGCCAGGCTGCGATTGAAACATGAACAGAGCACCCATGTGGGTTAAGTCCCATTTTTTCGGAACCTAAAAAGACTATGGGTCTTATATAACAACTCTTGAGTTTATTTTTTTTTACTATTTCGATTTGAGCGGATTCTAGTTCAGATTGACTGAAGGGCACACTAATTTCAAAAATCTTAGCCGAGTTAATTAGTCTAGTCGTATGTTCTGCTAGTCTAAAAATTGCACTTCCATTCATAGTCTCGTAACATCTCACTCCCTCAAACACACCCATTCCATAATGAAGTGTATGTGTGAGAACGTGGATGTTAGCTTCCCTCCAGGGTAGGAATTTACCATCCATCCAAATAAATCCATCTCTGTCTGACATTGATGACGCTGTCATTTTTTTCTCCTAATTAATATATTTTATCTGAGCGGGATAAAAATTACCTATTTAACTGAGTGTAGTTCTGATAATTTTCTTATAACCTTTGGAGCATCTTCAAAAACTATATCCCAAAGCTTATTCACACATATCCTTTCATTTGCAAACTTAGCATGTTCAACTTTTACAGAATTAATCCCTTTTAGCCTAAAATTATGTTGGACTGTTCTGTACTGTGCGTAAATTTTAGCTACTTTTTTTATCATTTGCGAAGGTAAAACTTTTTTTTTCGCAAAGTCATGAAGTAAATTGATATTTCCGATATTTTTAGAAAAAGATTTGTAAGTGCATGAATATCTTAGAACAATTGTTTGTACGATAAACTCAATATCAACCATACCACCTCTATCATATTTAATATCAAACAATTCTGTAGTATTTGTGTGGGAATCAGAAATTTTTCTCCTCATCGCTATTATTTCTTCTAATAAATTAGCTGTATTTCTTTTTTTTTCAAGAATATTTTNTCTAATTTTTTCAAATTCGTTNCCGATAATTTTATTACCTCCACAAAATCTAGATCTTGAAACTGCTTGATGTTCCCACAGCCAAGCTTTTTTGCTTTGATATTCAAAGAATGAGTTTAAAGATGTAACCAGCAAACCTGAGTTTCCGTTGGGCCTAAGTCTGAGGTCTATATTAAAAAGATTTCCTGAGGAAGTTGATAATGATAACCATGAAATAAATCTCTTAATTACTTTGAAGTATAGCGATTGTTGATTTTCGTTTAAATGCTTCGTAAGAAAAATTAAATCTAAATCAGATGCAAATCCTAATTCTTTACTTCCTAATTTGCCGAATGCTATTATCGCGATGTCTGGTTTTATTTCATGGCGACTATCTAGAGTTTTTAAGACGCATGAAAGAGTTGTGTCCAGAATTATGTCAGCAAGGTCAGAGAGTTGTTCTGAAAGTTCTTGAATGTTCCATTTTTTTTCTGAGTCTTGAACCAAAAGTCTAAATAAATTAGCGTGATGTACTTCTCTTAGGATATTGATTTGATTTTCAAAATCGACTTTTATGTTTTCATGAGCAAAATTAAGTTGGATGTTTAAATTTTTTTTTATTTTTTTGAAATCAATTGGATTAGTAACAAAGGTCTCCTTCAGTAGTTCATCTAAAACAGATGGATGTTTTTTTATGTAGTTATTTATCCAAATTGATTCTGTACTAACTGTATAAATTTTTTTTAATATTGAAGGATATTCTTCAAGCATTTTAGAGTATTGAGGTTTGACTTTTAGTGAAGAAATTAATTCATTAAAAGGGCTTGTTGAGAGAAGTTCTGGGTTTTCAAATTTTTTAACATTTTTATAGGGTTTGGAAGCTTTATTTTGTTTAATGTTTAGTGATTTATTTAATATAGAGTTAATATTTTTCTGATGTTTTCTAATCATTCTTTTTAATTCAAATGGTCCTTTCATTCTCATGCTTTTAGAGACTTTTTCAAGAGCATCAATCTTTATAGTGTGTGACTGTGAGTTAAATTCATATTGGATTCGGTGTTCAAGTGATCGCCAAAATTTATATGCTTCAAATACTTCAATTTCATCTTTTAAAGAAATAAAATCTAATCTTGAAAGTTCCTGCAGAGATTTGATGGTAGATTGAGATCGTAAAGATTTGTGCTTCCCCCCCCTTATGAGTTGTTGTACTTGAATTAAAAATTCTATATCTCTGATTCCACCATTTTCAAGTTTGACATTAAAAAAATAAGAGGGTGTTTTTTTTTCGTCGGAGGAATTATGNTGAATCTTAATTTTTTCATTNAGCCTTCTCAAAGAACTTACTGATTCAAAATCGAGAAAAGGTTTGTAAATAAACTGGTTTTTTAGAGTATTTAATTTTTCTGNAATCTTCTCAAATTCATTTTTTTTCNTTGGAAAATAGGAGTTGATGATTCTTGATTTAATCCAAGCAAATCTCTCCCAATCTTGAGCATTTGTAAAAAAATATGTCTTTAAAGCATCAATACTCATACTATCTGGTCCAAAATTACCATGAGGACGTAAACGAAGATCGACTCGGAAAACATAACCATCACTAGTTGTGAGACTCAATACATTAAAAATTCTTTTTATAACTTTAGAAAAAAATTGTGAATTTTCTATTACCACGCCCGAAGAGTTGNTAGGAACAGTCGCTCCATTTTCATCATGCACGAATATTAAATCCACGTCTGAGGATGGATTGAGCTCATAACCCCCAAGCTTTCCCATGGCAATGATTAATAAATCTGACCTATTACCTTTTTTATTAGTAGGAACACCAAATTTTTCTGACTCTACTAAAATGGAATGGTCATAAGCTATCTGAATACATATCTCAGCTAAAAAACTAATACTTGAAAGATTTTCTTCAAAACTTGAAAGGTTAAGTAAATCACGAGTCATTATTGAAAGCATGCAGGAATTTCTGTACTGTCTTAAATCAGTGTAAATGTTTTTATTGCTTGGATTTTCTAGTGATTTCCACTGTTTTTTTCTATGTTCAATCAAATGTTCTTTTGTTATTGGAGTTCTTGGATCTAAAAGTAGGTTATTTTTTGAATACTGGTGATAAATTCCTCTTGCCCAATTTGAAAAGTTTAGTGTGCATAAAAAAAGATTTTCCATGTAATAATTTTATCTCCGAATAAGGATTAGTGTATTCTTTGATTTTTTTTTTAAAATGAATGATTCAATAACTAACAATGATTCTCAGCTTAAACCTAAGAATAACCAAAATATTTTTGAGTTGNTGTTAAGATTTTTTTTGGGCAGTGTTCTTTTGTTGGTTGTTTTATTTGCATTAGGACTGGGTCTAACAAGGTTGTGGTTTGGACCACAACTAGAAAATATCTTAGTAGACTCACAAAAACTTAATAATTGGCTTCCAAATGTTGTAGTTGAAAAAAAAATTAAAGTTGAAATAAATACTGCAAAAATTGATTGGAGCGAATGGTTAACGCCAAGTTTAGTTCTAAAAAACATCAGTATTAAAAATGGTATTAATCAAGAAATTATTTGGTTAAGTAGGGTAGAGTCTAGTCTTGGGTTTAGAAGTTTTGTCAGTTTTTTACAAAGTAAGCCAATACTCGGTGACGTAAATATAGACAAAGCTACTGTATTTGTTGAGAAAAACCAGCTGAATAAAGAGAGTAATTTTATGTTAGCTGGGCTAGCCTTTATTTTTTCTGGCCGTGGAAAAGAAGTAAGTATTTTTGATTTTTCTCCTAATCAAATTCAAATTAATCAAATTAAAATTTCCTATGACAAAAAAGGGCTCAACGCTGGTGGAGCTAGTGAATTCCTCAACTTTGGCAGTGTGAAAATTCAAAATAAACCCAATCAACTTAAAATATTGTTTGAGGAATTAAATACAAATTCCCTTTTATCCATAGCTTCTATAACAGGACATTTACCAGATACTAATGTAAAGCTTCAGGGGTCTGTTAAGTCATTGATCTTTAAACTGCCAAAAAATCTTAGTGAAGAATCAATGAAAAGGGATGATTTGTTTGATTCAATAGCTGTAGAGGCACAGTTTGAAGATTTAGGGGTAACCAAGATTGAAACTGACAAAGGGTTTTTGGGGTTGAACGGTTCATTTTTGTTTAATTCTTCTGGTATTAACTTTAGCTTTTTTTCCAATAGTGCTGAGTTTTTTTTGCCAGGCACATCGTCAGGATCGAGTCTTCGCTTTTCTGATGTTACTGGCAGAGTAGGGTTCGACTCCAGCAGCCTAAAAAAAATTTTGATGGGTGAATACACAGAATTGTCTATTAAAGTTCATGAATTGAATTTATCCAATTCAGATATAAAAATTAAATCGAGAGGCATATGGACTATTGATTCTCAGGGAATTGAAAATGCTGACCTTAAGGGTGAGGTTGCTATTGATAATGTAGAGGCCATTTCAGATTATTTACCAAAAAAAATGAGCCAAAAGGCGAGAAATTGGTTTAAAAGAGGTTTTAAATATGCTGATGATGTAAATGGATCTTTCCTGTACAAAGGACCGATAAAAAATATTTCTAATCTTTCCAGCAATAAAAAAGGGAAATTTATAGCTAATTTAAACGTAAAAAATATGGATTTATTATTTTCCTCAAAATGGCCGTTAATTAGAAAAATAAATGCTGAAATTGAGTTCAAAAATGAACACTTTAGGCTTGTCAATGCCTCTGGATTTTTAGCAGATTCTAAATTGGTTTCAGTACATGGAGAAATACCAAATATATTTTCAAAAACTCCTGAGTTGGCTTTGTCTGGTGAGGTAAGCGGATTATTAGAAAACTTTATTTATGTATCAAATAATTCGCCCATAAAGAAATGGTTGTGGAATGTTACTGAAAACGCTTTTGGTGAGGGGGATGTCGGTTTGGACTTATCTCTCAAACTAGATCTAAAAAAGATTAAAAATTCAAAAGTGTTAGGAATTTTAAAATTTGATAACAATAGTCTTATATTAAAAGAAAATTTTATACCCCTTAAAAAAATAAGAGGTGAAATTAATTTTTCAGAAAAGTCACTTTCAAGATTGAATATTGAAAGTGAAATTCTCGGTGGAAAAGTAAATTTTACAAGTTCTAACTCTTCCAGTTTTAAAAGGGGTATTGATCTTAACGCCGAGGGAATTTTGCAAGGTAAGGGATTTGAGGATTGGATAAATAAAACTTTTGAAATCGCTCTGGATAAGAAGGTTGTGGGCAGTACTGAGTATCAAGCGGGCATTAGATTATTTGAAGGCAGTGTTAATATTGCAATAAATACGGACCTCAGAGGGTTATTGTTAGATTTACCTAAACCAATTTTTAAAGACCATGAAAATTCTTGGGAATTAAAAGCTAATTTTTTATATCAGCCCAATTTAAATAATAAAACCTGGCAAAGAATTTGGGATATTAGGGCCAGTAATGGCCTAATTTTTCTACTAGACGAAATAAAAGAAGATTTGACAAAATTAGCAAATAAAACCTCTACTAGAAAAAAATTTGCAATTTTATTTGACGATAAAAATTCTGATGGTTTTCAAGATGAAGTTTTTAAAGAATTTTCAAGTGACACTCATAATAAAATTCTTGTCAATAACTCAACTTTTGACTTAAAAAATTGGATAGTGTTTGTAAGCCAATCAAAAAATTCCTCGAAAGCAAATTTCTTCAAGAACTTAAAAAACAACTCTTTGAAATTTGAGCTTGGTACTAATGATTTGAAAATAGGAAATTACAGTTTTACTAACTTTTACGCTCAATCTATTGCATCAGTGAATGGCTTTTCTGGAATTTTCAAGTCGCTTGAGACTACTGGTGTTTTTAATTGGAATCCATCAATAAAAGAAATAAAAGTACACCTTTCTCACTATCATCAAAAAGACGAAGAAAAAAATAATGATTTGGCAAAGTCCAAACTAACCAACATAGATTTTTTTGCTGATGGAAAAGATTGGCCATCTATTAATTTATTTGTTGATGAATTTAAAAGTTTTAATTTTGAAGGAAAACTTGCTCTTAGTGCTGATTATTTAACTGCTCAAAAGGTCTGGAGTATTGAGAAAATTGAAATTTTTTCTGAAATGACCAGACTAGAAGCCAGTGGGTTTTGGAATAAACCAATTTCTAAAAATAAATCTCAGGCACTAGCTGATAATGAAGCTTTTAATGAAACCATTACCGAACTAGATTTTAGGATTGAAACAAAAAATGGGGCCAATGTATTAGAGGATCTTGGGTACTCTGGTTTATTGGCAGATTCAGGAGGCATTGTCTCTGGTCAACTAAAATGGATGGGATCGCCTCTAGATTTTAACGTCAAAAACACTATTGGTGACGTTTCATTAGATATTCAAAAAGGTAAATTTTTAAAAGTTGAACCCGGCTTAGCAAGGTTAATTGGCGTACTAAATTTACAATCATTACCTAGAAGGATTAAATTAGATTTTCAGGATATTTTTAGTGAAGGTTTTTCTTTTGACAAACTAAGGGGTAACGTGGCCATTGATAAGGGAATAGCAAATACCAGCAATCTCAGAGTGATTGGAACACAGGCTTCAATTTTTTTGGAAGGTAACGTAAATTTACTTAATCAAACTCAGGATATGAGAGTTCTTGTTTTGCCCGAATTGAATGCTGGTCTTGCATCTTTGGGGTATGTATTAGTCAATCCTGCAGTTGGTTTAGGAAGTTTTTTGGCCCAATATATTTTAAGAGATCCACTGAGAAAAATATTAGCCTATGAATATAAGTTAAAAGGATCTTGGAATAGTCCTGTTGTGGAAGTTATTCCCCAAAAAAACACATCAAAGGATGAACCCTCAATATATCAAAATCCTTGATTGAAAAGACTAAATTATGACAAAAGTTGCAGCAATTCAGATGGTATCCGGTTTAAATACCATGAAAAATTTAAGTGAAATGAAGCAACTAGTTGCTGAGGCAAAACGGGACGGGGCTGAGTTGATTTTATTACCAGAATTTTTTTCATTAATTAGTGATTTACATGAGCAAAAAGTCATGCATGCAGAAGTTCCATGGAAGTTAAATGAAGACAACTCAAAAAATGTAAATATCTCGCCAATTCAAAAAGCATTATCCGAGTCAGCAGAGGATAACAATGTTTGGATTGTTGGAGGATCAGTTCCTTTGCGAACAGAAAACAAACAAAAAATTAATAACTCCATGCTGGCCTTTAATAATAAAGGGGTTTTGGTAAGTAGGTACGACAAAGTTCATTTATTTAAGTATCAACAAAAAGATCAATTATTTGATGAAACTGAATTTATTTCAGCAGGAAATTATAAAACTTGGATGAAAACTCCGGCTGGTAATACTTTTTTTTCGATTTGTTATGACATTAGATTTCCTGAGTTTTACAGGAAAAAAGAAAATCCTTCTGACTTAATAGATTTGATCCTTGTTTCTGCGGCATTTACCTATGAAACAGGAAAAGCTCATTGGGAGTTGTTACTCCGAGCCAGGGCCATCGAGAACCAGTGTTTCGTTCTTGCTAGTGCACAGGGTGGAATACATGAATGCGGAAGAAAAACTTGGGGACATTCCATGCTAATTAATCCCTGGGGAGATATAATTAGCCAATTAGACTTCGGTAGCGGTATAGTTATTGGTGAAGTAGATCACAAGATAATTAAAAATGTTAGAAATAAATTACCGGCTATTTTCCACCAACGATACGATTTGTAAAGAAACCTTATGAATTCACCTAATCTTCCAATGTCCACATTAGAAACTGCAAAATCATTACTGCTCTTTCCGCATGGAATTCAAGACTCTCATCTTGAAAAAGCGATAAGTTCAATTCACAAAAGAGATGTAGATTTTTCGGATCTGTATTTTCAATATACTCGTTCGGAATCTTGGGCTTTAGATGAACACATAGTAAAATCTGGAAGTTTTTCCATTGATCAAGGTGTGGGCGTTAGAGCAGTTTCTGGCGATAAATCAGCTTTCGCATACAGCGATACACTTAATCCCGAAATTTTAGTTGAAGCTTCAAAGACAGCTCGTTCGATTTCATCTAGCGAAAATTCCACTAAAAAGATTAAAGTTATTGCAAAAAAGTTAAAGTCAAATCTAAATAGAAAACTAGAGCCTATAAAAAAACTTTACTCAGAATTTGATCCGATGCTCTCATTGAGTTCAAAAGAAAAAATTGATTTATTAATGCAATTGGACAGTATTGCAAGAAAAAAAGATTCACGAGTTTCCCAAGTAATGGCGTCTCTTGTGGGTGGATACGATGTTGTATTAATTTTTCGCAGTGATGGACTTATGGTGGCTGATTTGAGACCTTTAGTCAGATTGTCAGTTACGGTTATTGCCCAAGCTGGTAACAGAAGGGAAATTGGGTCTAGCGGTGGTGGTGGCAGATATAGTGTTACAAATTTTAATTCCGATAAAATAGAATTTTTTGCATCCGAGGCAGTTAGGCAGTCTTTGGTTAATTTGGAGTCAAAGCCGGCCCCAGCTGGTGAAATGCCAGTGGTGCTAGGGCCGGGATGGCCTGGAATTCTTCTCCATGAGGCAGTCGGTCATGGGTTAGAAGGTGATTTTAATCGTAAGCTATCATCAGTGTTTTCTGGAAGAGTGGGTGAGAGAGTTGCGGCTGAGGGGGTCACAGTTGTCGATGATGGTTCTATTCCAAATAGAAGAGGATCACTTAATTTTGATGATGAGGGTAACACTACTAGGAATAATGTTCTAATTGAAAATGGGATTCTTAAAGGTTACCTCCAAGATTCTTTGAACTCTAAGTTAATGAATGTTGCCCAAACTGGAAACGGTCGAAGGGAGTCGTATGCACACCTTCCAATGCCAAGAATGACTAATACCTTTATGCTATCAGGAAGAGAAAATCCTGAATCTATAATTTCTTCCTTAGATAAGGGTCTCTATGCAGTTAATTTTGGTGGAGGTCAAGTTGACATTACCAATGGGAAATTTGTTTTTTCTGCTTCAGAGGCATATTGGGTTGAAAAAGGAAAAATTAAATACCCTGTTAAAGGAGCAACTCTGATTGGAAACGGGCCTGATGCATTGACAAAGGTCAAATTAATTGGAAATGATCTCAAGTTAGATGGTGGGGTTGGTACTTGTGGTAAAGATGGTCAAAGAGTTCCTGTTGGTGTTGGACAACCAACTCTATTGATAGAGGGGTTAACGGTCGGGGGCACAGCAGATTAAATAATGGCTAAAGTTAAAACAGATGATGTCAGGGTCAATACAGTTAGAGAAGTTTTTTCTCCGCAAAAATTAATCGAAGAAATACCAATTAGTCAAAACTCTTCTGAAATTGTTTTCAAGTGCCGGCAATCCATCAATCAAATATTATTTGGTAACAATGACAGACTTGTGGTTATTATTGGGCCCTGCTCTATTCATGACCCTAAAGCAGCATTGGAATATGCTAATAAACTATTCCAATATCGACGTCGTTACTCAAGTGATCTCGAAATAATTATGAGAGTATACTTTGAAAAACCAAGAACTACTGTTGGTTGGAAGGGTTTCATCAATGATCCTCATCTTGATAACAGTTTTGACATCAATACTGGTTTAAATCTTAGTAGAAAACTACTCTTTCAGATTAACGAGCTTGGATTGCCAGCAGGCGTAGAATTTCTCGATGTTATTTCTCCACAGTACATTGCCGATCTAGTCTCCTGGGGGGCTATTGGAGCTAGAACAACAGAGTCCCAAATTCATAGAGAACTTGCGTCTGGCTTATCCTGTCCTGTCGGATTTAAAAATGGGACAACTGGCGATACCAAGGTAGCACTTGATGCTGTTAAAGCATCTCAAAACCCCCACCATTTTTTATCAGTAACCAAATCTGGCAGGTCAGCGATTGTTGCAACTTCTGGTAATGAAGATTCCCATATTATTCTACGTGGCGGTAAAGAGCCCAACTACGATTCTATTTCAGTAAAAAATGTTTGTGAGAAACTTAAAAAAGATCAACTGCCCTCGAAGGTAATTGTTGATGCTAGTCATGGCAATTCTAATAAGAAACCAGATAACCAAATAAAAGTTATTTCTGAAGTAGCCAACAGAATTGCAAATGGAGAGGTAGATATTTTTGGAGTAATGATCGAAAGTCACTTGGTTGCTGGTCGCCAAGATTTGAAACCTGGAAACCATTTAGGTGATTTAGTTTATGGCCAGAGCATAACTGACGGATGTATATCTTGGGAAGAGAGCGAAAAACTTATTGTAACTTTGGCAAAAGCAGTTCAAAAAAGAAGACAAAAATTTGAAAATTTGGAACTATAAACTTGATTTTTCCCAGAATACATTTTCATTTTTTTTATTTTTCATAAAACATCTAGCTACTACAAAAAGTAGGTCGGATAAGCGGTTCAAGTAAGGTAAACCATTTTTTTTGATGTTATTTGTTTCAACAAAATCTGCTTCAATAAGCCCAACTAAGTTCCTTTCTGCTCGTCGAGCTAAAGTTCTGGACACGTGAGTAAGGCTTGAAAGTCTTGATCCTCCGGGAAGTATGAATTCCCTTAGTGGAGGCAATTTTTCGTTCAAATTTTCTATGTCTTTGGTAATTTCTAAAATTTGTTTGTTTGACATTAACTCAACGTCGGGCATGCTGATTTCACCACCAAGGTTAAAAAGTTCATGTTGGACAGAAGTTAGAATTTTTTTTAATTCTGTTAATTCTTGGGGTTTCTCTGAATTTTCAAATTCGCTCAGCAGTAGACCCAGTGAAGAATTCAATTCATCTATTTCACCCAGAACGTGTATTAAAATATGATTTTTTGAGATTCTTGATCCATTGGCCAAACCGGTAGTTCCATCATCACCTGTTTTTGTTACGACTTTTGATATTCTTGTTTTCATAGAACAAGTGTACGATAGTATTTGATAATACGTAAAAATTTAGAAAAAAATGCTTTCAAATAATATTGTGGTTGAGCTTCAAAATTTGATAGGTGCTGAAAATTTAATTATTGAAAATGAAGCTTTAAGAACTTACAAACAGGATGGGTTGTCAGGTTACTCTGGCGATCCATCAGCTGTAGCCCTTCCTGGAAATGAAAAGGAAGTAGTAGGTGTATTGAAGATCTGCAATAAACATAATTTAGCGGTTGTTACAAGGGGTTCAGGAACAGGTTTATCCGGTGGAGCAATTCCAAAACAGGGGGCTTTAGTTTTATCAACGGCAAGATTAAATAATATTGTTTCAATTGATTCCAAAAAGAGAATAGCCAAAGTTCAGCCTGGAGTGAGAAATTTAATGGTATCTCAGGCGGTAGATAAATATGGCCTTTTCTATGCTCCTGATCCCTCCTCTCAAATAGCCTGCTCAATTGGTGGTAATGTTGCTGAAAATTCTGGAGGAGTTCACTGTTTAAAATATGGTTTGACCTTACATAATGTTTTAAGAATCAGAGCTGTAACAATTGAGGGTCAAGTCTTTGAAGCAGGATCAGAGGCTTTCGATACTCCTGGATACGATCTAATGGCATTATTAATTGGCTCTGAGGGTATGCTGGCGGTGATTACCGAAGTTTCACTACGTTTAATTCCCAAGCCATTTTGCGCGCAAGTTATACTCGCATCATTTGACGATATTCAAAAAGCTAGTGAAGCTGTTGCCGGTATAATTGCTTCGGGTATTATTCCAGCTGGATTAGAAATGATGGATCAGTCGATGGTGATTGCTGTTGAAGATTTTGTTCACGCAGGTTATGACCTTGAGGCAAAAGCAATACTACTATGTGAGTCTGATGGTACTTTTGAAGAAGTTCAGGAAGAGGTTTTAGCTCTTAAAAAAATATTGCTTGACTATGGAGCTACCAACTTAAGGATGTCTAAAGATGATGAAGAAAGGGCAGTTTTTTGGTCGGGAAGAAAAAATGCTTTCCCTGCTTCGGGTAGGATATCACCTGACTATTATTGTATAGATGGCACCATTCCAAGAAGAAGACTTGGGGATATGTTGTTATTCATAGCCGAGCTAGAAAAGAAGTATAGTCTTCGATGTTTAAATGTCTTTCATGCTGGTGATGGAAATTTACACCCTTTAATTTTATTTGATTCAACCAAACCGAATCAATTCAATGAAACCGAAAAATTTGGCGAAGAAATTTTACTTAAATGTATTGAGTATGGTGGAACTATAACTGGAGAACATGGAGTAGGTTTAGAAAAACTTGGGTCAATGTGTGTGCAGTTTTCGCATATTGAAAGAGAAACCTTCTCTTTGATAAAAGAGGCTTTTGACTCAAAGCATTTGCTAAATCCTGGAAAAGTAATTCCCTCACTTACCAGGTGTGCGGAGAAGGGAAGAATGCATATTCACAAAGGAAATTTGAGATTTCCTGACTTACCTAGATTTTAGGAGTTTATATAAAAAAGTCTTTTTTAAGCAACCAAAAAAATGATAATTCCCAAGTTTTGGAATGGTTGGATTATGCAAAATCTAAAATTTTAAATTCAAAAAAACCGATTACTTTTGTAGGGCACAATTCAAAGTTTTTTTACGGTAATCCTCCAAGAAAAGATAATGAAATACTTAATACCTCGGGATACGAAGGAGTCATTGATTATGATCCCTCTGAATTAGTTGTGGTTGTTCGTTGTGGGACTTCAATAACAAAGTTAGAGAGTCTCCTGGCTTCAAAAAATCAAACTTTGGGTTTTGATCCCCCAAGATTTCTCGCGAGAAGTTCAAAAACCAACAAACTTTCTCCAAGTGGCACCATCGGTGGAATGGTTGCGACTGGTCTAGAAGGACCTCAAAGAATTTTTAATGGCAGTTGCAGAGAAGCAGTGTTGGGTTTGAGTATTTTAAACAGTGATGGAGAACTTTTGAAGTTTGGTGGAACTGTCATTAAAAATGTAGCGGGTTACGATATTTCAAGGCTACATGTAGGAGCAATGGGTACTCTTGGATTGATATTAGATATTAGCCTTCGAGTTAAACCGTTACCAATGACTGAGAGGACCATCGCTATACCAGCTAAATTTTTTCAAATGATACAAATTGTTAACAATTTTTTTTCAGATTATTTGCCAATTTCCTCCACTAGCTGGACCAATAATTCCGTATACAAATTTTTTGAAAAAGAAATGTTAATTCTCAGACTTTCTGGTCCAAAAAAATCTGTTGCGAAAGCACTAGAGCATATTTTTAGATGTCAAAAAGAAGCCTATATTGTAGAAAAAGAGAGAGCAGATTCGTTTTGGAATTTATTACGTGATCAGAGGTTTTCTTTTTTTACTGCTCCCTTGGGAGGTGGTTTTCTGTGGAGAGTGTCTTTGCCTTTTGGAAATGATTTTGTGTCACTTGACAAGCTTGATCAGTGGGCTGAGTGGGGTAATGCCTTGAGATGGGTTAGGACTGATAAGGATCCTGAATGGTTTTTTTCATTTATCAAGAGTCAAGGGGGCAACGCAACTATTTACAGGGTTTCTGAGGATTTAATTACAACTCAAGATAGATTTACTAAGCCCGAATGGATTGAAAAAGAACTTCAAACAAAAATAAAGAAAAAATTAGACCCAAAATTCATATTCAATCCTGGAAGACTTTATTCTTTTATTTAGTTAAAGGTGGTTAATAAAAAGTAATATTTCCAAGTATTGTTGGTCTTTTTGAGCCAGTAATCGTTCTTAAATCAAGTTTTTCATTGTTTAGTGCTTTTAACGCCAACCATGCAAAGCACGCTGCTTCAATTATTTGTGGATCCCAGCCGATTTCATAGGTGGAGAGTACTTTGCACTGTGTAATGCTTTCTATTCTCTCAACTAGGTAAAAATTTTTTGCACCACCACCACATACATAGATTGTGAAGCAATCTTTGGGTATGTTTTTGGCTATTGATAAAGCTGTTAGCTCCGTTAAGGTAGTTTGAGTATTTTTTTTATCAATTTGGTTTTTAAAATTTCTTAGCTTGATATTGATCCAATCTTCATTAAAGTAATTAAGACCTGTACTTTTTGGAGAATTTTTTGAAAAGTAAGGATCAGAAAACATGTTTTTGAGTAGTTTATTATTTAATATCCCCTCTTTAGCCAAGCTTCCTTTATTATCATAGGGCTTATCAAAATTTTTTTTACACCATAAATCTAAAAGACAGTTTCCTGGTCCAGTGTCAAATGCTTTTTCAATGCTGATATCGTCATTATTTTTTTTTATGACTGTTATGTTTGCAATTCCTCCAATATTTAGAATCACACAAGGAGCATTATTTTTGCTTATTTCTTTATGAAATAAGGGTGCCAAAGGAGCTCCTTGGCCACCAGCAACTATATCTTTCGTACGAAAGTCAGAAACAACTGTTAGTTTTGTTTTCTCTGAAATTATGGACGGGTTGCACAATTGGACAGTGAACAATTTTTCAGGATTATGCCTAATCGTTTGTCCATGAACACCAATCCCGAGAACTTTTTTTGGAGTTAAATTGTTTCTTTTTAATATTGAATTAACAATTTGAGCAATATTCAAGGATAATTCAATACTCGCTAAGTTAGATCTTTCAAGTTCATTTTGACCATCGGTTAATAGTGACAAGAAGGTATTGCGTAAGTTTTTGGAAATAGGTTTTGAGTAAAAATCTTTTGATCGTACAGGTTTTCCATCTTCAACTTCAAGCAGGCATACATCTATTGCGTCCATACTAGTACCAGTCATCACTCCAAAAATTAATTCACTCATCCATAGATTTTAAACGATTAATGCCATATCAGAAGTAGAATAATGTATATGAACAATAAAATTCCAGAAAACAAAGAATTGGATACTAATCCAAAAATAGATTCAGAATTAAGCTCTATTATGAGTGGGACCGAAGAGTTATTAGTTGAGTCAGAATTTATTTTAAAATTAAAAAAATGTAGACATAGTAATAGGCCTTTGAGAGTTAAGCTTGGATTGGATCCAACCTCTGCCGATTTACATTTAGGCCACACAGTTGTCTTGAGAAAATTAAGGTTATTACAGGATTTAGGGCATTTGGTGATATTACTAATAGGTGATTTTACATCACTAATAGGAGACCCCACGGGCCGAAATACAACCCGTCCTAAATTAACAAAGGATGAAATAGAAGATAATGCTAAAACTTACTTCAACCAAGCATCACTAGTCTTAGATAGGAATAAGACTGAAATTAGATATAACTCTGAATGGTGTAAAAAATTAGGAGCGGATGGATTGATTTCTCTGGCATCCCAAGCAACAGTTGCTAGAATACTTGAAAGAGAAGACTTTAATAAAAGATACAAATCAGGTGTTTCTATTGCTCTTCATGAGTTTCTGTACCCAATAATACAGGGCTATGATTCACTAGTTCTAAATTCTGACTTGGAAATAGGCGGCACAGATCAAAAATTTAATCTTCTTATGGGCAGAGAATTGCAAAAAAATGCTCGGCGCGTCCCACAGTGTGTTTTGACCATGCCTTTATTAGAAGGCACTGATGGAATTGAGAAAATGAGTAAAAGTAAAGGCAATTCTATCGGATTAACTGAAAAACCGAATGAGATGTTTGGAAAAATAATGTCCATTTCTGATGAACTAATGTGGCGGTATATTAGTCTGTTATCTTTCAAAAGCGACTATCAGATTAGTAGAATGAAACTTGATGTTGAAAGTGGAAAGAACCCAAAAGATATTAAAATTGAGTTTGCAATGGAAATAGTTGAGCGTTTCCATAGTAAGTTACTCGCTGTATCTTCTTCAAAAGACTTTGAGTCACGTTTTAAATTTGGAGGAGTTCCGGATCATATAAATGAAAAGACCTTTCATGATGAGGGTTTAACCGTAGTTGCTGTGTTAAAAAAGTCTGGTATGGCGCCCTCTTCGTCGGAGGCCATTAGAAATATTGAGCAGGGGGGAGTAAGAATTGATGGCGAAAAGATTACTGATAGAAACGTAATTTTAAACAAGGGAAGTTATGTACTCCAAGTTGGTAAAAGGAAATTTGTGCGAGTTAAAATCGTCTAATAATGTTAAGTGGGGTTAAGTTACAAATTGAAGAATAAAACCGGTTTGTTATTTTTTATTTGTTTAATGTGGGTGTATTTGGTAATTTTGGCAGGTGGGACTGTAAGGGCTACTGGAGCAGGATTAGGTTGCCCAGACTGGCCACTTTGCTTTGGGCAGTTGGTTCCTCCTCTCTCAATTAGTGATTTGCCAGAAAACTGGACCGATTATTTGCAGAATGAATCCTCTGAAAATATAACATTTAACCCCATACACACTTGGACAGAATACATTAACCGACTTATTGGGGCTGTTTTGGGAATTTTTACCATTCTTTTAGTCTATTCTGCTAAGAGTTTTGTAAGGACAAGTCCAAGCATATTTTGGTTTGCGTTAGGAGCTTTGTTTTCTGTAGGGTTTAATGGCTGGCTAGGCTCTATTGTTGTCTCATCCGAATTAAAACCAGTGATGGTTTCACTGCATATGTTAGGCGCATTTGCCGTACAAGGCTTCTTAATTGGGGGAATTTTAAGGCACAGAAATTTTAATAATCCAACACCCATAGAATCAAAAAAAATCAAAGGTCTAAAACTTTTGATTATTCTTTGTTTTTTATGTTTGCTTGTTCAAATAGGGCTAGGCATTCAAATTCGAGAGAGTGTTGATTGGGTTATTAAAACATCAGAACAAGTTGACAGAACAAATTTGATTCAACTAGTTCCTTGGATTTTTTATGTTCACAGATCATTTTCTTGGGTAATCTTTTCTCTCGCACTTATTATCTTGTATAAAATTTATAAAAATACAAATCCTACCGANTGTTATANAAGTNNAAATANATTATTTTTTGTTAAGTTCTCNAAAGCTTTAAGAGTTAACTCTCTATTTAAATATAGTTTTCTATTTTTTATTTTGGTCTGCTCTCAAATGTTCATTGGTGGGGCCCTAAACCACCTAGACTTCCCGATTTTTGCTCAGCCCGTTCATTTGCTTGCAGCTAACTTGCTTTTTGGTCTTCTTTGTTTTGTGTGGGGGAGTTATGACGTCAAGACTATTTATAAATCGCCAAAGAGTCTGGATCAACAAATGGCTATAAGTTGATTTTTTATTTGACACTTTTATGAGATGTCCATCATGTGGATCACAAGATACCCAGGTCACTGATACTAGGCTTTCTGATAGTGGACTTGAAATAATGAGACGAAGNCGCTGTTTGGCTTGTGAGAGGCGTTTTAAAACCCTAGAGATANTTCAAATTTCTTTACCCACAGTNGTNAAAAGAAATGGNGGAAGAGTCGAGTTCCAGTCAAAAAAAATTCACGCAAGNATGAGTTTGGCACTCAGAAAAAGGCCTGTGCCTGTAGATTCTGTTGATGTTGCAGTAAGGAACATTGAGGAAATACTATCCTCATTAGGCGAAAGAGAAATTTCTTCCCAAAGGCTTGGGGAGTTTGTTATGCGAGAGTTACGCAAAATTGATAAAGTTGGATACGTTAGGTTTGCATCGGTTTACAGAAGTTTCGAAGATGTATCTGATTTCCAAGAATTACTTGATGAAGTTGGTCCAAAAAAGAGACGAAAAGCCAAAAAGAAAAGGACTTGATTTGTTTAAAAACCTAGATCACGAGTTTATGGGTCTAGCTATTAAATTGGCTAGAAAAGGTATTTTTTCTACCAGTCCTAACCCAAGGGTTGGCTGTGTAATCGTTAAAAACTTAAAGGTCATAGGTACAGGTTTTCATATTTTTGCTGGAAAAGAACACGCGGAAATTCTGGCTTTAAAAGAGGCGGGCCCAGCGGCTATGGGTTCATCTGTTTACATATCGCTAGAACCATGTCACATAACAGGCAAAACTGGCCCTTGCACTCAAAGCTTAATTGATGCTGGAGTTAGTAGAGTGATTATTGCTATGAAAGATCCAAATCCAAATGTAAATGGAAAGGGTATTCAGACTCTTNTTAACGCGGGAATCAAAGTTACCTACGGTGTTCTTGAAGTTGAGGCAATCAATCTTAATCTTGGATTTATTAAACGTATGAAACATGGTTTGCCTTGGGTAAGGGCTAAGATGGCTATGTCAATAGATGGATACACTGCACTATTATCTGGCGACAGCAAATGGATTACAGGACAATCGGCAAGAGACGATGGACATATTTGGAGGGCAAGATCTTGCATGGTGATGACCGGAATAGGGACNTTAAAAAAAGATAATCCATATTTAAATGTTCGGTCTATTAAAACTAGTAGACAACCTACGAAAGTTTTAATTGATAGTAAATTAGAGTTTGATATCAATTCTAATTTTTTTGATTCAAAACAAACAATAGTTTTTACCTCGAANAACACCAAGTATGACACTNAACAAAAAAANCAATTCGAAGATAAAAATATAGAAATAATTCATCCGCCTCATTTTTCTAACTGCACTCATCATCTCGATNTAATGTCTATTCTGAGGGAGTTGGCTAACAGGGGATGTAATGAACTTCACTTAGAAGCTGGCTCAAAATTAAGTGGTGCATTTTTGGAAAAAAATCTCATAGATGAATGTGTGGTTTATTTGGCTCCAATATTTTTACGAAAAGGGCTACCAATGTTTGACTCAAAAGATTCCATTAAGTCCTTACTAGACGCTTCAAAATGGAAGTTTAATGAGATTGATCAATTAGGTCAGGATCTTAGAATAGTTTTGCGTCCCAGTAATTTTGATCCATATAATTTTTTTTACAAGGAATATATTTAATAATGTTTAGTGGAATTGTTGAAGGTAAGGGGGANTTAGTTTTAGTCAAAAGCCGAAGGGATAAAAGTAAAAAATTAGCTGGGTTGAGAATTAAAGTTAATTGGGGGTGTCTTTCCAATTCTGATGTGCAGNTTGGAGACAGTGTTTCAGTAAATGGAATATGTTTGACAGTTGTAACAAACAATTTTGAAAGTTTTGAGGCAGATGTCTCAAATGAAACTCTCCTCAGAACAGTGGGGTTAGAAAAATTGGGAGTTGTTAATTTAGAAAAAGCCATAAAATATTCAGATCGTATTGGCGGTCATTTAGTAACAGGGCATGTTGATGGAGTCGCCGAAATTGTACTCATAGAGTCCATTGATAATTCAAGAAAATTAGATGTGCTTATCCCGCAGACTTTTGGAAAGTTCATTTCTAAAAAAGGATCCATAGCACTTAATGGTGTGAGCCTGACAGTTAATTCTGTAGAAGATTTTCATAATGGATGTCTTGTATCTGTTAATCTAATCCCACATACTTGGGAAACCACATCTTTTGCACAACTTAAAACTAATTCTAAAGTTAATTTTGAAGTTGATCTCATCGCTCGCAACCTTTACCGCTTATTACAAGATAGAGAATTGCTAGAAGAAAACTCAAAAAATAAAAAAAATGATACAAGATAAAAGTTTTAGTACCTCAACAATAGAGGAAATTATTGAGGATATTGGAAAAGGTAAAATGGTCGTTCTGGTCGATGATGAGGATCGTGAGAATGAAGGTGATCTGGTTATTGCCGCCGATTTCATTGATTCCTCGGCAGTAAATTTTATGGCCATGCATGGAAGGGGTTTAATATGTTTAACTCTGACCAAGGAAAGATGTGCAAAGTTAAATTTACCATTAATGGTTTCTAGTTCTAATTCAAGCACTCCCTTCACATTGTCGATTGAAGCTTCTGAAGGAGTAACAACTGGAATTAGTGCTTCAGATAGAGCTAAAACCATAAAAGCTGCAGTACGTCACAATGCTTCAGCTTCTGATTTAGTTCAACCCGGTCATGTTTTTCCCCTCATGGCACAAGAGGGAGGAGTTTTGGCTAGAGCTGGACATACTGAGGCAGGTTGTGATTTGGCTAGGCTTGCAGGTTTATCTCCTTACTCAGTAATTTGTGAAATTATGAAAAATGATGGAAGTATGGCAAGAATCTCGGACTTAGTAGATTTCTCTAGGGAACACCAATTAAAAATTGGAACCATAGCCGATTTAATTCAGTTCAGAAGTCAGCGAGAAAGTATAGTTCAAAAAATTACTCAGCGTGCTATACATACAGCATGGGGAGATTTTAAATTCTTAGTTTATAAAGATTCTGTCGATATGCAACCCCATTTAGTTTTTATAAAAGGTGAAAACCTAGGCCAAGAAGATTGTCCCGTGAGAGTTCATGAGCCATTTACAGTTATGGATTTTTTAAATGATGGTTCTTCCTCACATAGCTGGACATTTGAGGCTGCAATGCGTTACATTTCAAAAAAAAATAAAGGTGTTGTAATTTTACTTAATTGCGCAAAACCACCATCGATTTTTTTTGAACAACTACATAATCTTGATGATCATAAGAGAATTAATGTAACCAAAACTAGTAACACGCTTAGGAATTATGGTCTTGGTGCAGCAATTTTAAGAGATATTGGAGTAAAAAAAATGAAGCTTTTAGCTACCCCAAGAAAGATGCCTAGTATGGCTGGATATGGTCTGGTTGTAGTGGGATACCTGTCATCATCTGAGATTAAGTGATCAATAACCATGAGTGTTAATAATAGAGCTTCGCAACAAAAAAATAAGAAAGAAATTAACAGATCGATAGCCATTGTCGCTTCAAAATTTAATTCTTCAATTTCAGAAATAGAGCTTGATGCGTGCGTCAACACCTTATTAAATCTTGGAGTTCCAAAGAAGAAAATTTTCTCTTTTTATGTCCCCGGTGCTTTAGAAATTGCTCTTGTTCTTAAAAATTTGGCTAGTTCAAAGAGATTTGATGGTTTAATAGCTCTTGGGGCTGTTATTAGAGGCGAGACATTTCATTTTGAAATTGTCGCTATGGAATCAGCATTTAGTATAAGTAGAGTGGCTTTGGAGTTCAACATCCCTGTAGCCAATGGAATTCTTACTGTAGAAAATAAAGACCAGGCATTAGATAGAGCGGAGAAAAAAGGTTCTGATTGTGCTTTAGTTGTCATGGAAATGATAAATTTATTACAACCAATACAAGAGTATTCTGATGGAAGTGTAATTTGTGGAAAAAATAGTTAGCCAATCAAAGATTAAAAAAAATAAAATGCTTGTTAACAATAAAATAGGTTCTAGGAGATTAGCTAGAAAATTTATTGTTCAGGGTATTTACCAGTGGCTAATTGCTTCAAGCCAAAAGGAGGAAATTGAAAATTTTCTCTCAGATCAAGATTCGTACGTGGATTGTGATGACGAATATTTTAAAGATTGTTTAAATGGGTCAATAAAAAACGCAGTCAATTTAAGAGAGAAGTTTTCCCCTTTTTTGAATGATCCATTAGACAGAGTCTCGCCGGTGGAACATGCAGTTCTCCTTATGGCAACTTACGAA
This sequence comes from Betaproteobacteria bacterium TMED41, assembly GCA_002167365.1. Taxonomy (GTDB): domain Bacteria; phylum Pseudomonadota; class Gammaproteobacteria; order Burkholderiales; family Burkholderiaceae_A; genus UBA7377. The sequence continues at coordinate 29,358 of NHCU01000040.1, read as the reverse complement.
CTGTTATACAGACCTGAACTTCCATTTCAAATCATTTTAAATGAAGCGGTTGAGGTTGATAAGATTCTTGGAAGTAATGATGGTCACAAAATGATCAATGGTGTTATGAGTAGCGTTGCGAATTCGGTTCGACCAAAAAAATGAATGAATTTGATGTAATTAAAACTTTTTTTAAAGAGAGTCGTTTTTTCACAAACCCACACAAAATATTTAAGTGTAAATCTTTTGTTGGTATTGGTGATGATGCTTCTGTCTTTTCTCCTCCCAAAGGTTTTGATCTTGTTGTATCTTCGGATTTATTAATTGAGGGAACGCATTTTAGAAGTGATCATACTCCGGAGTCTATCGGTCATAAGGTATTAGCCGTAAATTTGTCAGATATAGCTGCAATGGGTGCCGAGCCGTTATGTTTTACTTTGAGTGTAAATATGCCTAAATTTGATTCAAATTGGCTATATGGTTTTTGTGATGGAATTTTTAACATTGCCAATGAAACTTCATGCAAATTAATTGGTGGGGATACAGTTAAAAGTAAGGAAAATGCACCAATGTTTTTTGGAATTACAGTGATTGGTATTGTTCCTTCAGGAAAAGCTTTAAAAAGAAAATCGATGAAACTAAATGATGATATTTGGATATCAGGGGCATTGGGAGATCCAGGAGAGGCAATAAAAAACAATTTTTTTTGTGAAAAGTTGCTTACTCCTCAACCACGTTTAGCTTTGGGGAAAAAATTGTTAGAAATAGCTAACTCAGCAATTGATGTTTCTGATGGATTGTCTTCAGATTTATCTCATCTTCTTGAGGAGTCGTCAAAAAATCTTAAGAAAAAAATTTTTGCCTCAATCGATTTTTTGTCAGTCGCATCTTGTTTGGGTCCTTGTTTGTTCACTAATTATCTCAAAAACAAATTAAGTCTAGATGAATGCTGTAGTTTAGCAGTATCAAGTGGCGATGAATATGAACTCTGTTTTTCCGCCAGAAAAGGCCTAAGAAAAACAATAAAATCTTTATCTTTAGAATTGAACTTACCATTGACTCGGATAGGAGAAGTAATTTGTGAGAGGGAGAGTGAAAAAATTCCTGGATTTAATATTAAGAAAAATATTATATGGAAAAATACAAAAGGTTTGCCTCTTAAGCCTGAAAATTATCCACCTGATGGATTCAAGCATTTTTAAGAGGTTCAATTTTGTCTGTCACAAATTTATTATTTAAACATCCTGCATATTTTATTGGTCTGGGCTTTGGTAGTGGTCTCTCTCGACTTGCACCTGGAACAGTTGGAACACTTTGGGCATGGGCACTTTTTTTAATTTTTAGAAATTTATTCACTTTTAATTTTGCGATTATTTTTTTATTATTTTCTTTTTTCCTAGGGATTTGGGCTTGTAGTCTAACTTCAAAAAAGTTGAAAAAAAACGATCCATCTGAAATAGTTATTGATGAGATAGTTGCCTTTTGGCTAGTTTTGGTTTTGTTGCCATCTCTTAATGATCCTATGGGAGGAGTTGTTTTGGCTGGTTTATCGGAATGGTTCATACAGTTTTTTGCTTTTATTTTTTTCAGAGTGTTTGATATTTTTAAACCAGTTCCAATTAGCTGGGTAGATAAAAATATAAAAGGAGGCTTCGGTATAATGTTCGATGACATTATTGCTGCCGGCTATACACTTTTATTAGTCTCTTTTTTTCTAAAAGTTTATGCTTTGATAGCTTTTATTTGATGGTATTTTAATTGTCTAATCAAAATAGCTTAAGTTCTCACTTAAAACTTCGTATTTGCTTAGAGTTGGCTTTTTTCGCAAGAAAATTTGAAGTAAAAATTATTTTTTTAGAATCTTGTACTGGAGGTCTTGCATCTAGTTGGATTACATCTGTAAACGGAAGTAGCACTTGGTTTGAGGGAGGACTAATAACTTACTCTGACAAAATGAAAAAAGTTTTTTTAGGCATTAAGCAACAGGATTTGGAATTTTATGGAGCAGTAAGTGATCAGGTTGTAGCTGCTATGGCTAGTGCTCCTTTAAAAAAATCCTCATTAAATTTAGTTACTTGTTCAATAACCGGTATAGCAGGTCCAACTGGAGGAACTCAAAATAAACCAGTGGGACTAGTTTTTTTTGGATGGGCTGGTTCTTGGGGTGTTGAAACTTTACAAAAAATATTTGATGGAAATAGACAAGAAGTCCGGGAACAGGCAGCTAAATATGCAATTATTAGCTTAGCAAAAAAAATTGCCAATAATAGATGAATAAAAAACCATATTTTTTATTCTCATAATATTGACTACTGGTATTATATACAGTACTATAAAATTTGAAATTTACAAGGACAAACAATGGGAAGTGTTAATAAAAATAAATTAAGTACTGAAAAAACAAAGGCACTTTCTGCGGCCTTAGCACAAATAGAGAAACAATTTGGAAAAGGTTCGGTAATGCGCTTGGGTGAAAATCAAGTTGTTGAAGATGTTCAGGTGGTTTCTACTGGGTCATTAAGTTTGGATATTGCGCTAGGAATTGGGGGCTTGCCGAGAGGTAGAGTTGTGGAGGTGTATGGACCTGAGTCTTCTGGTAAAACAACACTCACCTTGCAAGTAATAAGTGAAATGCAAAAGATAGGCGGTGTTTGTGCTTTTGTTGATGCTGAACACGCTCTTGATACACAGTATGCGCAAAAGCTTGGAGTAAACTTGAATGACTTGCTAGTTTCGCAACCAGATACTGGAGAACAAGCTTTGGAAATAGTCGATGCACTTGTTCGCTCTAGCTCATTAGATTTAATCGTTGTTGATTCCGTAGCAGCATTAACACCAAAGGCGGAAATAGAAGGTGATATGGGAGACTCTCTCCCTGGGTTACAAGCCAGATTAATGTCACAGGCTTTAAGAAAGCTCACTGGTACTATAAGTCGAACAAACACATTGGTCATCTTTATAAATCAAATCCGTATGAAAATAGGAGTAATGTTTGGAAGCCCGGAAACAACTACTGGAGGAAATGCACTAAAATTTTATAGCTCTGTGAGATTAGATATAAGAAGAGTAGGCGCACTTAAAAAAGCAGATGAAGTGGTAGGCTCAGAAACCAAAGTAAAAGTTGTAAAAAATAAAGTTGCTCCACCATTTAAACAAGCATTTTTTGATATATTGTATGGGGAAGGAATTTCTCGGCAAGGCGAAATTATCGATCTCGGAGTCGAATTTGATATTGTTGCTAAGTCTGGTTCTTGGTATAGTTACGACGGTAATCGAATAGGCCAGGGAAAAGAGAATGTAAGAGAATTTTTAAAAAGTAATAATAAAATAGCTATACAAATAGAAAATAAAATTAGAAAAAAACTTGGCATACCAGAGGCCAGTTGTATAAACGAAACCATAGAAAATAAATCCAAGAATGAAGAATCAATCATTAATGGCTCTTAAAAATATTGGAAGAACGTAAAAAACTAAAGGCAAAAGCAATTAGGCTCTTGTCACGTAGAGAATACAGTACAAGTAATCTTAAAAAAAAATTACTCGATTATGGTCATTCATTTTCACCAGAGGTCTCGTTAGAAACTGTAGAATCAGTTATCGATGAATTAAAAAGTAATGGTTGGTTATCAGACGCGCGTGCAGTTGAAAGTTTAATTAATCAAAAGATTTCACGATGTGGAATGATAAAATTAAGAGTCGAATTAAATAAGTTAGAAGTAGAGCATGAACTCATAGAGAATTATCTTCGCAAAATAAAATCATCTGAATATCAAAGAGCTTTTGAATTATTAATTAAAAGATACAAACATGCCCCTATAAAGCAAAAAGAAATAATTTCTCAAAAAAATTTTTTAATGAGAAGAGGTTTTGATTTTGATATTTGCAAAAGAGCAGTTGATGATAGATCAAACCAAATGGATGAAAAATTGTTGAACGAATGAAAGTAGTTGAAACCTATAACCGAGACATATATGAGAATTCACGAGTATCAAGGAAAGGAAATTTTAAAAAGGTACTTTATTCCTGTTCCTACTGGTAGAGTTGTAAGTACAAAAGCAGATATTGATTCATTTATAAAAGAAAATAATGAATATCCTCAAGTTCTTAAAGCTCAGATTCATGCGGGTGGCAGAGGGAAAGCCGGTGGAGTTTTGAGGGTTGAAGATTCTTGTGAATTAAAACAATTTACGGCGAATTTACTTGGAAAAAAATTAGTTACTTCTCAAACTGGCCCTGATGGAAAAATGGTGAGAACACTTTTAATTGAAAAAAGTGTTGAAATANTAAAAGAATTTTACTTAGGGATTTTAGTAGATAGAAATTTACAGAAAATAGTCATGATGATTTCAGACAGAGGGGGCAAAAATATTGAAATTTCCAAAAAAGATGATCCAAGTTCCATAAAAAAAATTTTNATNAACCCNAACAAGGGACTTAATTNATCTGAAGTGGATAGAGTTTTTACTGAAGTTGGCATAGCTAAAGACAAACTGGTGGAGTTTAGAGATATTTCAAAAAATTTGTACAAAGCTTTTGACGAACTAGATGCTTCTCTAGCAGAAATAAACCCCCTTGCCTTAGATGAAAAGAACCAACTTATTGCTCTAGATTCTAAGTGGAATTTCGATCCAAATGGATTATCAAGGCAATTACAGCTAGTCTCTCTTAGAGACCCTCATGAAGAAGATGAACTTGAAATAGAATCATACAATAATAACTTGGCATACATAAAGCTGGAAGGAACTATTGGATGTATGGTCAATGGTGCGGGACTTGCTATGGCCACAATGGACATAATTAAACTATTAGGTGGAACTGCNGCGAATTTTTTGGATGTTGGNGGAGGAGCCTCTATAGAGAAAGTTAGTAAAGCTTTTNAAATTATGTGTATGCACCCTGAAATAAAAGTTGGATTTATAAATATTTTCGGCGGAATTATGCGATGTGATTTTGTGGCGGAGGGACTTACCAATGCTCTGAAAACCACTAATAGAAATTTACCTTTAGTNGTCAGAATAAAAGGATTTAAAGAAGTTGAAGCTAAGAAAATTCTCAAAGNGTTTAGTTCAAAAATTGAAATCNTTGACTCGTTTCAACTTGCCGCANAAAGAGCAGTAGCACTAGCAAATTCNTAAAATATNTATAAAACTATGTCAATTATTATTGGAGAACAAACGAGGGTTATAACTCAAGGCATAACTGGAAAAGTTGGAAGTTTCCATACAAAAAGATGCCTCGAATACGCGCTGGGTAGAAAATGCTTTGTAGGAGGTGTTCACCCTAAAAAAGGAGGAGGAGTTTTTGAAGGAATCCCTATTTTTAAAACGATTAAAGAGGCAAAATCAAAAGTTCATGTTAACGCATCAGTNATTTACGTGCCTCCCCTTATGGCNGCCTCAGCGATTTTAGAAGCTGTTGAAGCTAATTTGGAATTGGTAGTTTGTATAACGGAGGGAATCCCTGTAATGGACATGTTNAAGGTTAGAAACANGATGAAAGAGNTAAAATCAAAGACGATGCTTTTAGGGCCAAACTGTCCAGGACTAATAACGCCAGAAATTATAAAGATAGGAATAATGCCCGAACATATTCANAAAAAAGGAAAAATAGGAATTGTNTCCCGTTCGGGCACTCTAACTTATGAGGCTGTCGATCAAGTAAGTAATCTAGGACTAGGGCAGTCNACTGCTGTTGGCATTGGTGGAGATCCAATTAANGGACTAAAACATATTGATGTATTNAAACTGTTTAATAATGACTGTGAAACAGAGGCAGTTATTATGATTGGTGAAATTGGAGGAAAAGACGAAATTCATGCGGCAGAATGGGCAAAGGAAAATATGACAAAACCGATTATTGCATTCATCGCAGGTGCAGCAGCTCCTCAAGGAAAAAGAATGGGTCATGCAGGGGCTTTGATTTCAGATGGGCTTGAAACTGTTCAGGCAAAACTGGATGTTCTCGAAGATTCAGGTATAAAAGTCACTAAAAACCCATCTGAAATGGGNAAACTACTCAAAAATACATTGCACATATAACTTATGAAAAAAAAAAGAAAATTTTTTTTAACTTTTCTTAAAGTGATGGGATTAGTTGTAATTGTATNTACATCAATTGGCATTATCATTCGAGAATTATAAAAACCTGTTTTCAAGAGACACTTCTAAGTTATCTATTAATCTAGTTGATCCAAGTCGACTTGCAGCTAAGATGACCAGATTTGTTTGGCTCTTTAAATCTAAATTAGTTGGGATTTCAAGANTCTCTTGTTTTCGGATTCTCACATAATCTGTTCTCCAACCTTCGTTAAGTAGTGCTAATTCAGTATTTTTTTCTATTTCTAAAAGTGAGCTATTGTCAAGCTCCTTTGTTGAATTTAGTTTAATGATTGATTCTGAAGCATCAACCAAACATTTGTATAAAAAAGGAGCTTTTAACCTTTCNGATTTTTTTAAATAGGAGTTTCTAGAGGATAAAGCTAAGCCATCTTGATCTCTAATAGTTTCTGCGGCAATAATTGTTGTGTTAATGAAAAATTGTTTGCACATTTTTCTTATAATTAATAATTGTTGATAATCCTTTTTTCCAAAAACAGCAACTTGTGGCTCAATACATTGAAAAAGTTTGAGAACTATTGTTGTAACTCCAGTNAAAAAATCTGGTCTGTACTCGCCCTCTAGGTGACTTCCCAAATTCTTTGGGGTAGATACATGAAATTCCTGTTGCTGAGGNTACATTTCAATTATGTCAGGAACAAATAAGACATAAATGCCTTCATTCTCNAGCTTTACAATATCGCTACTTAAGCTTCTTGGATAGCGATCGAAGTCTTCATCTTGAGAAAATTGAAGCGGATTCACAAAAATTGAACAAATAACCGGGTCACCNTGTAATTTTGCCAATTTAATTAGAGACAAATGACCATCATGTATGTGCCCCATNGTTGGAACAAATGCAATACGATGTTGGCCAATTAATTGACTTCTGAGATCATCGATACTTTTGATAATTTTCATNTANTGGAGTTAAAAAAAGTTCGTCTTCCACGTAAAGAAGAAATTTGATTAATAAGAGATGCAAAATCTCTTTCATTTTCGATGGGGTTAAATGAGGCTGTATTTACTACTAGAGTAGGTGCTAAAGTATATTGATGAAAAAACTTGTTGTACGCACCACATAGATTCTGTAAATATTCAATAGATATGTTTTGCTCAATTGGATTGCCTCTTTTTTGAATTCTTTGAAAGAGTTGGTTGGGTGTAGCTTGTAAATATATCACCAAATCTGGCATGGGTAATTGAGTAGTTTGAGAATGAAAGATCTTTTGATATAAAGATAATTCATCATCATTAAGCGTNACAGTTGCGAATATTGGATCTTTNTCGAGCATAAAATCACTGATTATATTTTCATTAAACAAATCTCGTTGAGAATATTTTTGTATCTGATCAAGCCTCTGAAATAGAAAAAAAAGTTGTGTTGGAAATGCATATTTTTTATTTTCTAAATAAAATTTATTTAAGAAAGGGTTTTNGTCCGCAGCCTCAAGCAAATAAGTAATTGAAAACTTATTGGCTATTTTTTTTGTTAGAGACGTCTTACCGACTCCAATTGGNCCTTCNATGACTATTGTTTTAAATTTTTCTAGCCACATAGATTTCATATAGGTCGATTCTCCNCTATCTTTTTCCGCCTGGCCTTACTGTTTTTGGGACTTGGATGGGATAGTGAGTTTATTAAAGTAAGTCTTCCTTCATCTTTTTGAGTAGAAAAATCATCCCACCAAGTCACAAGCTCAGGCCTGACCATTTTTATATCTGCCTGTAATTTTAAAAAATTTANCGCNGCTCTAAATTTTATATTTTTGATTAAGCGAAAGGGAGCCTTTCCCCTTCTTTTTTCAAAACGNGGTTGNANTATCCAAATTTCCTTCATATCCGTTAAATATCTTTTTTGAATTGGAGAGGAAGTAAAATTTTCGTCCATAATCTTATTTATTGCATCAAGCAGAGCCGGAATTTCCCTTAGCCCACGACTTCTATTAACNTTCCAATCTTTTAAAAGCCTATGCCAAAATAAACACGCGAGGATAAATCCAATTGAGACTGTCTTGCTTGTTTTGACTNTTTTGTCNACCAAATTTAGAGCAAGCGTCAAAAAATTATTAACAGTAAAATCTGAATTATTAAGATATTGCGATGTAAAAACATCATGTAGAAAAGGCATCGCNGTTAAATATAGTTTTGTAGNCCATAATTCCTCCATTCCTTTCATGGCATTTCCTGAGAGCAAAAGTTTTACGACTTCGTCAAACAATCTACTTTTCGGAATCCCATTAATTAGATTAGAGTATTTCTTAATATTGATGTAAGTTTCATATTCAATAGAAAAGTTTAGTTTTGCTGAGAATCTGAGCACTCTTANCATCCTGACCGGATCCTCTCTGTATCTTTCAGCAGGNGATCCAATCACTCTAATAATTTTACTCTGAATATCGTTAACACCGTTATGATAATCAAAAACTTGATCATTAAAGGGATCTAGATAAAGAGCGTTAATACTTAAATCGCGTCGATTTGCGTCTTCATCTCTTTCACCAAACGAGTTGTCTCTGGTTATTCGTCCGTTATCATCGAACATAACATTAGAAGAATTTTTCGAGCGAAAAGTGGAAACCTCTATCGTTTCATCCCCAACATACACATGCACAAGTTTGAATCTTTTTCCAATAATTCTAGATCTACGAAAAATTTTTTTTATTTGTTCTGGTTTTGCATTAGTAACAACATCAAAATCTTTAGGCTTTACACCCACTAATAGNTCTCGAACGGCACCACCAACAACCAAAGCATTAAAATTATTTTGTTGAAGTTTTTTTATTGTATCAATTGCCCCACGAGAAAGATGTTTTTTATTAATTCCTAATCTTTTTATTGAAAAAACTTTGATTTGGTTTCTGGATACTGTGCTTTTAATCCTTCTCGTAAGAAAATTTAGAATACTGTTAAGCATCACTAGAATATCTCTTCTATTTTCCAGCCTAGGGAAATGGCATGAGCATANAGTTTCTTGTCTGGGTTCATAGCCACAGGATCAGTGACTCGNGATAAAAGAGGTAAGTCATTAATTGAGTCGCTGTAAAAAAAAGAGTTTTNAAAACTATCAACCCCTAAATTTTTNGTTGCAAGCCATTGCAACACNCTTGTAACTTTTCCTTCTCTNAAACTTGGAATTCCACTAGCTCTCCCAGTAAAGTCACCTGANGGACTTGTTTCAAGTCTGGTAGCGATTAGTGTTGGGATATTGAAGAGTTTTGAAATAGGTTCAGTAATGAATTCATTTGTTGCAGTNACAATTGCACAAATGTCTCCCCGATTCAAGTGCCTATTAACGATTTCTATCGACTTAGGGTAAATTAATGGGCTGATGTACTTCTTGATAAATTCATCTCTAAGAGTATTGAGTTCAGACCTCGGCAAAACACTAAGTGGTTTTAGTTGAAATGATAAAAATTCGTTTATATCAAGGCACCCATCATTGTATTGAGTAAAAAAATTCTCATTAACACGTGTATTTTCTTTTTTTACAATACCCTTTTCTATCAAAAATTCCGTCCAACTTAGGTCGCTGTCAGTGGGTATAAGAGTATGATCCAAATCAAATAGAGCTAGAGTATTATTCATTAAGAACCTTTTCCATAATTGATTTTACTAAAGGAATTGTGACTGGGCACTTATTTGCAAGTGCAGAATTATGAGTTTTAATTAAGATATATTTTAGAATAGGTAATTGCCTAGGAAATCTCTGAAGCATATATTCAAGAAGAGGATCGTACTTAGTGTCCTTTAAGCTAGTGAGCCACCCAACACTTAAAATATATTCTTTGAGTGCCAGTTTTTTTTCAAAATCAGAGAGCGGATCTAATTTATAAATCAGCCCCTGTTTCATCCTAGAAAAGAGATCTTGTCTAAACATATTTTTATTATTTAATTGTTCAGGGCAGGCAGTGCTAGCCAAGATTTTAGTATTTGAGGNTTCATGAAGATTAAATAATNTAAATACAAAAGACTGATTTTGATCAGAAGCAAATTCCAGATTATCAAGAATTAAAATATTTTTTTTTGTATACTCAGTTAAAATGTCATGCTTAAGGTCAAAATATTTGGAGTTAGATATTTCATTAGTCCAGGCTTGGAGCCAAAAACTTTTACCGCTTCCTTGATTACCCCAAATGATAAAACTTTTGCTTTGTGTGTATTTAGAAAGTATAAAATTTCTTAAGGCTGCTAGGGTCTCATGGTTAGATCCGATAATTCCATTTTCTAGTCTTGCTTCTGGTGGCCTGTTTAACTCTAAAAGAATTTGATGTTGGCTTTTGTGATGATTCAAATTTTTCATTAGGATAATATTTAAAATAATGGCAACTTACGAAGATTCGGGAGTAAATATAGATGCAGGTAACCTGCTTGTAAAAAAAATCAAATCTATTGTAAAAAGAACTGATAGGAGAGAGGTTCTTGGAGGCCTTGGAGGTTTTGGAGCTTTATTTGAATTACCTGCTGGGTATAGTGAGCCAGTCTTAGTTGCTGGCTCTGATGGTGTTGGGACGAAATTACAATTAGCATTCATGTCAAATATTCACAATAGCATTGGTGTTGATCTGGTTGCAATGAGTGTTAATGATATTTTAGTTCAAGGAGCTGAACCACTGTTTTTTTTGGATTATTTTTCTTGTGGGAAATTGTCAGTCGATATAGCAGAGAGTGTTATTCAAGGAATATCAGATGGCTGTAAATATTCAGGATGCTCACTAATAGGGGGTGAAACTGCTGAAATGCCAGGAATGTATGGCGAAGGTAAATATGATTTGGCGGGCTTTGCAGTTGGAATAGTGGAAAAAAGTAAAATATTAAATGGAAATACAATTGTCAAAGGAGATCTTTTGTTGGGCCTCGCTTCTAGTGGCTTACATAGTAATGGATACTCTTTGGTTAGGCATATTCTTAAGAAGATCCTTGGTGATGATTATGTTAAAAAGACTCAAAACTTAAGATTATTTGATGACTCTACTTTATTTGATATTTTGATGAAGCCTACAAAAATTTATGTCAATTCAGTTCAAAAAGTTTTACAAACAATGCATAGTGAAATTCATGGAATTGTGCACATTACTGGAGGAGGCTTGATAGAAAATATCCCAAGGGTTTTATCTTCGGATTTAAAAGTAGTTTTGGACTCATCGAATTGGATAATACCTAATGTTATGACTTGGTTACAAAAAGAAGGAAAGATTAGTCAACGTGAATTTTTTAGGGTTTTCAATGCTGGAATTGGAATGGTACTAATTGTTAATAGTCAAACATCTGATGTTATCAGAGGGATCTTGACTGAAGCTGGCGAATGCGTGTACGAAATAGGTGAGGTTGTCCAAAATCACACTGACGATTTGCAAATAGAAATTATCTGATTCAAGTCAATCTCACTACTGTCAACTCGTTTTACATTTTTGAAGGTTCTTATCCAGGTTAATTGTCTTTTTGCCAATTGCCTGGTTGCTACTATACCTTTAAACAAAAGATCCTCCTTGTTGCTTTTACTCTCAAGATACTCCCATGTTTGTTTAACACCTACAATCCTTATCGACGGAAATTGAGGAGATAGATCTCCTCTTTCTTTTAGCTTTAAAACCTCACCAATCAGTCCCTCTTTGATCATGATGTTAAATCTGATACTAATGTCTTTATGGAGAATATTTTTATCTTTTGGAGTTAGTGCTATTGTTTTGAGGAGAAAACTCGGTTTGCTATTTTCTTTTGTTGATTTACCTAGATTTATCCAATGTGTCAGAGGTTTCCCTGTATGAGCCCACACTTCAAGACCTCTTTGAACCCTTTGAGCATCATAGGGAGAAATTTTTGCCGCAAGATCACAGTCAACTTTTTTTAATTTATTGTGTAAAAAAGGCCAACCTTTTTCTTTTCCCTCTTTTAAAATTTCACATCTAATTTGGTTTGGGATTGATGGAACTGAATGAATACCGTTGATAAAACGATTAAAATACATCATCGCACCTCCAACAATAATTGGTGTGCCTTTTCTTTTTTTAATGTTTGTAATTATTTTTACTGTGTCCTCAATAAATTTGTTTACTGAATACGACTCGCTGGGGTCACATATATCAATTAGATGATGTTTAAATTCTTTTTGCTCTAGTTTATTTGGTTTCGCCGTTGCAATGTCAATATTTTTATATATCTGAGCTGAGTCCATACTGATGATTTCAGGTCGGTAAAAAACCCCCTTTCTGCATAGTTCAAGAACAAGTCGCGATTTGCCACTGGCAGTGGGGCCTATGATACAAATGATAGGTTTTGGTAGACGTTGACCCATTAAAATTTAACGGCCTCTAAGAAATATTTTATCGATGTTTTCCAAGTTAAGTTCAGCCCAGCTTGGGCGGCCATGATTGCATTTTCCACCGTAATCAGTTTTCTCCATTGCTCTTAGCAAGCTATTCATCTCTGGAATTGTCATTTTTCTGTTTGCTTTAATGGCACTTCTACAAGCAAGATTTCCTAAAAGTTCCATTAGTCTCGAATCAAATCCTTGAGCATGACCATATGCAGATAAGTCTTCAATTATTTCTAAAAAGAGTTTTTCACCGTCAAGGTTTTTTGTTAGATCTGGCACACCCCTTAGAGATAATACATCGGAGCCAATCTTAATAACGTCAAATCCCATTTTTAGAATTAAACTTGAATTTTTTATGAATACTTCTATTTTGTCTTCACTCAGTTGAATTAGAACTGGGGATATCAATTTTTGTATTTCCAGATTTCCACGTCCAATATTTTTCTTATAGTTTTCAAATAATATTCTTTCATGTGCTGCATGAGTATCGACAATTATTAGTCCAGTAGAATTTTCAGCCAAAATATAAATGCCATGAAGTTGAGCTAAGGCATAACCGAGAGGAGGAATTTTATTGATTGGGCTAATACTTGCACTCTGTTCAGAAAAACTTTCGTTGGTTAAATTTTTTAAAGATTGTAAGTTGAATTTTTTCTGTTTTGAAGTTTTATCTTTTGGTAGATTGACTTCATTAATGAGATGATTATCGGTTGGATTTTTTTTTGGTGCATTTATATCAAAAATTTCATTTGTGTACATTTCACCAGCACATTTTTTAAAACTTTCCCTTAAGCTATTCGTAACAATTTCGTATATTGCAGAGTTGTCTTTGAATCTAACTTCAGTTTTGCTGGGGTGCACATTAAAATCAACCAATTGATTTGGCATCTTTAATGATAAAAAGATATTAAAATCATTTTTCCCATGTGTTATTGCATCAAAAGCTGAGTTGACTGCATGCATTAATGTTTTGTTGTTTATAGCTCTGTTATTAACATAAATAAATTGATTATTTTTAATTTTTCTTTCGTTTTCCGAAAAAGGAAAACAGGCTTCAAAAGTGACAGGCCCAATTGTTTTTTTGATGTGATTGATCCTATTTGCTTCCATTCCGCACAAGTTTGCAAACCTTTCATGAATAAGTTGTTCGGGCATTTTAATTAACTCTTTTCCGTTGCTATAAAAATACCAATTGATATTGTTATGCACTAAAGATGTTTTGATAAAGGAATTTCTGCAATGAGCATGCTCAGTAGCTTTAGTTTTTAAAAATTTTCTACGAGCAGGAAATTTAAAAAAAAGGTCCTCAACAATCACCGTAGTTCCTTTTTTTGCTGCAGAAGGGGAGCAAGTCCATTTGCTATCAATTTTTTCAAGCTTATAGCCTCCCGAGTTGTCGCCATTCTTGCTTATAACTTTTAATTCACTAACAGAAGAAATCGAAGATAGTGCCTCACCTCTAAACCCGTGAGTTTTGCAATGATTTAAATCAGCAATGTCCTTAATTTTACTAGTTGCATGTCTGGCTACGGATAATGGTAAGTCCTTATGGTCGATACCTCGGCCATTATCGCAAACTTCTATCCTGGCAATACCTCCTTCATTTATATTAAGGCTTATCATATTTGCTCCTGAGTCTATTGAGTTTTCCAACAGCTCTTTTACAACCGAGCTTGGTCTGTCAATTATTTCTCCAGCAGCTATTTGGTCTATCACTAAATCTGAAAGATGAGTAATATTAGCCATAAAATTTTAAATCCTATCCTGTGAATTTTTTTGTTTTGGGGTTGAGATAGTTAAAAATCCCATCTGAAATTGCAGAAGCTAATTTTGTTTGGTAGATGTAGTTTCTAAGCCTCTTTTCTTCGGTTGGATTACTAATAAAAGCTGTTTCTATTAAAATTGAAGGTATATCAGGAGCTTTTAGCACTGCAAATCCAGCACGTTCAACATCTTTTTTGTGAAGAACATTTACATTGGACAAATTTGATAGCACCGACCGACCGAGAATCGATGAATCTTTAATTTGTGCTGTTGTGGACATGTCCAAGAGAGTCTTAGCAAGACTATATTCTTGGTTGGATAACTGAACGCCTCCGACTAAATCGGACAAGTTTTCTTTTTTTGCAAGCCATTTTGCTGAAGTACTTGAGGCACCCCCATCTGACAAGACATAGACAGATGAGCCTTTTGCATCTGGCTCAATCCAGGCATCGGCGTGAATGGATACAAACAGATCGGCTTTTACTCTCCTAGCTCTTTTAACTCTCACACCAAGTGGAATGAAGTAGTCGGCGTCCCGAGTCAAATACACTTTGGCATTGTGTTTTTCTAATTCAACTTTCAACCGCTTAGAAATTTCAAGAACAACATCTTTTTCTAACGTCCCTCTTATACCAACAGCCCCTGGATCCTCGCCACCATGACCGGGGTCAAGAGCTATTGTAAATTTATTATGTTTTTTAACATAAAAGTCTGCTTTGGATTCATTTGTAAGGTTTTGGCTGGAACTCCCTTTGGGTTCGCCGTACTCCTTTAGTAAAGCTAACAGCGGATCAATAGGTTCAGTGGGGTGAAGATCAATAACAAGCCTGTTTTGGTAGTGAGCAATTGGTTTAAGTGAAAAAACTTTAGCTTTAATTGACTGTTTTAATTCAAATACCACTCTGAGAGTATTTTTGTTAAATTGGCCAACCCTTATATTCCCAAGATAACTGTCTTTGTAATTAAGACTAGAAATAATATTTTTGAAAGAGCTTATTAAATTGCTTTCCTTTAGATCTACAACAAGTCTTTCAGGATTTTTTAAAATAAATGTTTGAATTTTCAAATTCTTTTGTTTATGTTCAATTGCAATTCTAGTATGGTCCTTGGCGGGCCATATCCTCACCGCTAATACTTCAAATGATGAATATGAGCTTTGCGCAAAGCCTAAAAGAAAAAAACCACTACTACTAAAAATCAATTTTCTTCGATTATTCATAATTTACTTTTTTTAAATCAATACAATTCACTGAGGTGAAGAATTCATACAATCGTGAACCAGAAATTTTGATATTCCGTGGTCCTGAGGCATTATTTTTATTTGACCAAAATAACTCAATAAATAAATTTGGTTTAGGTAAAAGAGAAGCTTTATCAGGCCATTCAAGAAAGACTAAATTTTTATCATCTTCAACGTAAGATCTTATTTCCTCTGACCTCCATGCTTCGGGAGAAGAAATTCTGAACAAGTCAATATGAATTATTTCTACTTGGGGTGTCTGGTATATTTCGGCAATTGAAAAACTCGGGCTTGGAATATTTTCCTTGACCCCAAGACCTCGCATCATAGCTCTAACGAAACTGGTTTTTCCAGAGCCGAGATCTCCTTTCAAGTAAATCAAATGTAATCTATTATTAACAATTGATTTTGAGAAAATTCCACCTAACTTTATCATATTTTCGTAATCAACGGATTTGAATAAAATTCGGGGCTTAGTTAATTTCATAATTTAAATTTTAGACTTACTTTATGGATTCTATCTACCAAAAAACATTTTTTTCATTTAAAGAGTTTAAAATAAACATAAAATTTAGTTCTCGGGCCATTGTGAAAAAACAAAAACACTCCGATCTTTTGACATCAAAAAAAATTTCTTGTTGGGCCCAAGATCTTGGGTTTTCAGATTTAGCTGTAGTCGATGTTGAATCTCCAAATAATTTAACAGATCCAATGAAATATTATAAAAAATGGATCGATCAAGGTTTTCATGGGGAAATGAAGTATTTAAAGGATAGTATTAATGTAAGAAAGAATCCAAATACACTTTTTGATGGAGTCAAAAGAGTGATCATGGTTTCAATGAATTATTTGCCAAGAGCAAACAAATCAAATTGGATAAATGCAGAAATCCAAGGTTTACAGAAACCTGAAAAGGCCACAATTTCCTTATATGCTCGAGGAAAAGACTATCATCGCGTAATGAGGAAAAGACTTGCAAAATTAGCAAAAAAAATTTCTGCTGAAGTTGGTTCGTATGGTTTTAGAGCATGTGTAGACTCTGCTCCACTTTTAGAAGTTGAACTTGCTCAAAAATCGGGTCTTGGCTGGAGAGGCAAAAACACTTTGCTTTTAAAGAGGAATGAAGGGTCGTTTTTCTTCCTTGGTTCCTTGCTCACTGATTTACCCCTCAAAACAACTCATGGACATATCCAAAAAAATCTGTGTGGAACTTGCACTGCCTGTATGGACATTTGTCCAACAAAAGCTTTTATCGGCCCTTATGTACTCGATGCGCAAAAATGTATATCTTATCTTACAATTGAAAAAAAGGGGATAATTGAAGAACCCTTAAGACACTTGATCGGAAATCGAATCTATGGCTGCGATGACTGCCAATTAGTCTGCCCATGGAATAAATATGCCAAGCTTTCGACTCTTAAAGAATTTGATGTTCAAAATGGGCTTGATAATATTTCTTTAATTAATCTTTTTAAGTGGAGTGAGACACAGTTTTTGCAAAATCATTCTGGTAGTCCAATTTTGAGAATCGGTTACGAAAGGTGGCTTAGAAATATTGCAATAGGACTTGGAAATGCAGCGAATAAGCAGAAAGAAAATAAATTAGCAAATGATGGGACAATTGCTGAAATTAAAAAAACATTAATGATTAGATTAAATGAAAAAAGATCAATACTTACACCCCATATTATTTGGGCAATTGGCCAATGTGAGCAATAGATGATGCTAGCTAATAAAAACGCTTTAGATTTGGAGGTGAGTGGTAGTGTGGATAAATTTTCCGAGGTTCTATGGTTAGAAGATGGGCTTTCCCAAAACACAATCACCTCTTACGAAAGAGATCTTCTCGAATTTCATCGTTGGTTAAAACAGAATTATAATGAAGAAAATTTTTTATTAGTTAACGAAGAAATTATCAGTACTTACTTTGTAGAAACCTTTTCAAAAGTGAGTACGGCAACCTCCAGTCGCCGGTTATCTTCATTTAGGCGTTTTTTTACTTGGTTAATCAGGGAGGGGGTTAGATCAGATGACCCATGCAAGAAATTAAAATCGCTACACTTTGCTAAAAAACTACCGAATGTACTCCGTGAGAATCAAATTGAGAGTTTGCTTAGTGTTCCAGACACCACAAAAATCTTAGGCTTGAGAAACAGAGCGATATTAGAGTTGATGTATGCAACTGGACTAAGAGTTACTGAGTTAATTAAGATGTCATGTATCTCTTGCTCTTTCATGGATGGTGTAGTGAGAATTCTTGGGAAAGGAAATAAAGAAAGGCTAGTTCCCTTTGGAGAGTTTGCGGCTTATTGGATAGAACAATACTTGGTAAAAAGTAGACCTTTACTTCTCAAAAATAAAGCTTCGGATGTTTTGTTTTTAACCGAAAGGGGTTCATCTTTAACTAGACAAGGGGTTTGGAAGCTTTTTAGGGTGTGTGTTCGTGAAGCCGGTTTACCAATAGATTTCTCCCCTCATAGTATGAGACACGCTTTTGCTACGCATTTGTTAAATAATGGTGCAGATTTAAGAGCGGTCCAATTGTTACTTGGGCATTCTGACATTTCAACAACTCAAATATATACACATGTTGCTGGCGATCGTTTAAAGTCAATTCACGCCAAACATCATCCAAGAGCTTGAGATGTTTCAAATGATCTTAAAACTTGATGTTTTGGTTTGGCTTCTTTCTTATTTGGTAGGCTCAATTTCATTTGCAATTCTGGTCAGTAAATCAAGAGGATTAGATGACCCTAGGTTTCACGGTTCAAAAAATCCTGGAGCAACTAATGTGATGAGAACAGGAGATTTGCCTGCAGCCTTTTTAACACTTTTTGGTGACGCTTCAAAAGGTTTCTTAGTTATTTTTTCTGTAAAGTATTTTTTAGTTGAGGATTTATTAGCTTCAGAGGCTGAATTCCTAATAGCTGGATCAATGTTAGCTGTTTTACTTGGCCATATATTTCCAATCTTTTTTAAATTTAAGGGGGGTAAAGGGGTAGCCACCAGTGGTGGCATTTTAATCGGTTTAGACGGTTTTCTTGGTATTTCGGTATTATGTGTTTGGATATTTGTTTATTGTTTGACTAACATCTCTTTTATTGCGGCATTGTCATCTGCCCTCGCCACAGTCTTTCTGTCTGCTATCATCATACCAATATCCTGGACTGAAAATTATGAGGTACTTATTTTTGCCACATGGGTAATTTCATTAATTTTATTTGTTAGTCACCACTCAAATATTCAGGCATTTTTTAAAAAATAAATGATGATATTTATTAATTTTGGTATTTGTTTTCAATGGACCACCTGGGAGAGATTTCTATATTTTCTGTCTTAACAGGTATGAAACCAGATAAAAGTTTTTGAGTTGCTGCCCAAGCTATCATTGTCCCATTATCCGTACATAATTTTTTGGAGGGAACAAATACCTCAACCCCTAACTCTTTCGATAATGCAACAAAACTTGCTCGAATCAACCGGTTTGAAGCAACGCCTCCCACAAGAGCAATTCTTTTAAGCCCAGTGTTCTTTAAAGCTAGCCTGCATTTAGTGATTAAAATTTCTGAAATTGTAAACTCAAGGCTCGATGCTATGTTTTTTTTTGTGTCAGGATCATTAAGATCATTTTTTTTTGTTTGAGTTAGTACGGCAGTCTTTAAACCTGAGAAACTAAAGTCGAGAGTGTCTCTATTACAAAGAGGTTTCGGAAACCTAAATTTGTATTTGTTTCCTCTGAGTGCAAGTTCAGAAATTGCTGGCCCTCCAGGATAGCCTAAATCCAATAGTAGCGCTGTTTTGTCAAATGTTTCGCCTGCTGCATCATCAATTGTCTGTCCCAAGACTTTGTATGAACCCACCTCAGTTACTTCAATCAATTGAGTATGACCACCAGAAATAAGCAGTGTCAAAAATGGAAATTCACATTTTTTATCCATTAAAGAGTTATTTTCTAGTAAAACTGATAAAACGTGTCCTTCCAAGTGATTAACAGGAATAAGTGGGCACAGTGTCGCTTCTGATAAACCACAGGCAAAACTCGTTCCAGTTAAAAGTGCTCCAGACAATCCTGGACCAGTTGTTACGCCGATAGCATCTATATCTTTTAAACTCAGTTTAGCTTCTGCAAATACTTCTTTGGTTAATGGCAAAAGAGCTTTAAGATGCTCCCTCGAGGCCAATTCTGGAACTACGCCACCATACTTAGAATGAAGATTAACTTGAGAAGAGACTCTTTCTGATAAGACTCTGCAGATGGAATTATTTGGATTGTTCAAATCATACTTCGTGGAAAGGATAGCAACTCCTGTGTCGTCACAACTTGTCTCAATACCTAAAACTTTAATTTCTTTATAAATTGTTTTCATGGCGCAGAGTTCTTGCCAAATATAATTAGCTCATTCATAATAAACGGTTCCTAAATTTTAAACAATAAAACAAAATGCCTATAGTAAGATTAAAAGAAAATGAGCCATTTGAATCGGCTATGCGCAGATTTAAGAGAACGATTGAAAAAATTGGTTTGTTAACAGAATTAAGGGCTCGAGAGTTTTATGAAAAGCCGACTGCGGAGAGGAAAAGAAAAAAAGCAGCCGCTGTTAAAAGGCATCATAAACGAATTCGCAGTCAAATGATTCCTTCTAGGAAATACTAATTTTTGAAATCAATTAGTTAATTAAATTAACCAAAAAGCTTACCTTTTGGTCAAGCTATTAGTCAGGTAAAATCTTTATGATTCCGAGAGATTTTTTAGATGACTTAATAAGCCGAACCGATATTGTTACAGTCATTGGATCACACCTTGAATTGAAAAAAAAGGGTTCGAATTTCTCCGCTTTGTGCCCATTTCATAGCGAAAAAACTCCATCATTTACAGTTAATGCTCATAAACAGTTTTATCATTGTTTTGGTTGCGGTGCATCTGGAGACGCGGTCAAATTTTTGATGGACTATTGCGGCCTTAGTTTTACTCAAGTTTTAAGTGATCTGGCTAAACAACATGGAATGACAGTCCCAAATGAAAGTCAGATACAGTCCACAGATTTTAAAGAAAAGAATTTAGTTAGAAGTAAACTCAAACAAATATTAATTACTGCTGCAAGATTTTATCAAAAAAATCTCAAGGAAAACCAAAAGGCTGTCGCGTACCTCAAGAGTAGGGGCATTAGTGGTAAAACAGCTTTACGTTTTCATCTGGGAGTGTCTCTTAGAGGATGGAGTGAACTGCGGTCGGTTTTTCATGATGATTATGATTTTAAATCCTTAATTGATTCTGGTTTAGTCATACAGTCAGAATCGAAATCTTCGGTAAAGTATGATCGATTTCGAAATAGATTAATGTTTCCAATTTTTAATATCTCTGGGGAAGTTATTGGTTTTGGAGCTAGATCATTCGGAGATGAACAGCCAAAATACTTAAATTCGCCAGAAACTGAAATTTTTTCAAAAGGAAAAGAGCTTTATGGAATTTTCGAAGCCAAAGGGTACATTAATAAAGCAAAGGAAGTAATTGTAGTTGAAGGATATATGGATGTTATTGGGTTATACGAAAATGGAGTTAAAAATACTGTTGCTACCTTAGGGACTTCTTTTACCAAAGTACAATTTTCGACACTCTCACGGATCGCTGAAACGATTGTTTTTATGTTTGATGGTGATGCAGCTGGAAAAAAAGCCGCTCGTAGGGCCTTGAATGTGATTCTTCCCGAGCTAAAATCGTTAATAAAAGTCGATTTTGTTTTTTTACCAACAGGTAATGATCCAGATAATTATATTAGGTCACAAGGGCTTGATGCTATGAATTTGTTGTTGAAACAGGCAATGCCACTATCAGAATTTCTTTTTGATTTGGCTAGCAAACAATTAAATCAAAATATTGTTGAAGGAAGAACTAAGATAGTGAGCAATTTGCAGGAATTTCTTAAAGTCATGCATGAAGGTATTCTGAAAAATCAAATAATTTTAGAGGCTGTAAAAAGATTCGACTTTTCAGCTGAAGTTCTAAACAATGACTATACTAAATTTAATTATAGTCATCAAAAGAAGCTTCCGTCTGAGTCAAAAAAATTATTCAGTAGAAAATTAATTCCTTTAAATGTTAGAATTTTTAAAATTTTTATTCGTTTTCCTGTGCTACTGAGAGAGATAGATGATCTTCTGAGTGAAATAGAGGCTTCAAAGTATCCAATATTTTCAGACATTCAAAAAAATGCGATAATAATTCTGTTAAATAATTCTGACTTTAGCAAAAACTCAAAACACAATCTGGCGAAAATAAAGGAAGCTATAAAAAAAACCGATTATATAGATGACGATGCTATTCATTTGTTAAAAAAAGGTTGTGATGATGATTCGACAATAGATGATATGCCTGACTATGGCTATAATTCTGCCAAAGAAGATGTTAAGTATATTTTAAAAAGATTATTAATCAATTGCTTAGAGTCCCAGGCGTCACAAATTATCAAAAATGGGGAATCATTTGATAAATTATCTGAAGTCAGAAATAAAATATCTAATTTAACCGGTAACAAGCTCTAATAAGTCTGTTATCCTACGTGGTTTGTCTAAATATTCAACAAAAAGGGACATAAAATTGCCTTCTTCATCAAATGTTAATAAGAAAAAAGAGTCAAGTGTTGTCAAGAATTCCAAAAGAAATTCTCTTCGGGGAAAAAGCGTTACAGATACTAAGCCCAAAAGATTGAGTAAAACTGCAACCAAAAAATCAGATGACAGAAAAAATGTTTCTATTGAAGATCCTGGTCCAGTTGTTAGTAAAACTAATGAATTAAATTTAAGTGTTGAAAAACCTCAAAAAAAACGCAGGGGTAGAAGAACNAAAGCTGAGATGATTGCTGCCCGAAAGGCAGAGAATTTAGANAACAATAATTCAAATGAAAATTCTTTAACGAGGAAAACTCCAAATAAAGTAGGCNGGCCAAGAAAACGGGCTGGTAGAAGGTCGAGAGATAGAAAGCTTTTAGAATTTATGCCTGCTGGCCCATTATCTGATGAGGAGTTAGAAGCCAGGAAGTTACGTCTCAAAACCTTAATACTTTTGGGAAAAGAAAGAGGGTATTTGACTCACGGTGAAATCAATGACCATCTTCCAGATGTTCAGATAGACAGTGATCAAATGGAATCAATTGTAATAACTTTCAACGAATGGAATATAGCTGTTTATGAGCAAACTCCTGATAGTGAGACTCTTTTATTATCTGGATCGCCCGCGAGAGATACCGATGATGCCGAAGAGGAGGCGGAGGCCGCACTGTCAACAGTTGTTGATTCTGAATTTGGAAGAACCACTGANCCTGTAAGAATGTATATGAGAGAGATGGGATCGGTCGAACTTCTAACCAGGGAGGGGGAAATAGAGATTGCTAAGCGCATTGAAGCTGGNCTACGGGACATGATCTATGCAATTGCATCGTGCCCCATAACAATAAATGAAATCATTGAATACGGGAAAAAAATAAGTTCAGATGTGTTACGTATTGAGGAAGTGGTTGATGGAATTGTTGACCCTGATGCTCCTGAGGAAGATCTTTTAGTATCACAAGAAGCCGAAATCGCCGCGATCGAGGAAGATGAGGATGACGGCGAGGGGGAGGCATCAATCAATGCTGCAAAGTTTCTTGAGAGGAAAACAGTTGTATTAGAGAAAGTAAGTCAAATTGAAAAACAATTTGGCAAGATGAGAGACGCCTTTGAGACACAAGGCTATAAATCTGAAAATTATGTTAAAGCGCAAGAGACCATCAGGGAAGAATTGATGGGTATCAGATTCACTGCAAAAATTGTTGAAAAGCTTGCTGATACATTAAGAAATGAAGTCGAGGAGGTTAGGCATGTCGAGAGAAAAATAAGGCATCTTGTTGTTGAAAGAATTGGTTTGTCTCATTCATGGTTGGTCAAACAGTGGGCAGGCAATGAGACCAACTTGCATTTATTTGAAAATAAAGCACAAACAATGACTGAAGATTCTAGCCTTCTTAGGCGCAATTTGCCTGCTTTACAAGAGCTTCAGCAAACTTTGTTGGATATTCAGGCCCGAGTAGTTCTTCCCTTAAGTGACCTTCGAGAAGTCAATAAATCAATGACCAAGGGAGAGCGAAAAGCTCGTGATGCAAAAAAAGAAATGACTGAAGCTAATCTTAGACTAGTTATTTCCATTGCTAAAAAATATACAAACAGGGGTTTACAGTTTCTCGATCTCATTCAAGAGGGAAACATTGGGCTAATGAAAGCAGTTGACAAATTTGAATATAGAAGAGGTTATAAATTTTCAACATATGCCACTTGGTGGATAAGACAAGCAATTACTCGCTCGATAGCTGATCAAGCAAGAACAATTAGAATTCCAGTTCATATGATAGAAACTATTAATAAAATGAACAGAATTTCAAGACAGTTGCTTCAAGAAACTGGTAAAGAGCCTGAACCCCAAGTTTTGGCAGAAAAAATGGAAATGGCGGAAGATAAAGTTCGCAAAATTATGAAAATAGCCAAAGAGCCAATATCTATGGAAACGCCTATTGGCGACGATGATGACTCGCATCTTGGAGACTTTATTGAGGACTTAAACACTCTTTTGCCTATGGAAATAGCTCTACAAGATTCAATGAGAGATGTTGTGAAAGAAGTTTTAGACTCTTTAACACCAAGAGAAGCAAAGGTTTTAAGAATGAGATTTGGTGTTGAAATGACAACTGACCATACTTTGGAAGAGGTTGGAAAACAGTTTGATGTAACCAGAGAGAGAATTAGACAAATTGAAGCAAAAGCATTGAGAAAACTTAGACATCCAAGTAGGAGTGATAAATTAAAGAGTTTCTTAGACAGTTTATAGTATTGCCTCGGGCCGTTAGCTCAGTTGGTTAGAGCAGGGGACTCATAATCCCTTGGTCGCAGGTTCGAGTCCTGCACGGCCCACCAAGTTAATTACTTTGGTTTTGACTTGAGGAATAGTTTTAAAAAATTTGATGAAAATGANTTCCAATTTGAACTTCATAAAATTTACTTCCAAAAAACCTGTTTNCACTATNANTAAAATTTCTAAGCTAATTTTCNTATCCATCATAGTCTTATTTTTTTTTCAACACTCTATAAGCTTCGGCTCTAAAAGAAACTTTCCAGATAATATTATTTCAATTGAACTTGATTCACAAAAAATATATGAATCAGATGAGTCTGTCATTTACAAAGTCTCTGATCTTGGCGGTCATTTGTCTCCTTTGGGAATAGAAACTGCGATACACAATATAGTTGAGATTAAAAAAAATGGTATTTTTATTGTTGATCCTGGTCCGCATCCAAGATATGCAAATGAGATTCTCAACTCAGTAAAAAAAATTCACGGAAAAGATTTGCCATATGTAAAATGGGTCTTCAACTCAACAGGTAAGCCTGAAAATGTCCTTGGAAATTCGGCTTTCGGATCTAACCAAACTGTCTTTATGAGTTCCAGAATCACATCAGAAGTGATGCGTTCCAAATGTGTCCAGTGCAGAAAGGATTTGTTTGCGGCAATTCCTGAACCGGGGTTATTAGATGAAAAAATTATTTATCCTACCTACATACCAAATGATCAAAAAATACTCCATCCTCAATTAGGCGATTGGATAATTTATACGTTTGAATGTGCAAAAAATAGTGGTGATAGCGTTCTCTGGAATCAAAAAGCAGGTATTTTATATGCAGGGAGAATGGTACATGTGGGCAACTTACCTAGCTTGTTACATGCAAATACAAGTGAGTGGATAAAAAGTTTAAAAATCTTAGAGGATTTGAAGCCAACATATGTTGTGGGAAGTGGAAGCATTGGATCAGAAAATTTTTTTAATGAACTTGATATTGATATGACNAGAAATTATCTATCGGATCTTTCAATGCTCGTTGAAACTGATTTTAATGTAGGAGGAAACGGATCTGACGCTGATAAAAGACTTGAGCTACTGGAATTTAAAAAATTACTTGGTTATTCGGAAAGACATGCTTTGAATGTTCAGCACGTATGGAGAGAGTTGGAGATCAAAGAGTTTGGCGAAGTAANGCCTTGCAACAAAAGCTTAAAAAAAGTCATCGATTCAAATCAAACTGTTTCTTTTGGACTTGATAAACGTANCTTAAATGAATTTGAAAATAGTGTTACCGAAATAGGAGATAGTACCTTTGTTTTCACTGGTTTNATTGATGATTTTTCTAAAAAAAACTTAGGCCATATTTCAAATTATGGNTTTGTGGTTGGTAATAAATGTGTTGCTGTCATAGATACTGGTGGAAGCAAAAATACTGGTCTTGCTTTACTTAGATATATAAGAAAAACCACATCTAAACCTATTTGTTTCGTTATTAACACTCACGCGCATCCTGATCACGTTGGAGGCAATTCAGTTTTTAAAGATTTGAATCCCAAACCAGAGTTTATTGCTCATGAAAGGTATGAGGCAGCATTAAGTTCAAGGTTTAAAACTTTCAATAAACGGATGTATGAATTGATGGGCATGGACAATGTTGTAGTTCCAGAGCCTATCACAAGAGAAATTATAGACAATTTGGAGATNGACTTGGGAGGTAGAAAATTATTTTTAAAAGCTTGGAAAACCTCTCATACTGATAATGATCTAACAGTTTTTGATGTGCATAATAAAGTTTTATGGACTGGNGATCTTTTATTCGTTGATCACATGCCTGTCTTGGACGGAAATTTAACAAATTGGATAAAAACTACAGAAGAAATCACAAAATCTGCTCATTCAGGGTCGAAGGGAATTCAGGTAAAATTTATTGTTCCGGGTCATGGAAAATATCAGGAAATAGATTCTAAAAAACTGGGGAACCAAAAAAAATATTTAACAAAACTGTACGACCTGACTAAAAAAGCAATTGCAAAGGGAATGCCCATAAGAGAGGCTGTTCAAAAAGTTTCCATTGAAATTAAAGATGGTTGGAGGTTGTCAGAGCTCTTCAATAAGCGTAATGTTACTTCTGCATATGCGGAAATAGAATGGGAGTAGTCTCGTGAATCATGTATTCAGTGAAAAAATAGTTAAGCTCGTTTTTTTTATTTTTCTTTGTTTTTTCGGGGTTCAGAGTTTGTTTTCTGGTGAGATTGTTAATCCATCCCCACAAACTGAAAAATGGTTGAAATTAAAAAAATCTTTATTCTCGGAAAAGACAATAAATGAAAATGCTGACAACATTCTATCTATCTCTGCCCCTTTCAGAGCTGAGGATGCAGCCGTTGTTCCTATTTCGATAGTAAGTAAGATTGAACAAACTGAAAATAGGTTTATTAAGAAACTTTATTTATTAATNGATAATAATCCAACCCCAGTTGCGGGNGTTTTTACTCTTAGTGTTGAAGCTGGAAGGGCTGACATCGAGACTAGAGTNAGATTGGAGGAGTATACCTACGTTAGAGCTGTTGCTGAATTAAATGACGGCACATTGCATATGGTCAACCAGTTTGTTAGGGCATCTGGCGGATGCTCTGCACCGGCGGGAAAAGATCAAGAAGNAGCTTTAGCCAGGATGGGAAAAATGCGTTTGAGAGTTGAAAAAAAGGTAGANATCGGAAAACCAACACTTGCACAAGTAATGGTTTCTCATCCTAATTTTTCTGGCATGCAAATGGACCAAGTAACGCGTTTATATTTGCCTCCTCTTTTTGTCAGAAAAATTGAGGTCAAACAAGGCAGCAAAAAAATTCTTACAGCCGATTTAGATTTTGCTATCAGTGAAAATCCAAACATTAGGTTTTACTTTGTTCCCAAGAATGAAAAAGAGGTTTTAAGCGCCACGGTTCTTGATTCTACTGATACTAAATTTGCAAAAGATTTGACTGTTTCAGCTGGAGCACAGCTCAAAAGCAGTTTGTGACAGCTAGATTAAGACGACAACTCCATTGAAATGTTGCATTTTGATGCTTAGCTGATCTTCTGTACATCAAAGTAGGTTCATTCAGAATTTTGTCATCAAGTGGAAAACTTAGTTTTACACTTTTTGAGTTGGTAAAAAAATTTAAAAAACAAGTTTTTTTCTCCGAACAAAGCATTTTAATTGTTTCTACATGAAATTTTTTATTTTTTTGGTGTTTTACAGGAACAATAATAAATTGCATTATTCCTGTTTTGGCGGCGATTATTGATCCATTGGGTAAAGTTTTTGGATTTTCCATCGCTTTTAAATTAGAAAAAATAATCAAAATCATTGTTCCGAAAATAAATTTAAGAAAACCTAATAAAGGGTCTTTTTTTGTTCTTTCAATTTTCATTATCTCTAGAATCCTTATAAAATTAAAATAAAAAAAGGAACTTGTTTTTAACAAATTACTCTTATAGTAAATTCTATTGAGATGTTATTTTCATTTTTTATCACTATTTAGAACCAAAATATGATCCATAAACTTTGTAACCCTGGTATTGTATTCATCAAACTGATTTTTTTCTTCGCTGTTTTTTCTATTAATCCAGTTTTGAGTGAAGAAAATGCAAATGATTTTGTTAAATTTACCACTGATTTTGATGCAAAGTGCGTCAATAGGGGTGGTGTAATGATTTATATTTCAAATATTCATACCAAAAACTCTTTAAAAGTAACATTGGAACGCTGGTTCATGAATTACAGGACAGGAGACAGAGGCCGCTCAATTTTGTACCCTTTAGCAAAACCAGAAGCTCTTGGTTGTTCGAAGGTTTCAAATGGGAAACAAGAGTGGAAAGTAAAAAAAGCTGAGTGGGTAAAAGAATGAGCACTAAAAAAAGACGTACACAAACAAAATTCTATTTTTTATGCCTTTCCGTTTTGTTGTTGACCATA
The DNA here is from genome assembly GCA_002167365.1 of Betaproteobacteria bacterium TMED41. Lineage (GTDB taxonomy): Bacteria > Pseudomonadota > Gammaproteobacteria > Burkholderiales > Burkholderiaceae_A > UBA7377. The sequence goes on along the minus strand of NHCU01000040.1, from coordinate 1,139 downwards.
TTTTTTAACTCCTCCTTGTTTTCCAGAGAAAGATCTAATTTGTCTTCAGAGTTTTATGCTGGTCTTTCTATGGGTGTACTAAAAGTTTTGGCTCCCGCCGATGGAAGATTATATTCAGGTTCTGGTGTTATTATTGGCCCGGGCGAAGTTTTAACGAATTGTCATGTGATTAGAAAAAGTAACAGGATTTCTGTTATGAAGGGTGCTTTGAGCTTCCATGTGACAAGTTTTAAGAAAAACATACATAGGGACCTGTGCCTACTTGAGGCACCAACATTAAATTTCCCAGCTGTAAATCTAAGAAAACCATCTGAAATGATTATTGGTGACATGGTTTATTTCTATGGATACCCAGGAGGTGCTGATGCCTTTTTTACCGAAGGTAGGATAAGTGCTTTGCACCCAATGGAGAATAGTTTTGTAGTTAAAACAACTGCTGGTTTTTCTTCCGGAGGAAGCGGAGGTGGTTTATTTGATGGAAAAGGGAATTTAATAGGCATAACAACTTTTTTTTCAGCTGGACATTCAGGCGGATATTACGCTTTGCCCAGTGATTGGATAATAGATTTACGCCAATCAAAAAAATTTAAAGTCAACACTATTCAAGGTTTAACTTTTTGGGAAAAAGACTTGAGCGAACAACCAAATTTTTTGAAGTTCACGAAATATATTTCTGAACAAAATTGGAAAAGTGCTTTCGAATTTTCATCACAGTGGAGAGTTTTGGAACCATCAAATTATGATGCTCTTCTCGCTTATGGTAGGTCGCTAATTCATTATGAGCGAAAGGCGGAAGCTATAGAGATACTAGAAAAAGCAAGCATTCTTGCACCCCGTAACGCAAATATTTTATTTGCTCTTGAGCAAGCATTAACTGGATCTGAGAGCAGTGAAAAGTTGTTGCATGTGTCCAAAACTTTGAAAAAAATTGATCCTGATGGAGTTGCTTCTGGCAAATGTAACATGGCCTGTTGAATTACAGTATTTAAAGTTTTAGGATTTTAATATGGGTCTTGAAATAGTTTTGCAGAGAGTATCAAAAAGTTTTGGTGCTAATGAATTTTCAGTTCATGACTTGAACTTAAAAATAGATAGTGGGGAAATGGTTGCCTTGATAGGCGATTCGGGAAGTGGAAAAA